>JAKZRK010000260.1:0-4217 GCA_047518225.1 Alphaproteobacteria bacterium | reverse complement strand
CGCGGCAAAAGGACGCTCTGTGGATAAGGGGACAGCCCGGCTACGCCGACCTGACCACTTCCCCACAGAGCCAACAACCAAAACCGAAGCGGTCAAACTATATGGTACATAAAGCGGTCAATTCAGTTTGTTATCGACAGGGCTTGTATTTCCTGGTCACACGAACTTATACCAAGCTGCACTGATAGGAACCCATTCAGACGCATTGCGGGGGTTTTCGGGTAGGTGCGTGCGGTGCGGCGATACGGGATATCGTAAGACGCGCGCGACACACCCGAACCCCCCCCGCAATGCGCCGTTCCGGTCGCCTCCGCCCGCCCTCGGATGGCGTCGTGAAGGCTTGACGATGTCCCACATCGCCGGCGCCTCCACTCCTACCCAAGGGCGGGCGGAGGCAATCTCAATGGGTTCCTATCAGTGCAGCTTGGTATTACGCCGCGCCTGCCGTGCAAAGGCCGCGTCCTTTGCCATCCGCGCCGGCACCATGCGCTCCACCGTTTGCCAATGGCGCGGAAACGCGCCGTTTGGTTCGGTACGTAACGCAGGCCTCCCGGAATGACCGGGTTGGGTCATCTTCGACGGTTCGCGGTCCAAGACACCTGGCTCGTGCCGGATAGCCGCCCGCAGATGCCATTGGGCAGATATGGAAATTTGCGATCATGGCGGAATAAGCCGTGTATGATGGCGTGGTGAAAATCAGGATTTGGACGAGATCGATGTTCGAAGAACCGCCAATGGAACCGCCCCAGGACCCACCCCCAACGGACCCGCCGTATTGGTTCGAGCAGGCCCTGAAAAACACCCCGGCCCCGCAGCATTTGCAGGTCATGGATTGTGATATCCACTATTTACGTTGGGGACCCGAGGTTTCGAGCCGCCCTGGCATATTGTTCATTCATGGGGCCAGCGCGCACGCCCATTGGTGGGATTTTATCGCGCCGTTTTTCTGTGCCGACCGGCCAATCGCGGCCATTGACCTGTCCGGCATGGGCGACAGCGGCTGGCGTGAGGGGTATGGCAGCAAGGTTCACGTGCCTGAAATCGCCGCGGTGCTGGCCGATGCCAAATTGGGCGAAAAGCCGATCATCGTGGGTCATAGTTTCGGCGGTTTCATGACCATGTGCTACGCCCACGCTCACGGCGCGGAGCTATCGGGTGCGGTTATCGTGGATTCTCCCTTGCGGCCGGAAAATCGGCCGAGCGGGGAAAAATCCCGGTTTTTTGACCCACCCAAGCGTCCCCCCAACCGGGTCTTCACCGACAGGGAGGAAATGATATACCGCTTTCGGCCCATTCCACCGCAATTCTGCGACAACGAATATATCGTCGAACACATCGCCCGACATTCCCTCAAGGAATGCGAAGGCGGATACACCTGGAAATTCGATCCTTCCGCCCGTGTCGCCGGATTGCATGACGAGCCGTTGGAGGATTACCTGCGCCAGCTACCTTGCCCCAAGGCCATGATCTATGGCGAAGAAAGCGCCATTTTTGGCGCGGAGGTGGTGGATTACATGTCCCCCATATTTGATCCCGCCAATCCCATGATCGGCATTCCCGATGCCCAGCACCATCTGACGATGGATCAGCCACTTGCATTTGTAACCGCCCTACGCGCCATTTTCGCGTGCTGGGATGTTTGACTGAAATTAGCCCGGAAGCGCTCTAACGGCCCAGGAAGTTCAGGATCCAAGCGGCGGCGGCGGCTTCGTCCGTGGCCGTGGCCAGGCTGTCCAGGGCGGCGTCCACGGCGGCGGCGCCCATGCGGTCACGGCGCATCTGGTATAGTTCAGTGGCAAAGTCCCTGGTCATCTCGGGATGGTTCTGGATGCTCAGAACATTGGGCCCGACGGTCATGACACCGATGGGGCAGAAGGCGCTGCCGCCCAATATGGCGGCGCCGGGGGGCGGTGTGACCACCTGATCCTGATGCGAGGCCAACAGGGACAGGCTTGCCAGGGGCGGCTGTATCCAATCATGCCGGGCCAGCAAGTCGTGGCGATGCACCCCGATGCCCCAGGCAGGGGCCTTGGCCACCGTGCCGCCGAAGGCCTGGGCCACCAGCTGATGGCCGAAACAGATGCCCACGACCGGCCGGCTCTCCGCCGCCGTGCGGGTGAAGGCCTCCAACCGGGCGATCCAATCGTCGCCGTCATAGACGCCGGCGGCGCTGCCGGTAATCAGCCAGCCGTCGCAGGCATCGCCCCTTTGGGGAAATTCGCCCGCATAACAACGATAGGGCCGTAGCAACGGCCCCGCGCCGCCGGGCGCCAGGAAATTGCGGAAGGAATCCGTGAAGGTGGCGAAATGCGCCGAGAATTCCGCCCCCACCGCGCCCGCTTCAAGAATGCCGATGGTCAGCGTCATGTCTAGGGATCGACCAGATTGCCCTTGCCGTCGCGGGTTTCCGGCCCACGCACCCGGGCCCGGCCATCGCCGAAGTTTTGGTCCCGGCCATCCAAGGCGGCCTTGAGGCCCTTGTCCTTGGCCACCTTGCGAAATTGCCGGGTGCCGGGGGCCAGGTGGGCACGGGCGTCATTTTCCGCCGACAGCCGTTGCAGGGTCCGCGCGCCCATCAGTTCCAGACCCAGGTTGACGATGCGTTTGTTGGCGGCGAGCAAGTCGGGATCGATCTGGGCCATGCGGTCGGCCAGGCCCTCAACCTCCCGCTCCAACAAATCGGCGGGCACCGATTTCATGACCAGGCCGATCAGGGCTGCTTCCTCGCCCGTGACGGTGTCGCCGGTCAGCACCAGGCGCTTGGCCCATTGCGGGCCGCAATTGTACAGCCACATCTGGTTCGGCAACGCGCCCAGGTCGCGGGCCGGGGGAAAACCGATTACGGCATCATCCGCCGCGATCACCATGTCGCAGAGCAGGGCAATATCGGTACCGCCCGCCAGGCAATGGCCATGCACCTGCGCGATAGAGGGTTTGTGCATATCGAACAGGGCCATGCGCAGGCGCTGGCTGTATTCCAGGCGCCAAATGTCATCATCGATGGTGGGATCGGCATAGATGCCGCCTTCGCGGTAGCTGCGGCCCGGCCTGCCGCCGGCGGGGGGATTATTCAGGCCGGGCGTCAGATCATAACCGGCGCAGAACGACGGCCCGGCGCCGCGTAGGATGACGCAGTGGACGTCCTTGTCGTTGTCCGCCTCCCATAAAGCCTCGTGCAATTCCTCCAACAGCGCCAGCGACAGGGCGTTGCGCTTGGCCGGCCGGTTCAGGGTAATGCGGGCGCGGCCGTCCGCCGTCTGGTAAATGATATGCTCGAAATCATCCATGAGGGGCTATTTCAGGCCTGCTCCCGGCGGCCGGCCGGGCGCATGACTTTCAACAGCCAGAAGATGACGCAAAAGACGCCGGTCAGAATAACCAGGGCCAGCACCGCGGCCAGGCGCTTGCCAAAGGCTTCATCCAGGCTATAGCCGGGCGCCAGCAAATAGACGCACAGGATCTGCACCGCCTGGAGCGCGGCCCCGGCGCTGAACAATATGGCGATAAAGGTGGAACCGCGCAGGGATGTCAGCACCATGGCCTCGACGCTGCGCTGTTGCACGATATGGGTTTGATAGGCGCGCCAGTGATAGCCGCAGAAGCCGACAATACCGACGATCACCACGGCCCAGAGAATGGCGTTTTCATAGCTCAAACCGTTCAGGACCAGATTGAACAGATCCTCGAACGGTTGGTAGAAATACAAGAAAATCAGGACGACGATGTAAATAATGAAGCCCACAAGGGTCCAAAACCACTGCCAGCCATTCATATGCCGCCCCCTTACAACCCATTTTACGGGTTGTATTTTAGCGTTCCCGAAGCCGCCGCGATAGAGCCAGATTGAACTATTTCGCCAGTTTACTGGAAAAGATCAGCGTGGGTGCCGGTTCGAATTAACCGCACCTCCTCTTCGGTCACATCGTAAATTAGAAGCCAGTCGCCTTCTATGTGACACTCCCACACATTATTCCAGTTGCCGGACAGCTGGTGCGCTCGATAGGCAGAGGAAAGCGCCCCGGCCTCCTGAAGCCGCGCAATGGCATCGGTGAGTTTGTTGAGGTCTTTGCCACGCCTGTGTTGGCGTTTGACGTCCCTCCTGTATGACGTGGTGGGACTAAGAACTCGCATACACTGAGCCTATCCCAGAAGATCCTTATTCCGTGCCTATCCGGTTGTAACCCACACCCACTATATGTAGGGTGTGCCGTCATACG
>JAKZRK010000259.1:0-28896 GCA_047518225.1 Alphaproteobacteria bacterium | reverse complement strand
AAACGGCCAAACAGGTGGAAAGCGGGAACGTGCAGATTGGCCGAGAAGATCATGTCCGTGTCGCCGGGCCGGCCACCGCCGCCCTCGGTGAAGAAGACCACCGGCAGGCGCCATTTTTCCGCCATCTCGAACATGCGGTCTTTCTTTATGTGGTTATTCTTGCCCTGGGTGCCGGCCAGAACCGTGTAGTCATAGGACATCACCGCACAGCGGGCGCTTTCGTCCGGAAAAAGATGGCCGTTGACCCGGCCCAAACCGGTGATCAAGCCATCGGCCGGCGTCCGCTCTATCAATTCATCCATTGAGTGCATGCGCCGCCGCGCCGCCACCACCAACGAGCCGATTTCGGTGAATGAACCCGGATCGCACAATTGTTCGATATTCTCCCGCGCCGTGCGTTGGTTGGTCTTGCGCCGCCGGGCCACCGCGTTCGGGCGCCGCTCGTCCAGGGTCATGCCCTGACGCTCCAATACTTCCGCCAGGTCCGGGCGCACATAGTCCAGATCGACGGCCACTACGCCGCCGGCATCGGGGATCACCACCGCCTGCTCGGCGACATAGGCCAGGGCGTGGCCTTTAAAGACCGTGTCGCCCGGGGCCACGGGCAGCTGCCGCAGAACGCCGCTGATTTCAGCTTCGATGACATGCTGCATCTTCATGGCTTCCATGATCAGCACCTGCCGGCCCGGATAGACATCATCCCCCTCCGCCACGTCTATGCTGACGATGGTGCCCTGCATGGGGGCCGCAATGGCAACGGTGCCGTCCGAACCCGACGAACCGTTCATGGCGGTCTCCGTTGGCGCCGCCGATTGGGATTTGCCGTGGGCCAGCACGGCCAGGGGATCACTGGCGTCCACCTTGACGCCAACCAGGCTGGCCTCCGCCGGCGCATCGCCTGACGGCTCAAAGAACCGGCGCCGATGATCCGCGCCCTCCACCAGGGCGGCCAAATGATCGTCTATGAAATGGGTATGGATCCGCCCGGCACGGAATTCAGGGTGGCACAGCAGATTTTGCAGAAAGGATATATTGCTCTCCAGGCCGGAGATACGGCACTCGCACAAGGCCCGGTAGGTTTTCCGGGCCAGGGCGGCGAAGTCGTTGCCACTGGCATGGGCAATCAGCTTGGCCAGCAGGGAATCATAGCTGGGCGAGGTGCGATAGCCGGCATAGCCGAAACTATCGACCCGAATGCCCGGCCCCGAGGGCATTTCGAAATTCTCCAGTATGCCGCCCGTGGGCCGCACGCTGCCATCGGCCGCGATGGTTTCCATGTTGATCCGCACCTGCATGGCCTGGCCCCTTGGCGGGCCCACATCCGCCTGCAACAGGCCCAGATCGGCCAGAGAGGCCCCGCCGGCCAGACGCAGTTGGCTCTGCACCAAATCGATGCCCCAGACTTCCTCGGTCACCGTATGTTCGACCTGTAGCCGCGGGTTCGCCTCGATGAAGTAGTAATCATCACCGTCGACCAGAAACTCGAAGGTCCCGGCGTTGCGGTAGTCCACCGCCTGGGCCAGGGTAACGGCGGCCTGGGTAAGCTGGTCCCGCAAATTTGGCGCCAGGCCCGGCGCGGGGGCCGTTTCCACCAGTTTTTGATGCCGGCGCTGCATGCTGCATTCGCGCTCGCCCAGATGGCTGATGGCGCCGCTGCCATCGCCGATGATTTGAATTTCGATATGCCGGGGCCGCTCCAACAGGCGCTCCACGAAGACATCACTATTGCCAAACGCCTGCAAGGCCTCGGCCTGACACAGCGCATGGGCCGCCGCCATCTCGGCGCCATCGTGTATGGCCCGCATGCCGCGGCCGCCACCGCCCGCGATGGCCTTGATCATGGTGGCGCCATGGCTGGCGAAAAAAGCTTCCGCCCCGGCCACGTCCGTCGCGCCCCGGCTGCCCGGCAATACCGAAACGCCATTTCGCTCGGCCAGATCCCGGGCTGCTGCCTTGTCACCGAACATATCCAGGGTTTCCGCCCCCGGTCCGACAAAGGCAATTCCGGCCTGGGCACAGGCCGCAGCGAAATCGGCATTTTCGCTTAAAAAGCCGTAACCGGGGTGAATGGCATCACAGCCTCTGTCCCGGGCCAGGGCCACGATACCCGCGCCATCCAGATAGGCCGCCACGCCCCTGCCCGGCAACGGCACCGCCTCGTCCGCCTTGCGCAGATGCAGGGACGCCGCCTCGTCTTCGCCATAGACCGTCACCGTGGCGATACCCAGATCGGCGGCGGCGCGCAGGATACGAATGGCGATCTCGCCACGATTGGCGACCAGCAGTTTCTTCACACTCATGACAATCGCTTTCTATGGTTCTTAATACTAGGGCAGCGGCGGTTCGGCCAGATGCCAGTCGGTCATGGCCTGATAGGTCATGCCCGCCCGCAGCAGCATGGGTTCGTGCCACCATGCCGCTTCCAATTGCAGGCCGACGGGCAGGCCATGGGAGGTAAACCCGCAGGGCAATGACAGGCCGGGATTGGCGCCAAAGCCCCCCGCATAGGTGTTGCGCGAGGCATCCTTGGTGGCCTCCAGCAGGGATTTGTCTTCCTCGATCAGCGTGGGCGGCGCCGGCGTGGTTGGCGATACCAGAATATCAATATCCTGGTACAAAGCGGCCAAGCTGCGCTGCCAGGCCTCGCGCGCCCGGCAGGCGTTTGCGTAATCCACCGCCGAAAAGCTACGCCCCACCAGCATGCGCTCCAGTACCTGCGGCGCGAACAATTCGGGATCGTTGTCCAAACGCTCCGCATGAAAGGCACAGGCGTCGGAATAGATCATGACGGTTCCCCATTGATGGGTCTCTTCCGCCCCTTCCACGTCAACCTCGATGATGCGCGCACCCTGCGCCTCCAGAACCCGCACCGCCGTCATCACGGCTTCCGCGATATCATCATCGCAATCCAGGAAATAGTGGTTCAGCGGCAGGCCGATGCGTAAACCGGCCACGCCATCATTCAAGCTCGGCAGAAAATTGCCCAGATCCGGCGCCGAGGTTGGCGCCGCGCCGGGTTCTCCCCTGGCGGTGACGGCCAGAATGCGGGCCAGATCGCCAACCCGGCGCGCCATGGGACCGATGGTGTCATAGCTGGCACTGACCGGGGTCGAGCCGTGGTTGGGGACCCGGCCATGGGTCGGGCGCAAACCGGCAATGCCGTTCATGGCGGCGGGCAGGCGGACCGAGCCGCCGGTGTCCGAGCCCAACGCGCCCTGGACCATGCCAGCGGCGACCGCGGCGCCGGAACCGCCCGAGGAGCCTCCCGGTATACGGCTTTGATCCCATGGATTGCGGCATTGCCCGCTGACCGGGTTGTAGGACCTGATGCCAAAGGCCAACTCGTGCATGGTGGCCTTGCCGACGATCACCGCGCCCGCCGCCCGCAACCGCTGCACCACGAAGGCATCCTGGTTCGGCACCACATCCTTGAAATGCAACGAGCCCGAGGTGGTGCGCACCCCGGCGGTTTGAATATTGTCCTTGATGGCCATGGTCATGCCATGGAGCAGGCCCAGCCAGCGCCCCTCCGCCGCCGCGTGATCCGCCGCATCGGCGGCTTCCCGGGCCTGATCCGCCGCGACCGTTATCATGGCATTGATGGCCGCGTCATGGCGTTCGATCGCACCCAGGGCGGCATCCAGACTTTCGCGGGCGATTTCAGGCATTCAGGTCCTCGTTTCTGGCCTTGGCCGCTTGATAGGCGGGCCGCGCGAAGGCGCGCTCCACATAGGCTTGGCACGGCTTGGGCAGCGCCACTTCATAGCGTTGGGCAAAATCCAATGTGGTGGCCAGCAGGATATCGGCGGCGCCAAGTTTGTCGCCAAAAAGGTAGGGATCGGCCAATTCGACGCGCGGGGCGACGGCGTCGATTTGTTTCAGACAATATTCCGCCGCCGAGGCGACCGCCGTGGGCGCCTCGCCATAGATTTCCGGGAGAAACTTGTGCCGGCGGATCAAATACAGGCAATGGGCATCCAGCTCCATCATGGCAAAATAGCTCCATTCATCGGACCGGGCGCTTTCTTGAGCGTTTTCCGGCAGAAAGACATCCTTCCCCGCGCCATGGGCGTTGAACAGATAGTTCACGATGGCCGGGCTTTCCGTCAGGGTGAAATCGCCGTCCTGCAGGCAGGGGATCTTTTGCTTTGGATTATGCCGGGTATATTCCGCCGTCAGGGTTTCCCCGGTTCGCGACTGGATTGGCCTGAACGCGTATGGCAGGCCCAATTCCTGCAAGGCCCAATGGACCCGCAGCGCGCGAAGCGAAATGGCACCCCACAGAACGATCCCCGCCATTATACCCGCTCCACCGCCGTGTAGGGCGGCACATTGCGTCCGCCATAGCGGCGTACCCGCACGTTGGCCTGTTCCGCATGGCCGGCGAAGCCCTCCAACATGCACAGGCGGGAACAATATTCCCCGACCAGGGTAGAGGCTTCGTCGGTCAGAATCCGTTGATACGTATGGGTCTTGATGAATTTGCCGACCCACAGGCCGCCGGTATACCTACCCGCCCGCTTGGTCGGCAGGGTATGGTTGGTGCCGATGACCTTGTCGCCGTAGGAAACATTAGTGCGCGGCCCGAGGAACAGCGCGCCATAATTGGTCATGTTGTCGAGGAAATATTCCGGGTCCCTGGTCATCACCTGGACATGTTCGAAGGCCAGGCGATTGGCCTCGTCCAACATCTCTTCCTCGCTCTCACACAGAATAACGGCGCCGTAATCGGCCCAGGACCGCCGGGCGATCTCCGCCGTGGGCAGGACATCCAACTGCCTTTCGATCTGGGCCATGGTATCCCGCGCCAGCGCTTCCGAGGTGGTCAACAGCACCGCCGGCGAGGTTGGTCCATGTTCCGCCTGGCCCAACAGGTCGATGGCGCAGAGCTCTCCATCGACGCTGTCATCGGCAATGATCAGGGTTTCCGTGGGGCCGGCGAACAGATCGATGCCGACCCGGCCATACAATTGCCGCTTTGCCTCGGCCACGAACATGTTGCCCGGCCCCACCAGCATATCCACGCTTGCTATACTTTCGGTGCCCAGCGCCATGGCCGCGACCGCCTGAATGCCGCCCAGAACCAGAATTTCATCGGCCCCGCCCATATGCATGGCGGCGACAATGGCCGGATGTGGGGCGCCGCCCTGGGGCGGGGCGGCGGCGACGATGCGGGGCACGCCCGCCACCTTGGCGGTCACCACGCTCATATGGGCCGAGGCGACCATGGGGTATTTGCCCCCCGGCACATAGCAGCCGACGGAATTGACCGGGATATTCCTGTGCCCCAGCACCACGCCGGGCATGGTCTCCACTTCCACCTCCCTTAAGGCGGCCTTTTGATGACGGGCGAAATTGCCCACCTGTTCCTGGGCAAAGCGGATATCGTCCAGGTCGCGCTTCGCCACCTTTGCCATTGCCGCCTCGACGTCCCTGTCGGAAAGGGTGAAATTTTCCGGGCTCCAATCGTCGAACTTCTTCGACAGCTCCCGCACCGCATCATCGCCGCGTGCCTGGATATCGGCCAAAATGGTTTCGACCTGGGCCCGCACCTCCGCATCGGCCTCGTCCACCTCTGCCTGCCCCAGACCCTGTTTCAGGTATTTTGCCATTTAGCCTCTCCCATTTCGTGCCCGCCAAACTTACCCTATCATTCAGTCCCTCTGATAGGTGCCATATGTGGCTTTTTGCCACGCTATAATCTCTGCCGGATGGGCGGATTTTAATGCTATGAAAGCCACATCTGCGCGGTCGAAGGAAGAGTAGCCGATGGTTACAAAGGCAAGTTCAGGGACTGAAAGCAAAACCAGCCGGTCGCCGCGGATCGCGGTTATCGGGGCCGGCATGTCGGGCATCCTGACGGCGATCAAGCTGCGGGAAGCCGGCATCATGGACTTCACCGTCTATGAAAAGGCGGACCGCCTGGGCGGCACCTGGCGCGAGAATACCTATCCCGGCCTAAGCTGCGACGTCCCCTCGCACCTGTACCGCTATTCCTTTGAACCAAATGCGGAGTGGAGCCACCGCTTTTCCCCTGGCGCGGAAATTCAGGCTTATTTCGAGGGCGTGGCGAAAAAATACAATGTGGAAAGCCGCATCGAGTTCAACCGCGAGATTAGCCGCGCGGAATATCAGGAGGGCAAGTGGCACCTGGAAACCGGCCGGGAAAAGGTGGACGTGGTTGACATCATCATCTCGGCCGCCGGGGTTCTGCACCATCCCGTCTATCCCGATATCGCCGGCCTGGATGATTTTACCGGGGCTGTCTTTCACAGCGCCCGATGGGACCATGACGTGGCACTGGAGGGCAAACGCGTCGGCATCGTCGGCACCGGCTCCACCGCCGTGCAGATTACCGCCGACATCGTGGACCGGGTGGCCCATCTGTCGTTGTTCCAGCGCACGGCGCAATGGATATTCCCCCAGGTAAACCCCGCCTTCAGCGAGGAAGAAAAAAATGTCTTCCGCAACCAACCGCAAGCCATGGACGATTTGCATGTCTTCCTGACCCGCCTGTTCGCGGATACCTTCGGCGAAGCGGTGATCGGCGACAAGGCGCAGATGAAGCGGGTGGAGGACGCCTGCCTGGCGAACCTTGAAGACAACGTGCACGACCCGGAGCTAAAGGCCCGGTTGACGCCGGATTATCAGGCGGCCTGCAAGCGTCTGATCGTTTCCGATGGCTTCTATGAAGCGATCCAGCGGCCCAATGCGGAACTGATTACCGAGCCGATTGAACGGGCAGAGGCGGGTGGCCTGCGGACCGGGGATGGCCGTCTGCATGAATTGGATATTCTGGCCCTGGCCACCGGCTTCGATGGTCACAGCTTCATGCGGCCCATGGACCTGATCGGCAAGGGCGGCGTGGATTTGAAGGATGTCTGGGCCGAGGCGACCCAGGCCCATCGTTCCGTCTCCATTCCCGGCTTTCCGAATTTCTTCATGCTGGTGGGGCCCAACAGTCCCATTGGCAATTTTTCCCTGATCGATATATCGGAACGGCAGTTGGGCTATATCATGCAGTTGATCGCCTTGTGGCGCGGAGGCAAGATCAGCGAAATATCCGCCAGGCAGGACGCCGCCGACCGTTTTAACGCCGCCCTGAAAGAGGCCATGAAAGACACCGTCTGGGTGACCGGCTGCCAAAGCTGGTATCTGGACAAGACCGGCAACCCTGCCATGTGGCCCTTCAGCTTCGACCGTTTCTGCGACGACATGGCCGCGCCGGATTTGGAAGAATTCGACCTGGTTTCCTAGACCGTTTTCGGCATTGCTTGTTTGCGCTATGATGCGCCGGCCCTATTCATAACGAGAAGCAACCGCCATGCCTTCCTTCGATGTCGTCTCGCGGACGAAATTGCCTGAAGTGGACAACGCCATTCAGGGCGCCATGCGGGAAATATCAACCCGGTTCGATTTCAAGGGCAGTGCATGCTCCATCGAACGGGAGGAAGAAGTGTTGACCCTTCTGGCCGATGACGCCCTGAAGTTGAAGCAGGTGCAGGAGCTGTTGCGCGGCTATCTGGCCAAGCGCAAGGTCGATCACAACGCCTTTGATTTTGGCGAGCCGGAGAAAGCCTCCGGCAACAGCCTGCGCCAGAAAGTCGTTATCAAACAGGGTATCGAGCGGGACCTGGCGCAAATGGTGGTAAAGGCCATCAAGGGCGCCAAGATGAAAACCCAGGTCGCGATCCAGGGCGATGAACTACGCATCACCGGCAAAAAGCGCGACGACCTGCAAGCCGCCATCGCCCTGATCAAGGGGATGAAGCTGCCCCAGCCCCTGCAATATGTGAATTTCCGGGATTAGCCGGCGGTTCCGGGTTTCCTGAACCATTTGACCGCACGCCACCCGACAAACAGTCTCAATCACCGTCATTGTCGGGCTTGACCCGACAATCCAGGGCGGCAAACTCAGGTGTTTGCGGTTCTGGATCGCCACGAAACTTTGGGGGTCTCCGCTTCGCTTCGCCCGAGGATGACGGTAGCGCGTGTCGTGTAGAGCGGCCTTCGGTGGCGACCCTAGAGCGGTTCCGGGCTATTCTGACCCATTTGATGGCGTCCATAAGCCATTCGGGTAGGCGCGCCGCGCCCAAGTGTTCTCTGGGCGATATGGTATATCGGGCAAGCGGCGCGACGCATCCGAATGGCTTAGGGTCGCCACCGAAGGCCGCTCACCAAGGCCCCGTGGCGGCACAAGGGCCTGGGGCGGTTCTTGGACGATGTCCCACATCGACCTGCGAACCGCGCGTACCCACGGGGCCTTGGTGAGCGGTCAAATGGGTCACAATAGCCCGGAACCGCTCTAACTGGCCGTCTCGACGAAGCTGGGCCGCTCTGAAAGCTTGGTGAAATAGGCCGTCAGGTCCGGGCAGTTTTCCATATTTTCCCTGCCTTCGGGAAAGTTCCGCACCGCCGCCAGGATCGGCATCACGAAGCAGTCGGCCAGGGAGAAGGCATCGCCGCCCAAATAGCCTTCCCCGACACCCCCCTCCAACAAGGCGAACATCTTGGGCAGGTGCTTTACCGACTTATCGATCACGTCCCGCACAACATTGCCCTCCGCGTCCTTGTGGAAGGCATATTCGACCACATAGCGGCGGATCAAAAGCTGATCGACCGAGGTATTCACCGTGGAAATCCAACGATTTATGGGCGCGGCCTTCCTGGGGTCGGTCGGCACCAGGGCCGGGCCATCGAAGGCGGTGTCAATGTATTTCGCGATGGCATGTGATTCCACCAGTTCCAGACCATCGTGACGCATCACCGGAATCAGACCCAGGGGGTTGATCGCCTTCACCTCGTCGGAATGGGGCATGGCCGGGATATGCTCATACGGAACGCCCTTTTCCCGGGCCGCCATGCGCACCGTGCGCACGAAATTCGAACGGGGAAAGCCGATAATTTCCAAAGCCATGTTCACTCTCCTTCAGGTTCGATTGTTGGGTTGGCGCCGGCCATCAGAATGGCTTTGACCGCCCTGTTGGCCTTTTCCCGAAAGGCGACGGCGTCGGGATGCAAATCGGCCTGGGGCCGGGGCACCGGATCAAAATGATTATAGCGGTCCTCTCCGCGCACCAGCAGCGCCGTTGTCCGCCCGCCGATCTGTTTGCAGTAAGTCGGAATATAGCGGATGGCAAAGCCATGGCGGGGCAGATTGGAACGATTGGCCTGGGAACCATGTACGATCAGCACGTCATGCAAGGACATCTCGCCCGGCCGCAGCACCAGATCAACCGCCTGGTCCTCGTCCACCGAGACTTCCAATACCTGGCCGCGGCTGAGAAGATTTTGCCCTGCAAAGGTATCGTTGTGGCCCAACTGTCCCTGATCGTGGCTGCCCGGCATCACCCGCATACAGCCGTTTTCCCGGTTGCTGGGGGTGATGGCGACCCAGGCGGTAACAATATCCGCCGGCGCCAAACCCCAATAGGTCAGATCCTGGTGCCAGGAGACAAAGCTTGAATCCCGGGCCGGCTTGGAAAAGAACGACGCCGACCAGCAAAGAATATCAGGGCCCAGGATCGTCTGCACCCGATCCAGGATCGCCGGGTTACAAACCAGATCGAACAGCGCGGGGTAGATAAAGTGCGCATTACTGCCCAGATAGTCTTTCGCCGCCGCGCCGTAATCGTCATAAATTCCGGCAATCTTGTGGGCGAGTTGGGCCGCATCCCCCTCCGAGATGACCCGGATCGGGCTGAGATATCCTTGCGCCTGAAAGGCACCCTGTCCAAGCTCGCCAGCCGCCATGATTTCCGGCATTGCCCACTCCCACATCATGCCACGCTTGGTGGTATGATAGAGTTCCCGCGGGAATAACGCAATTTGGCCGCGGCGGCTCGCCGCCGGGACGCCATGGATGGGAAAACCGTATCATGAAGTTTGGCTATTTCACCCTGTCCGACAACGCCTATCCGGACAATCCGCGCAGCGCCAACCAATTCATCAGCGAAATTCGCGCCCAGGCCATCTTGGCCGACCGCCTGGGCTATCACTCGGCCTGGATTGGCGAGCATCATTTCGATTCGCTTGGGGTCAATTCACGGCCCGGCACCCTGTTGGCCAGCATTATACCCGAAACCGAACACATTCGACTGGCGCCCGCGGTCAGCGTCCTGCCCCTGCATCATCCCCTGCATGTGGCCGAGGAATGGGCGACGATCGATCTGATTTCGGGCGGACGGGTCGATTTCGCCGCCGGGCGTGGCTATGACCGGCGGGAATTCGCCCCCTTTGGCGCCCCGTTCATGGACTCGGCGGAAATTTTCGAGGAAGGCATGCAGGTCGTGCTGAAGGCCTGGAATTCTCCCGGCCCCTGGTCCCACAAGGGGCAGTTCTTTGACATACCGGAAATGGAGATAACGCCGAAACCGGTACAAAGCCCCATCCCCTTTTATGTCGCCTCTTTTTCGGAAACCTCCGCCGATATGGCGGCAAGACACGGCCTGAACATTATCTATGCCCCCTTTGCCGCCGGCATGGTCTATGGCGGCCTGGAACCGGCCGTCGAAAGCTATCGCAACAAATGTGCCGCCCTGGGCAACGCCCCCGGCCGCACCATGTGCAGCTATTTTATCCATATCGCCGATGATACGGGCGCGGAGGACTATGGCCGGGAGCGCCAGATGGCCTATTTCAAGCATTGCGTCCTGCCCGCCTTCCCCGACGATCCGGCCAAGGCGCCGCCGACCATGCACTATTTCCTGGATATCATCCGTATCCTGGAAAACATGAAAAAAGAGGACCTGGGCGAGCGCTCCATTCTGATCGGACCGTCCGGCAAAATCATCGATATCTTGAAAAAGGTCCAGGTGGCGGGGATCGAGGAGGTCATTCTGTATTTCAACGTGGGCAACAAGCCGGACGCCATGGTGCGCGAGCAGATGCACCGTTTTCAGGAGGAAATCGCCCCGGCTTTCGATTAGCGCGGGTTTGGTCTAAGCTGATGCCAATTGGCCCTATCTTGTACCGGGAGATCCGTTCATGAACGTCATGCCCAATTCCGCAGCCGCGCGCGACATCGCCTATTATGTGCATCCCCAGACCAACATGCGCCGCCACGCCGAGATCGGCCCGGTCATCGTCAGCCACGGCGAGGGCATATATGTGGTGGATGAAAACGGCAACCGCTATATGGAGACGGTGGCCGGATTGTGGTGCGCGGCCCTGGGCTTTTCCGCCAACGAGCGCATCGCCAAGGTCGCCTATGACCAGATGCGCAGGCTGGGCTATTACCATACATACCGCCACGCGGCCCACGAGAGCAGCATCGACCTGGCCGAAAAACTGGTGCAACTGGCTCCGGTGCCCATGTCGAAGGTGCTGTTCCAATGCTCCGGCTCGGAAGCCAACGACACGGCTGTAAAGTTGGCCTGGTACTATCAGGCGGCCATGGGACGGCCGGAAAAGATCAAGATCATCGGCCGCGAACGGGGCTATCACGGCAGCACCATCGCGGCCGTCAGCGTTTCGGGCAAGCCCGACATGCATGCGGATTTCGCCCTGCCCTTGCCCATGATGCGGCACACGGAATGCCCGCACTATTACCGGGGGCACCACGACGGCGAGAGCGAGGAAGATTACGCCACCCGCATGGCCGAGGCATTGGAGACATTGATCCTGGCCGAGGGGCCGGAGACCGTCGCGGCCTTTTTCGCCGAGCCCGTGATGGCTGCGGGGGGCGCCATCGTGCCGCCGAAAACCTATTTCGCGAAAATGCAGGCGGTGTTGAAAAAGTATGATGTGCTGTTCGTCGCCGACGAGGTCGTCTGCGGTTTTGGCCGCACGGGCAATTGGTGGGGCAGCCAGACATTCGATCTACAACCCGACATGATTTCCTGCGCCAAGGCGCTATCGGCTGCCTATCAACCCATATCCGCCCTGATGGTGAACGAGAAAATCCACCAGGCCATGCTGGCGCAAAGCGACAAGCTGGGCGCCTTCGCCCATGGCTATACCCATGCGGGCCACCCGGTCACCACCGCCGTCGCCCTGGAGGTCATAAAGATCTATGAGGAGATGGACATCACCGAACGGGCCCAACGGATCGGCGGCCGCATGATCGAGGGCTTGCGGGGTTTCGCCGATCATCCCCTGGTGGGCGATGTTCGCGGCGTCGGCATTCTGGCCGGCATGGAGTTAATGCGGGACAAGGCGACGCGCACGCCGTTCGAAGCAGGCCGCGCCGGCGCCGTCATGGATAGGATCGGGCGGGCCAACGGCCTGATCCTGCGGGTGATCGGCGACCGTTTGGCCTTTGCCCCGCCAATCGTGATCACCGAGGCGGAGGTCGACGACATGGTGGAAAAGGTCGGCCGTACCCTGGATCAGGCCCACATCGAACTGTCCGCGGCATGAAGACCGCCCGCGGATGATCAGGGTCGCGTTCGACATTGGTGGCACCTTCACGGACTTTGTCCTGCACGACGATGGCGGCGGCCATGACCCAGCGGGCGGCGTCAGCCACTTCCTGAAAGTGCCCAGCACGCCCCATGACCCAGGCGAGGCGGTCATGGCCGGCCTGGAAAGCCTGTTCAGCCTGGCCGGCGTGGAGGCCGGCGCCATCGACAGCGTCCTGCACGCCACGACCGTGGCCACCAATGCGGTGCTGGAGCGCAAGGGCGCCCCCACGGGCCTGATCACCACCGAGGGCTTTCGTGATGTGCTGATCATTGGCCGGCAAAAGCGCTACGAAACCTATGACCTTTATATCGACAAGCCGGAACCCCTGGTGCCCCGCCGCCATATCGTGGAGGTGGTGGAACGGACTGGCTATGACGGCGCGGTCGTGACCCCATTGGACGAGGCATCCGTGGACCGGGCCATCGACGCCCTGCGCGCGGCGGGCCTGCAAACCGTGGCGGTGGCGCTGCTGCATGCCTATGCCAACCCGGCCCACGAACAAGCGATCCGGGCGCGCATCCAGGCCCGCGCCCCGGAGCTGTCGGTATCTCTTTCATCCGAGGTCGCGCCCAAGATCCGCGAATACGAACGAACCAACACCACGGTCGCCAACGCCTATTTAAGGCCCATCGTGGCGCACTATATCGGCCAGTTGGAAGATGCCTTGCGCCAACGGGGCTACGCCCGGGAATTGTTCATCATGCAATCCAGCGGCGGCCTGGTCTCGCCCTCCATCGCAAAGGCATATCCGGTCAGGATCATCGAATCCGGCCCCGCCGCCGGCGTCCTGATGGGCGGCATTGTCGGCAATAGCGAAGGCCGGGCGCATGTCATCACCTTCGATATGGGGGGCACCACCGCCAAACTGGGCGCGGTTGACGGCGGCACGCCGGCCATCATGCCAACCTTCGAGATTGACCATGTGCGCTACAAAAAGGGCAGCGGCCTGCCGATCAACGCACCGGCGGTGGAGTTGCTGGAAATCGGGGCGGGCGGCGGCAGCATCGCGCGGGTTGAAATGGGCATGATCGCCGTCGGCCCGGAAAGCGCCGGCGCCGATCCCGGTCCGATCTGCTATGGCCGCGGCGGTACCCTGCCAACCATTACCGACGCCAACGTGGTGCTGGGTTATATCGATCCCGCCTGGTTTAACGCCGGCGCGATGGAATTGGACCGGCAGGCCGCAGCCCGGGGCATCATGGCGGAAATCGGCGCCCCCCTGGACCTGGACCTGGGCGCGGCCGCCTGGGGCATCCATCTGGTCGCCACCATGAACATGGAAAATGCCCTGCGCATCGTCTCGGTGGAGCAGGGCCGCGACCCGAGGCGCTATGCCATGATCGCATTCGGCGGCGCGGGGCCCTTGCATGCCGCGCGCCTGGCCCGCGCGGTGGGCATCCCAACGGTCATCGTGCCCTATGGCGCCGGTGTCGGCTCCGCCATCGGGCTGTTGCGGGCGGCCCCCCGGATCGACATTTCCACCACCAGGGTCATGGAACTGGACGCGGGCGCCGGCCCCGCCATTGCCGCCCTATACGCTGAACTGGAAGTCCGGGCGCGAAAGGATATCGATCAATTCGGCGCCGCCACCGCGCCCCAATGGTCCCGCCATGGCTATATGCGCTATGCGGGCCAGGGCTTCGAAATTCAGGTCGATCTGCCGGACGGCGATATTGGCGACGATTTCGGCGCCCGTGCCGTCACCGCTTTCAATCAAGCCTATTTGCAAAAGCATAAATTCCTGGACCCCGAGGCCCGTATCGAGGCGGTGGATTGGACCCTGGTGGCAACCCTTCCCAGCGGCCGCGAAGATGCCCCCATTGCACGCCCCCCGGCATCGACGATCGCCATGGACGGGTCCGGCCGGAGCGGCAGCCGGCCCGCCTGGTTCCCGGAAGCGGGCGGCTATGTGCGGACCCGGATCGTTGACCGCCAGGACCTGGCCGGCGGCGCGGAGCTCACCGGCCCGGCAATCGTTGAAGACCCGGATAGCACGACCGTGGTATTACCGGGCGATGTGGCGCGGATCAGCGCCGCCGGGCATCTGATCATCGAGGTTGCACAGGAGGCCAAGGCATGACCGGGACAACTGGCGAAACGCCCGTCGATCCCATCACCCTGACGGTGATCTGGAACACCTTGATGTCCATCGCCGAGGAATTGGGGACGACCTTGCGCAATACCGCCTTTTCCGAAGGGGTGCGCGAGGGCGATGACTTCGCCACCGCCTTGTTCGACCGCAATGGGCGCTTGATTGCGCAAGGCAATTTCAGCCCCGGCCATCTGGGCTCCATGCCGGCCTGCGCCAAACACGCAATCGATTATTTCCCCGCGGAAACCCTAAGACCCGGCGATTCCATTCTTTTGAACGACAGCTTCATGTGTTCGGGGCATTTCCCCGACACCTTTCAGGTCATGCCCGTATTTCTCGACAACGGCCTGGTCGGCTATGTCGCCTGTTCGGCCCACCAGGTCGACATGGGTGGCGCGGCACCTGGTTCGCAAAAGGTCCATGGGGTCACGGAATCGTACCAGGAAGGCCTGCGCATCCTGCCGGTCCGCTTTGTGCGCGAGGGTCGGATCGACGAGGATATCCTGCGTCTGATACTGGGCAACGTGCGCATGCCGGACAAGGTGCGGGGCGATCTGCTGGCGCAACATACCGCCAATTTAAGCGGCGCCAGCCGCCTCCAGCAACTGTTCCGCGACCATGGGGCCGACACCCTTGAACGCGCCTATGACATCATTCTGGACCGCTCGGAACAGGCCATGCGTACCGCCTTGGCGGCGGTGCCGGCGGGAACCTACAGTTTCGAAGATTATCTGGATGATTACGGCCCGGACACCGACCCGATCAAGATGGCGGTCGATATCACCTTTGACGGCATCGGCGCGGTGGAGGTCGATTTCTCGCGCTCCTCGGATGCCGTGCCCGCCGCCATTAATTCTTACATCAACTACACCCGCGCCTATGCCATTTTTGCCATCAAGGTGTTTTGCGATGCGCTGCAACCTCAGACCGAGGGCAACATGCGGCCGATCACCGTGACGGCGCGGGAGGGCTCGTTCTTCAATCCAAAATTTCCCGCGCCTTCCGGCGGGCGGGCGGTGCTGCAGGTTCGAATTTTCGATGCCATCAACGGGGCCATCGCCCAGGCCCTGCCGCACCGGGCCATGGGCGCCTTTTCCCACTGGTCCAATCCGAATATCGGCGGCACCGATGACCGCACCGGCCGGCCCTTCGTCATGTACGACCTTTCGCTGGCCGGGTACGGCGGCCGCCAGGGTAAGGATGGCACCGAGGCCCTGAGCCCGGTGATGAACTGCTCCAACATCCCCGTCGAAGTGCATGAGACCCATAATCCGATCCGGGTGCGCCGTTTGGAATTCATCCCGGATTCCGGCGGGGCCGGCCAATGGCGGGGCGGCTGCGGCTTGCGCAAGGACATTGAATTACTGAATTCCACCGCCGTGCTCTCGCATCTGGGTGACCGGCACCGCTTTCAGCCCTATGGGCTGTTCGGCGGGGAACCGGGCGCCCTGGGCGAGACCTTTCTGAACCCCGACGGCAACGCGCAGCCCCTGCATTCCAAGGGCATGTATGACCTGAAACAGGGTGACGTTTTAAGTTTTCGCCTATCAGGCGCGGGCGGCTATGGCGCGGCGGCGGACAGAGATCCCGAGGCCATCAGGGAGGATGTGAGCGATGGCTATATCACCGTGGAAGGCGCCCGAAAAGATTACGGTTGGGAGCCAGGCCCTGAATGAGAACAGCAAAAAGTTTTCAATTTCGACGCTGAGCAAGGCCCAGCGGCAAGCCCTTTTGGCCCGCTGCGACTGGCGCGGGGCGCTGCATCTGGCGGGCCATGGCGGCCTTGTCCTTTTCTTTGCCGGGTTGATCCAGGCCAGGGTCGCCTTTTGGCCCCTGCTGCTGATCCCCCAGGGCATATTGGTGATGTTTCTATTTTGCGCCCTGCACGAAAGCATTCACCGCACCGCGTTTCGCACCAAATGGTGCAACGATGTGGTGGCCGCGGTCTGCGGCTGGCTGGTCGCGTTGCCGCCGATCTGGTTCCGCCATTTTCACGTCAATCACCACCGCTTTACCAACGATCCCGCGCGGGACCCGGAGTTGGCGGCGGCCAAGCCCGGCAGCCGCGGGGCATATTTGCTTTACCTGACCGGCCTGCCCACCTGGTGGTCGCGTGTACGGAGTTTCGCCGGCAATGCCCTGGGCCGGAACAGGGACAGCTTTATTCCGAACAAGGCCAAAGCCGCCGTGGCGGCGGAAGCACGATGGTTTCTCGCCCTCTACGCCATCGCCTTCGCCGGCTCCCTCGCCCTTGGCAGCGATCTGTTACTCTGGACCTGGATCGTCCCGGCCCTGCTGGGCCAGCCGTTCCTGCGCGCCTATCTGATGGCCGAGCATACGGGTTGTGACGAAGTGGCCGATATGTTCACCAACACCCGCACCACATATACATCCCGCCTAGTCCGCTTCCTCACCTGGAACATGCCCTATCATATCGAGCATCACGCCCTGCAGTCCGTACCGTTCCACAAGCTGCCGGCATTCCACCGCCACACCCGGCCCTACCTCAATGTCACCGAGGACGGCTATTTGAACGTTCACCGCAAATTTTGGGCCGGGCTGAGTTAGCGGAAATCGAAGCCTTGCGGCTTGAGCTGCTGACGCAGATTGTCGCGCAGTTGGGGCGAGAATTTCTTGCCCATGTCGTGGGTCCAGGAATTCGCCGTGGTCGCCTTGCCAATGCTTTCATAGTGCCTGGCCAGGCCAGCGTCATAATCGTCCAGGGCCTGGCCCAGATCGCGATTATCCCGCAGGGCGCCATAGCGCTCGTAATGAACAATGGTGGAATAGTCCATGCGCGGCTTTTGCGGCGGCGCTTCACCGGGCCAGCCCAGGCACATGCCGAACACGCAACAGACCTGCGGCGGCAGGCCCAACAGGCGCGCCGACGCCACTGCATCGTTGCGCACGGCGCCAATCATCACGCCCTTCAGGCCCACGGATTCGGCGGCCAGATAGACCGACATGCCGACCAACGATGCATCGATGGAGGAGACCAGGCCGATCTCCATATTATTGTCCACAATGGTACCGCCCTGCCTGGCCATGGCGTGTTCGATGCGGGTCAGATCGGCGCAAAAGGCCAGAAAGACCGGCGCTTCGACCACGTCCCTTTGATTTCCCGTCAGCGCCGCCAATGGTTCCCGGATGGCCGGATCGCGGACGATGATCACGCTATAGGATTGGATGTTGGAAGAAGTCGGCGCCCGAAAAGCGGCATTCAGCACTTCGTCGATCAGATCCTCGGCCACCGGATCGGATTTGAATTTTCTGACGCTGACGCGCTTGTTCAACAGGGCGATCGTCTCGCTGGAGTAACTCACGGGTATGGTCTCTCAATTTTTTCGGACTGGTTTCAGGGCTGGAGTTCAGAGCGGCTTGGCGGCGGCAAGAATTACAGTAACGCTGTATTCTATCTGATGATGTTTCGGGGCACGTCGCGGAAGCGCCGGTCAGTGTCGTTGCGGGGTTCCTTGGGCATGCCCAGGACCCGCTCGGATATGATATTTCGCTGGATTTCGTCGGTGCCGCCCGCAATGGATATGGCCGGCGTCGAGACCAGAATTTCCGCGATGACGCCATCCATGGGACTGTCCGCGCCCGTCAACATGGCGTCCGCGCCCGTGATCAGGGTGTGTACATGGTTGCCCAGGCGCGCCACGTGGCTGGCCGCCAGTTTGCCGATGGAGCCCTCGGGCCCCTGGTTGCGCCCCTGGGCCTGGGCCTCGCGGGCCCGCCGCGCCGTCCATTCCGCCGATTTGGACAGGATCAGCAGTTTGGCGATCTCCTGGCGCACCGCCAGGTCATCGAACTTGCCCGTGGCCTTGGCCCGCTCTATCACCAGATCGACCCGGCCCATGCGCTGGGGATACCATTTATAGGGCGCCATTGCCGTGGCCAGTTCGGTGCGTTCTTCCACATAGGCCCGCTCGGGGCGGTCGGTTCCCGTGGCCCAGCGGCGCAGGCCATCGGCGCCGCGGCGTTCGTGCATCAGGGTCGTCGTCGCGATCTTCCAACCATCGCCAAGGCCTTCCAGCATGAATTCCGGCGCGATCTCCGCATCCGTGAAAAACACCTGATTGAACGAGGCGTGGCCGTTCATTTGCCGCAGGGGCTGCACCTCGACACCCGGCTGTTCCATGTCCAATACGAAATAGGTAAGACCCTTGTGCTTGGGTAGGTCCCAATCGGTGCGCGCCAGCAACAGGCCGAATTGCGCGTGATGGGCCGAGGTGGTCCACACCTTTTGGCCGTTGATGATCCATTTGCCGTCTTTCAGATCGGCCCGCGTCGAGGCGCCCGCCAGGTCCGAGCCGCTGCCCGGTTCGGAGAACAATTGGCACCAGGTATCCTCGCCGGTCAGGATACGGCGCAGGAACTTCTCCTTGTGCATCTGGCTGCCATGTTCCAGCAGGGTGGCGGCGGCCAGCATGCGGATGCCGGCCCTGGCCACACCGATGGCGCCGATATTCTGAAACTCTTCCTCGACCGCCGCGCCAAGGCTGCTGGACATGCCCTTGCCATACCATTGCGCCGGCCAGGTCGGCATGCCCCAGCCGGAATCCGCCAGCTTGTTGCGCCATTCCACCAGACCCAAATTAGGATCCCAATTGGCTTCCAGCCAGGCCCGTACTTCGGCCCGAACCGTTGCTTCCGTGTCTTCGCTCATCCCACCACTCCTTAATCTCAACCCTGCCAGCGCTGCATCATCAGTTCCCGGTGGTAACTGGGGTCGCCCAGAAACACCTCGGAACTTTTCGCACGCTTGAACCACAGATGGGTATCGTTGTCCCAGGTGAAGCCGATGCCGCCGTGAATCTGGATGGCATGAATGGCGGTCTGGATATAAGCCTCGCCGGCGCCCGCCTTGGCCAGGGACGCCATTGCCGGCAGCTCGCCGTCATTGCCGCCGTCCGCCGCCGCCGCCGCATAATAGGCAGCAGATTTCGCCAGCTCCACATCGATCAGCATATCCGCCGCCTTGTGCTTCAGTGTTTGAAACGAGGCGATAGTGCGGCCGAACTGCATGCGCAGCATGGCGTAATCCAGGGCCTGCTCGCGCAGCAACTCGGCGCCGCCGACCATCTCGTTGGCCAGGCAGGCCACAGCCTGATCCAGGGTGCGGGACAGGGGCGCCGCCGCCCCGCCTTCACCCCCCAACAGTTCGCCCGATACGCCCTGAAACTCCAAACGGGCCAGTTTGCGGGTGCTGTCGGTGGATTGCAGCAGGCGCCTCTCCAGGCCCTCCGCCTCGCCCGGCACCGTAAAGAAGGACAGGCCGTCCTCTCCCGCCGATCCGGGCCGCCGGGCCAGCACCACCAGCAGATCGGCGGTATGCCCGTCCAGAACGAAGCTTTTGGCGCCATCCAGTTGATAGCCGCCGTCCAGGGGCGTCGCCGTCAGCGCCACGCCGGCTGTATCCCAACGGCCATCGTCTTCCGTGAAGGCAAGGGTGGCGCGGGTATCGCCGGCGGCGATGGGTGGCAACAGGTCGCGCTTTTGCCCCTCATCGCCGGCATTCATAATGGCCGTCGCGGCCAGCACGGTGGACGAGAAATAGGGCGCGCATAACAGGGCCCGGCCCATTTCTTCCAGCGCGATGGCCAATTCAACGAAGCCAAAGCCCTGGCCGCCGTAATCCTCGGGGATGTGGATGGCCGTCAGGCCAAGATCCTGGCTCAACTGGCGCCAGACCTCATGATCGTAGCCCGCCTCGGTCTCCATCAGGCGCCTGACTTCCGTGATCGGCGATTTTTCCGCCAGAAAGCGCCGCAGGACCGAACGGAACTCCACCTGTTCATCGCTAAAACTGAAACTCATAACGGCTACCTCCCTGGTCCCATTGTAAACTGAACAGACAAGTGGGTGAAGACTGCTATCATGGCGGTGAATTTCGCGGGAGAGATAAGATGACCCAATCGGCCCTTGATCCCACTTTCATGACCCTGCATGCCCTGTCAGCCGGGATTGGCGATGGCAGCCTGACCTCTGCTGAAATCGTCGAATGCTGCCTGGACCGGATCGCGGCCCATGACGAAAAGCTGCATGCCTTTGTCGTTGTATATTCGGATGAAGCCCGCCTTGCCGCCAGTGCGGCGGATCAGGCGATCCGGTCGGGCCATCGCCTTGGCCCCCTGCACGGCATACCCATCGCCCTAAAGGACATTATCGATATGGAGGGGCGCGTTACCACCGGCGGTTCCCAGGTTTGGCGGGAGCGCATCTCCCCCACCACGGCGACAGTGGCCCAGCGGCTTATCGGGGCCGGCATGATTGTCATCGGCAAGACCCATTCGGTGGAATTCGCCATGGGCGGCTGGGGCACCAATACGCACATGGGCACGCCCTGGAACCCCTGGGATATGGAAATCCACCGCACCCCCGGCGGCTCATCCGCTGGTTCAGGCGTCGCCGTCGCCGCCGGCATGGTGCCGGCGGCCATTGGCACGGATACGGGTGGGTCCGTGCGCCTGCCGGCCTCGTACTGCGGGCTGGCGGGCCTTAAAACCACGGTTGGCCGGATCAGCCTGCACGGTATCCTGCCGCTCTCCACCACCTTGGACACACCGGGGCCCATGACCCGTTCCATCGAGGACGCGGCTATGATCTATGACGTCCTCCAGGGGCCTGATCCGCTATGGCCGCCCACCCTGGCCCACAATACCCACAACCCTTTCACCAGCCTGCGCCGTGGCGTCAAGGGTCTGCGTTTGGCGGCCATTTCCGCGACCGAGCGCGCCGGCGTGGACGGCCCGACCCTGGCCGCCTTTGATGCCGCGCAAGCCGTATTGCGTGAACTGGGCGCCACCATCACGGAAATCGAGATGCCCCGGCCTTTCACGGACTTCGCCTCCATCGCCGGCCGGATCATCGGCGCCGAGGGCTATCGTTTCGTCGGCGCCTTGGCGGATGACCCGAACCTGCCCGTCGATCCCAACGTCAGGCCGCGCATTCAATTAGGCCGGGATATCAAGGCCCATGAATATCTCGACGCCCTGGCGGAACAGCAGGCGGCCAAGGCGGAATATGCCGAGGCCATGATGGATTTCGATGCCTTGTTGCTGCCCAGCACCGAGACACCGGCCCTTCCGTTAACCGAGGTCGATGAAGGCGGCACGCCGGCCCGTTTCACCCGCGCCGGCAACTGCCTTGAACTATGTGCCCTGTCATTGCCCAACGGCCTGTCGCCCGACGGCCTGCCCACATCCCTGCAAATCGCCTGCAAGGGCCACGGCGAGGCCATGGCCCTGCGCATCGGCTGGGCCTACGAACAAGCCACCGATTGGCACAACCAGCACCCGGCGATTGGATAGGATTAAGAACACTTCTTGGTGAAGCGGTTGCAAAGGCGTGTGGGCTCTGTTCCAATCCCGCCAGCACAATTATTCTGGAGGAACGTTCAACATGGCAGCGAAACTGGGCCCCGGTGACAGCTTTCCCAATATGTCATTGGCTCTGGTCGGGGGCGGCAGTATCGAGCTGCCGTCGGACCTGAAGACCACCTATTCCGTCATCCTGTTCTATCGCGGCCACTGGTGACCCTACTGCCGCCGGCAGTTAGCCGGCATGGAAGCGGAACTGGAGACCTTGAGGGGCCTGGATGTTTCCGTCATCGCGGCCAGCGTCGATGACGAGGAAAAAACGGCTGAAGTCGCGGCGGAGCTTTCCTTTCCCGTGGCCTACGGCGTGACACGGGCACAGGCGAATAGCATTGATGCCTGGTGGGAAGACAGGCGCGGCATCATACAGCCCAGCGAATTCCTGCTGAATGCGGGGCAAAGGGCGGTGTTTTCCACCTACAGCTCCGGCCCCCTGGGCCGCATGAACCCGCCCGATGCGGTGAAATTGATTCAGTTCCTGGAAAAGCAGAAACAGAGTGGCTAATCCAGAATGATCCATTGCGGGGCAACCGGATTGGGTTGAAAATGGCTTTTCCTGTATTTGGTGAGCCGTATTGATGTCCTTGCGCCTGCAATTCCTGATCGTCGCCCTGCTGGCCGCCGTCCTGGCGGCGGGCTGGTGGTCGTTCGACACCTGGGGCGGCGATGGCGGCGGGCCAAGGAAAGCCAGGCAATTGGGCGCCACGTTGGTCTTGGTCGAGGCGGTTGAACTGACCGATGATCGCATATCGCTGCGGGTCGTGGGAACGGGCAAGGCCATCCGATCCGCCGCGCTGCACCCGGCGGTGGCCGGCGAAGTGCGCGAAATTGCCTTCAAGGCGGAACAGCGGGTGAAAAAGGGCCAGGTCCTGATCCGCCTGGACGACAAGCATCAACGCCTGAAGGTCCGGCTGGCGGAGGTTGCCGTCACCGAGGCGAAAAGGCAGATGCAGCGGATGCAGAAGCTGGCCCCATCCGGCTATGCCGCCCGCTCGCGCCTTGATACCGCACAGGCGGAACTGGATACGGCCAAACTGCGCCTGGAACAGGCCAATGCCGAGCTACGGGACCGCACCATCTTTGCGCCGTTCGCCGGCGTGGTCGGCATGACCGACCTGAACCGGGGCGACCGGGTGACCGAGGGCACCATGGCCGTCACCCTGGATGACCGCACAACCATATTGGTGGAATTCAACGTGCCGGAGACCCATGCCGGCAAAATCAAGGTGGCCGATACCGTCATGGTCAGACCATGGTCGGCGTCCGAAAGGGACATTCAGGGCAAAATCACGGCCCTGGCCAGCCGCATTGACAGGACCACCCGTTCCCTGCGGGTGCAGGCCGAAATCGCCAATCCAGATGACCGTATCCGCCCCGGGGGCTCGATCGAAGTGCGCCTTGCCTTTACCGGCAAGGCCTATCCCATTGTCCGCGAGGTCGCCGTTCTGTGGAGCCGGGACGGCGCCTATCTCTGGCGGGTGGTGGATGGCAAGGCGGACAAGGTATTCGTCACCCTGGTACGGCGCGATAAGGGCCGCGTACTGGTGGATGGCCCCCTGCACCCCGGCGAATTGATCGTGGTGGAAGGTGTACAAGGGTTGCGCCTGGGCCAAAAAGTCAAAACCGCGCCCTTCAAGGCCGGGGCGTCGTAATGGTGCGCCTAAGCGATCTGCCTTCACTCTCCGTGCGGCGGCCCACCCTGGTCGTGGTGCTGAACCTGTTGATCATCGTGGCCGGCCTGGGCGCCCTGCTGGGCGTGGAAGTCCGCGAACTGCCGGACGTGGACCGGCCATGGGTCAATGTCCGCGCCTTTTACCAGGGCGCCTCGCCGGAAACCATGGATGCCTAGGTGACCTCGGTGATCGAGGGCGCGGTGGCCAGGGTCTCGGGCATCAGGACCATCAACTCGGCCAGCGAAGAGGACAATGCCCGCATCTATGCCCAATTCGCGCCCAACGTCGATCTGGACGTGGCCGCCAACGATGTGCGCGAGGCCGTGGCCGGCATCGAGAGGCGCCTGCCCGAAGGCGTGGAAGACATTGTCGTGGTCAAGGCGGACAGCGACGCCCGGCCCATCATCCGCCTGGCCCTGACCTCCGAACGCCTCAGCCAGGAAGCCCTCACCCAAATCGCCGAGGAAGACGTAGCGCCCGAATTGGCCGCCATCGAAGGCGTCGCCCTGGTTCATCTGTTCGGCGACCGGGCCAAGGTGCTGCGCGTGGTGGTCGATCCCATGCGCCTGGCCAGCTATCACCTGTCCATCGACGATGTGGCCCGGGTATTGCGCAGCACCGACATGGATGTGCCGGCGGGCAGTTTTAAGTCCGACGATCAAATGCTGCTGGTGCGGGCCGATGCCTCGTTGTGGCGGCCGGAGGACGTGGAGCGCCTGGCGATCAATGAAAATATCCGCCTCGGCGATGTCGCCCGCGCCATCTATGGCCCAGCGGAAGCCTTAAGCCATACCCTTTTAAATGGCCGCAAGGTGATCGGCATGGGCCTGATCCGAAAGGCCAAATCCAATACCATCGCCATTTCCAATGGCGTGGACAAGGCCGTCGCGCGCCTGAACAAGCGTTTGAAGGGCGCCGAAGTCATCAAAATTTCCGATGATGCCCGCTTCATCCGCGGTTCCATCCGCGAGGTGGTCTATAGCCTTGGCATCGCCACCTTGGTGGTGATCGCGGTGATCTACGTCTTCATGACCGCCATCCGTCCAACCCTGATCCCCGCCCTGGCCATACCCATTGCCCTGGCCGGCACCATCGCCGCGATCTGGCTGCTGGGTTTTTCCATCAACATTCTGACCTTGCTGGCCCTGGTGCTGGCGACCGGGATGATCGTCGATGACGCCATCGTCGTGGTGGAGAATGTCCAACGCCAGCGGTCCCTGGGGCTGCGCCCCATGGCGGCGGCAGTAATCGGCACCCGGCAGGTGTTCTTCGCGGTGCTGGCAACCACGGCGACACTTGTGTCGGTGTTTCTGCCCATTGCCTTTCTGCCCTCCATTGCGGGACGGCTGTTCAGCGAATTCGGCTTTGTCCTGGCCATCGCCGTGGCCATATCCTCGTTCGTGGCGCTGACCCTGGTCCCCATGCTGGCCGCCCGGCTGCCGGCGGACTGGGGTGCGCCAAGCCCCGACGGCCCCGGCCCCCTGGCCCGTCTGGGCGGCGGCGCGATAAGGTTTTACCAACGGCTGCTGGATTTCACCCTTGCCGCGCCGGTGCTGATCCTGGGCGGCGCCATCCTGATCGCGCTCTGCGCCGTGGCGGCGTTTCCCACCATCGACCGGGAACTGCTGCCGAAAGAGGACCGGGGCGCCATCGTCATCTATATGCAAGGGCCCGACGGCGTGGGTCTGGACTATATGGACCGCCAGTCGGTCCAGGCCGAGGCCCTGCTGGAGCCGTTGCGGCAGAGCGGCGAGGTCAGCAATATATTCGCCATCGTCGGGCGCTGGGATCTTAACCGGGTGTTTCTGCTGGCTCCCTTGGCGCCTTGGGCGGAGCGGCAGCGTAGCCAGGCCGAAATCGCCGCCGCCCTGCGCGGCCCGCTAAAGGCTATTCCTGGCGCCACGGCACGGGTCAGCCAGCCCAATAGCCTGAACCTGCGCCGTTCCGGCGGGCGCCTGGAATTTACCCTGACAGGTGGTAACTACGGCGCCATAGCCGCCGCCGCGGATAACTTTCTGGTCGCCATGCATGAACGGCTGCCGAATTTGGAAGACCCCGAGATTGAGTATCAGCAGACCCAGCCGCAGCTTTCCGTGAAAGTGAACCGGCAGCGGGCCGAGGATTTGGGCATTCAAGTGGAAGGCATCTCGGATACCCTGCGCGCCATGGTCGATGGCCTGGAGGTGGCGGAATTGAACGTCGATGACCGCTCTATCCCCGTGCGAATTGAATCCGCCGCCGGCGCCATCAACGACCCCAGCGACCTGAGCAACTTGTTCGTGCCGTCGGCCACGGGAGATTTGGTGCCGCTATCCGCCTTCATCACCTTGGAGGAGGTGGGCGTGGCGGCGGAACTGGACCGGGCCGGACAGAAACGCGCCATCGAGATCGACGCCCCCCTGGCGCCCGATTATACCCTGCCCCAGGCCATGGCCGACGTGCAGGCCCTGGCGGACGAGATCCTGCCGCCGGGCATCGGCCTGCATTTCATCCGCGAGGCCGCCACTCTGCAGGATACCTCCCAAGACGTGGTGATTACCTTTGCCGTGGCGATCCTGGTTGTCCTGCTGGTCCTGGCGGCGCAGTTCGAAAGCGTGTTTTCCGCCCTGGTGATCGTGCTGACCGTGCCGTTCGGGCTGGCGGCGGCGGTCTTCGCCCTGAAATTCACGGATTCGAGCCTGAACATCTACAGCCAGATCGGCCTGGTCATGCTGGTGGGGTTAATGGCCAAGAACGGCATTCTGGTGGTGGAGTTCGCCGATCAACTGCGCGACAAGGGGCTTTCCGTACGCGACGCGGTCCGCGAAGCCGCCTTGACCCGCCTGCGTCCGGTGATGATGACCATGCTGTCAACGGTGCTGGGCGCGCTGCCGCTGATCCTGGGCAGCGGCCCCGGGGTCGAGGCCCGCGCCGCCATCGGCTGGGTGGTGTTCGGCGGCCTGGGCATGGCGACCGTCTTCACCCTGGTGTTGATCCCAGTCCTCTACGGCCTCCTCGCCCCTTTCCGCGCGCCGCGGGCCGATGCCGGCCTGCGCCTGCACCAGGAACTAAGCGAAAGCGAAAAAGCCGCCGACCTGAGCTTCGGCAAGGCGGCGGAGTAAAGCGATTCCGCGTCAATCCGGGGCATTTGCCATTCGATAGCGCCGCTCCATCTATACTGGCTCAAGACGCTGTACATTGATTTCGTCCGTCCGCGCCCTGATTTGGGCAAGACCATATCGCATTTGCAAGGTCATCCAGCCATCGGCTGTGCCCCATCCTATTTTTTCAAATCTGAGCGCCATTTCCGGTGATATCGCCGATTTTTCATTGACAACATTATTGAGAGCCTGGCGCGTAACGCCTAGATGCCGGGCGGCCTCGGTCACGCTCAGACCAATTGGCTCCAGGCAAGTGAGGCGGACATTGCGGCCGGGATGCGGTGGGTTTTTCATCGCCATTTCATTCTCCTTCCTTTTAGTGATAGTCGAGCAGATCAACCTCAAAAACGTCCCCACCGTCGAACCGAAAAATGATCCGCCAATTGCCGGAAACGTCGACCGCTTGAAAGCCTTTCAAGCGGCCCGTGAGCTGGTGCAGGCGATAGCCAGGCCGTCTCATATGCGCAACGGTGTTGGCGGCATCAAGGTCCGCCAGAATGACCTCTATTTTTTCAATATGGTTCGGATTTACCTGGCTCCGGTCCCCGCGTTCATATAGCCGCTTCAATCCACGGTGTTGAAAGCTTCGGATCATTGACAGAGCTTATACTGACAATTGTCACTTGTCAAACCATTCGAACGAATAAAACCGACCGCAAGGAGCAAACTCCCGCCGCCTAACATATTAGGGCCTATAGATATATTCCGGGCCAAGCTCCCTCTGGGCGGGGCAGCCGATTTGGCCCATGATCATGTCGAATTCCTGGCGCAGAATGTCGATCGCCTTGGCCGCGCCCGGCGTGGCGCCAGCGGTCACGCCATAGAGCGTGGCCCGGCCGACGAAGACGAATTTGGCGCCCAGGCACAGGGCCGCGACGATATCCGAGCCGCGCTGCACACCGCTGTCCAGCATGACGGTCATGCGCTCGCCCACGGCCTCGACAATGCTCGGCAGGACCTCGACGGCGCCGGGGGCCCGGTCGAGTTGCCGGGCGCCGTGGTTGGAAACGACGATGCCGTCACAGCCCAATTCGGCGGCGCGCACGGCATCGTCAGGGTGCATGATGCCCTTGATGACCAGATTGCGGGGCCACATGTCCCGGTATCGGGCCACGTTGTCCCAGGTCAGCGGCGCCGCAACTTGCGAGGCGACCAGGTCGGCGATATCGTCGGCGCTGGCCCCCTCCCCGGCGTAGGGCCGCCAGTTGGCCAGCACGGGCATGCCATTGGTCAAATACCCGGCCAGCCATCCGGGGTAATTCAACGCATCCAGCTTGGTGCCCCAACCCAGCTTGAGGGGGCGCGTGAAGCCGTTACGGAAATTGCGTTCCCGGTTCGAATGCACGGGCACGTCCACGGTCAACGCCAGGGTCGATAGCCCCGTGGTCTCGGCCCGGTTGATCAAATCGCCGGAAATATTGTCGTCCCGGGCGGCGTAAAGCTGGTACCAGCCCTGCTCCGGCGCCACCTCCGCCATCTCCTCGACGGTGCAGGTGGCGGAGCCGGACATGACGAAAGGGATATTAGCATTACGCGCGGCCTCGGCCAGCATCAGGTCGGCGCCGGGGCGGAACAGCCCGGCCAGCCCCGTGGGTGAAATGCCGAAGGGGCTGTCATAAGTGCGGCCAAACAGCTCCGTCTTCTGATCGATGCCGTCGATATTGCGCAGGTAACGGGGCACCAGGGCGACGTCGCGGAACGCCTGTTGGTTGCGGTCCAGGCCGATTTCGTCATCGCACCCGCCTTCGATAAAATCAAAGGCGATCTTCGGCAGGCGCTTTTTCGCCAGCAGGCGCAAATCCTCATAATTGATAGCGTCTTCGATACCCATGGGGTCTCCCTTGATGTCTTGTGTTGCTCGGTTGCCCGGCATTTTGGCCCGTATATCCGGTGAGGCCAAGGCTTTGATGCCTACCCGCTTCACAGAACCACCCCAATGATGAACAATGGCGATCGAAATTCATGGGAGGAAACGAGATGCCGGTGATTTTGCAGGATGGGGACTACCGCTATTCCGTGGTGGAGGATTGGGCCAAGCTGCCCGATGGCTGGGAGTTTCGGGATGTCGCGGGCGTCGCCGTTGACAGCAGGGATCAGGTCTATGTTTTCAACCGCGGCGAACATCCCATGATGGTGTTCGACAGCGCCGGGAACTTCCTGCGCGCCTGGGGCGAAGGGATATTCAACCGCGCCCATGGCCTGCACAT
>JAKZRK010000258.1:0-14461 GCA_047518225.1 Alphaproteobacteria bacterium | reverse complement strand
GCCTTTTGCAGGCTGGAAAATCGATCTTCAATTGGTTACAATCCGTCACCGCTGTTCTCCGCGCTAAATTCCGCTTAAGCAACTGAATTATAACGCATTAATGGAGATCAGCGGTACCTTTTCGTGACGTATTCGGGCTAGACCGTCTTGCGCTGCCAGCCGGCGGCGATCAAAGGGCGACGGCTGCCGCCACGACCCGGGCCGGGGTCTTTGCTCTTGATGTCGCCCTGTCGATTGTCGAGGCGCCCACGGACGAAGCTACCGCGCCGCGGCGGCTGTACTATATTGCCGAGCGCTGCAACGATTTGACCGAGCAGTTGATCCAGCAGGCCGGCGAGAGCCAGGCGCGACTTCCAGGCGCGTCCAATTAAAGCCAGGCGCGAATTCCAGGCGCGTCTTATTTAAAGCCAGGCGCGAATTCCAGGCGCGCCCTAACCCATGATAGGCCAGGCCGGGCTTAGGCGGCCACCCTGGCGCAAGGGTGCGAGATAGGTTGCCAAACCCGTTTCGTCATCGGTTTCCAGATAAATCCCACATGCCGTAGCCTCGCCCCGTGCCGGGGCAAACCGCGCGCCCGGCATTTTTCGGGTAAAACGGCGGACCGGCTCCGCCTTCTCCATGCCAATCACCGAATCATAGTCGCCGCACATCCCCACATCGCTGATATAGGCCGTGCCGCCAGGCAGGATCTGGCCGTCCGCCGTGGGCACATGAGTGTGAGTGCCGAAGACACAGCTGACCCGGCCATCGAGATAATGGCCAATGGCCATCTTCTCCGAGGTCGCCTCGGCGTGCATGTCGACAAAAATGGCATTCACGCTGCCGCCCAAGGTGTGGGAATTCAGCGCCTCGGCGGCGGCGGCAAAGGGATCGTCCAGGGGGTCCATGAAAATCCGCCCCAATACCTGCACGATCAGAATCCGGCGGCCGCCCGGCACTTCGAAAACGCTTGCCCCGCGCCCCGGCGTGCCGGCGGGCAGATTGAGCGGGCGCAGCAAGCGCCTTTCACTGTCGATATGGGGGATGATCTCGCGGGCGTCCCAGGAATGGTTGCCCAGGACAATGACATCCGCGCCCGCTTCATAGAGTTGATCACAGATTTTCGGCGTGATGCCAAAGCCGCTGGCGGCATTCTCGCCATTGACGATAACGAAATCCAGGTCCAGGTCCTGGCGCCATTGCGCCAGGTTTTCGACGACCGCGCTCCGTCCGGCGCGGCCAACCACATCCCCAAGATAAAGCAGTTTCACACTATTACCCCTTACCGCACTTCTTACCGCACGCGTTAACGCGGCCCGGAACGTTGCTGCGGAAACTGTTGCGCACCACGCTCATTGACCAGCCAATTCAGCGCTTCGTCGTGATCATCATAGGGCAGCGCCGCCATGGCCTGGGCCGCATATCCCAACCCAACCGCCAGCAAACCGGGCACCGATTGGCGCAAGGCCCGTAACGTGCGGTCATAGTAGCCGCCACCATAGCCCAAACGAAAGCCTTGCGCATTGTAGGCCAGGAACGGCGCCGCCACGACATTCGGCGTTACCTCCGCCGCTCCCTCCAGCGGTTCCGAGACGCCGAAGGAACTCTTTGCCATCGCATCGCCCGGGCGCCAGACGCGAAAACACAGGGCCTGGCCGGCGCCCCGCACCACGGGCAAAGCCACTCCATGCCCGGCCCGGAACAGGGCATGCAGCAGAGGCCGGCTGTCGAGTTCATCCCCCAGAGGCCAATAGGCCGAGATGATGGATTTGGGCGAAAGCGGAATTGCGGCCAGAAAATGTTCCGCCGCCCTGGCGCCCGCCCCATCCCGTACCGCCGCCGGAACCGCCGCGCGCCGGATCCGGGCCCGCCGCCGCGCGGCGGCCTTCAAGGCCTGGCCGGGCCGTGCGCCCGCATCGTTCCCTTCGCCGGTGGTCATCGACCTCATCATAATTCTGATCTAACTGTGTAAAGCCGAACGGGACCGCCAGAGCCGTCGAAATACCTTGCTCCGCTGTGGCCTGCTCACGCAGGTGGGCGCCGCTATGACAAGACCACGATCTCACCAGAGGCAGCTCCCTTACTAACGGTATTGGCCCAGGGAACCGTTTTGCGTCGCACCCGGCAGAACCCGCCCGACAACCCTATTTAAGCACTCTCCAGGCGCGCGGCAATGTCTTCGATACGTTCGGTTAATTTAGCCAGGTCCACGGGCGCCATCGCCTCGCCGGCCACGCCGCCCACAATTTTAGCGCCGTGCTTCAATTCTTCCAGTTCCCGGCTGGCTTCCGTCAGTTCGTCGGCCACCAGCAGGGAGGCCATCAATAACAAGCGCGCTTCGCCCACCTGGCCGACGCTTTGCACCAGCCCCTCCACCTGGCGATTGACGTAATCAGCCAGAAAAGTCAGGTGCTTTTCCTCGCCATCCTCGCAGGCGATCAGATAGTCACGGCCGTTGATCTGAATACTGACTTGGGCCATCTCACTCATCCAACAGTGCGTGTACGCTGGCGATCGCCTGATCCAGGCGGGCCGACACGGCATCCATCGCGTCTTGCAAAGCGGCGCCCTCGGCACGGGCCTCGGCCAATTCCTGGGCCAGGCCGTCACGCTCCGTGCGCAACGCGGCCAGTTCCGATTCGAGACCGCCGATATCCTGGCGCAGCCGGTCAACATCCGCCGCCGCCCTTGCTTCCGCCCCACCGGTTCCAATTACCCGGCCCAGGGCTGTTTCCAGCCGTTGCACGGCTGTTTCCAATCGCTCTTTCGCGCCACTATCATCGGCCATTGTGGATTCCGTACCGTTTCCAAAAGACGTGCACCGGTGCGGTGAAGCTTGCGTTCGCCGTGCCGAATTAGACTTCCACGCATGCGGCGAGCCCATAATTCCACCACGCCAGGTCCTTCGGGCGCAGGGTAAAGCGGGGTTTGCCACTCCGTCAACCGGATCGCAAGGCCAGGGCGAAAATGACCGCCTTGAGTTGGCTATTCGCAGTTGACCTTGCAAGGTGAACGGCTATGTTGATCGGCGATGCGGGGATCAGCCAAATTGTCCCGGCTGGCCCATCCACCAGGGTTGTTCATCCGGTTATCAGATGCAAAAACTCGCTGTTGTTAACCGCCTACAACCGCAATCTCGAGATTCCCTATGACAACCACCGATACCGAGGTAGCGCCCGACGCAGCCGCGCATGGCGAGATGGCGAATGCCATTCGTTTCCTGGCCGCCGATGCGGTCCAGGCGGTTAATTCCGGGCACCCGGGCTTGCCCATGGGCGCCGCCGACATGGCCACAGTTCTGTTTTCGCGCTTTCTAAAATTCGATCCAGACAAGCCCCATTGGCCGGATCGGGACCGCTTCGTGCTATCGGCCGGACATGGATCGATGTTGCTTTACAGCCTGTTGTTTCTGACTGGCTACAGCGACATGGATGTGGAGCAGATCCGCAAATTCAGGCAGCTGGGCAGCCGCACCGCCGGGCATCCGGAATTCGGCGCCGCCGCCGGCATTGAAACCACAACCGGCCCCCTGGGGCAGGGCTTGGCCACCGCCGTTGGCATGGCCTTGGCCGAACGCATGCTGGCCAGCCGCTTTGGCGGCGATCTGGTGGATCATTACACCTATGTCCTGGCCGGTGATGGTTGCCTGATGGAGGGGATCAGCCACGAGGCCGCCTCGTTTGCCGGACATCTGCGTTTGGGCAAGTTGATCGTTCTGTTCGATGACAATGAAATCACCATCGACGGGGCCACCGGCCTAAGCGTCGGCGATGATCAATGCGCCCGTTTCGCGGCCTATGGCTGGGACGTGGCCCGTGTCGACGGCCATGACCCGGAAGCCCTGGAAACGGCGATCGCGGCGGCGCGGCAAAACGACCGGCCGTCGTTGATCGCGGCGCGCACCGAAATCGGTTATGGCGCGCCGACCAGGGCGGGCACCGCCAGTGCCCATGGGTCTCCCCTGGGGGATGAAGAGATCGCCGGCGCCCGCGGCCAGATGGACTGGCCCCACCCCGCCTTTGAAGTACCTGATAATGTCGTCTCGGCATGGCGCGCGGTTGGCGCGCGCGGGGCAGCGGTTTCGGCGAATTGGGCGGGCCGTCTCGACGCCTTGGATCAGGATGTCCGCGCGGCGTTCGACCGTGCCCAGGCGGGCGACCTGCCGGCCAGCATCATCGAGGCAATGGCGGACTACCGCCGCCAACTGGCGGATGAAAAGCCTCAACTGGCGACCCGGGCCGCATCCGGCAACGCCTTGGAAGTGATCAACCGCGTGGTGCGGGAAACGGTGGGCGGTTCGGCTGACCTGACCGGTTCCAACAACACATTGACCGCGGATCTGGGCATTATCACGGCAAACGATTTTTCGGGCCGGTATATTCATTACGGCGTGCGCGAACATGCCATGGCGGCGGCCATGAACGGCCTGGCCCTGCATGGCGGCTTCATTCCCTATGGCGGCACATTCCTGGCCTTTTCCGATTACTGCCGGGCCGCCATGCGGATCTCGGCCCTGGCGGGTTGCCGGGTAATCTATGTCATGACCCATGATTCCATCGGCCTGGGCGAAGATGGACCGACCCATCAGCCGGTAGAACATCTCGCCGCCCTGCGGGCGATGCCCAATTTGAATGTCTTTCGCCCGGCCGACGCCATGGAAACGGCGGAATGCTGGGAGCTGGCGCTGGCGGCAAAGGGAATACCCTCGGCCATGGTGCTGACCCGGCAAGGCTTGCCGGCCGTGCGGCTGGAATACAGTGATGACAACGCCTGCGCCCGTGGCGCCTATGAATTGACCGCCGCCGATGGCGAGGCGGCGGTTACGTTGTTGGCAACTGGCTCGGAAGTCTCCATCGCCGTGGCCGCGCGGAACAATTTACAAAGCGCCGGCATCCCAACCCGCATCGTCTCCATGCCCTGCTGGGAGTTGTTCGAGGAACAGGACGACGGCTATCGCCAACAAACCCTGGGGCCGGACACCGTACGCATTGGGGTCGAGGCGGCGGTATCCATGGGCTGGGACCGCTATCTTGGCCCAGGGGGCGGCTTCGTCGGCATGACGGGCTTTGGCGCCTCGGCGCCGGCAAGAGAATTGTACAAGCATTTCGGCATTACGGCGGAGGCGGTCGTGGAACTGGCCAAGGCAAGATTGGCGGCCGAACAAGGCGGAAAACAGCCATAAGACGGATACGGGGCGCCCCATTCTTTTGACAGGAGAAAAACATGGTGGTTCGGGTAGGGATTAACGGTTTCGGGCGGATTGGCCGTCTGGTATTGCGCGCCATCGTGGAAGCCGGGCGCAAGGATATTCAGGTGGTTGGAGTCAATGATCTGGGCCCCGTTGAAACCAATGCCCATCTGTTGCGTTACGATTCCGTGCATGGTGCCTTTCCCGGCAAGGTAAAAACCACCAAGAGCGGCATGAACCTCGGGCGCGGCGCCATCAAGGTCACGGCGGAGCGCGACCCGTCGAATTTGCCTTGGGGCAAATTGGGCGTGGATGTGGCCCTGGAATGCACCGGTATCTTCGCCTCGCGTGAAGCGGCCTCGGCGCATCTGACCGCCGGCGCCAAGCGGGTGCTGATTTCGGCGCCTGCCGCCGACGCCGATCTGACCGTGGTCTATGGCGTCAACCACAACAAGCTGCGCAAGTCCCACAAGGTCGTCTCGAACGCGTCCTGCACCACAAACTGTCTGGCCCCGGTGGCCTTTGTGTTGCACCGGGCCGTGGGCATCGAACATGGTTTCATGACCACCATCCATGCCTTTACCGGCGATCAGCCCGTCCTGGATACCTTGCATGGCGATCTGCGCCGGGCGCGGTCGGCCGTCATCTCCCTGATCCCCACCTCGACCGGCGCGGCCAAGGCCGTCGGCCTGGTGCTGCCTGAATTGGCCGGCAAGCTGGACGGCACCTCGATCCGGGTGCCGACGCCAAATGTCTCGGTGGGCGATTTTAAATGCCGCAGCAAGAAGAAGACCACCATCGAGGCGGTCAATGGGGCCATCGTCAAGGCCGCCAACGGCAAATTGAAGGGCATCCTGGAAACCTCCGACGGCCCGACCGTGTCCATCGACTACAACCACAACCCGGCCTCTTCCACCTTTGATCTGACCCAGACCCAGGTGATCGACGGCCGCTTCGTGCGCATCCTGTCCTGGTATGACAACGAATGGGGCTTTTCCAACCGGATGAGCGACACCGCCGTCGCTCTGGCCAAGCTCTAATCGGCGCCGACGCCGGCGTTTCATCATGCAGGTTCTGGATGATCTGTCCCTGACCGGCGCAAGGGTGCTGGTGCGGGTCGATTTGAACGTGCCCATGCGGGACGGCCGGGTCAGTGACCCAACCCGGATCGAACGGGCCGTCCCCACCCTTACCGAACTGGCGGCGGCGGGCGCCAAGGTCATCGTGCTGTCCCATTTCGGCCGGCCCAAGGGGCAGGTGGTGCCGGCCCTGTCGCTGGCGCCCCTGGCCCAACCCCTGGCCGCCGCCCTGGGCCGCCCTGTCGCCTTCACGGACCTGGAGGCAGCGCCCGACGCGGTCGCCAAAATGTCCGACGGCGATGTGCTGTTGTTGGAAAACCTCCGCTTTGACCCGGGCGAGGAAGCCAACGGGGCGGATTTCGCCCAGGCGCTGGCAGCCCTGGGCGATATCTACGTCAACGATGCCTTTTCCTGCGCCCATCGGGCGCATGCCTCCACCACTGCCCTGACCCATTTGTTGCCGGCGGCGGCGGGCCGGGCCCTGCAGGCCGAACTGGCGGCCCTGGAAGCCGCCCTTGCCCGCCCACGGCGTCCCGTGGCGGCCCTGGTCGGCGGGGCCAAGGTTTCCTCCAAGCTGGCGGTCCTGGGCCATTTGCTGGACAAGGTGGATCAACTGATCATCGGCGGCGGCATGGCGAATACCTTTTTGTTCGCCAAGGGCATCGGCGTCGGTGCCTCCCTTTGCGAAGCCGGCCTTGCCGATACGGCCCGCGACATCATGGCGAAAGCCGGCAAGGCCGGCTGCGAGATTGTCCTGCCGGTGGATGTGGCGCTGGCAAGGGAGCTGCGCGCCAGGGCCGACAGCGCCATCGCGCCGGTGGATCAGGTGCCCGATGATATGATGATCCTGGACATCGGCCCGGCCAGCGTGAGCGATCTGATCCGGCGCCTGGCCGGCTGCCGGACGCTGCTATGGAACGGCCCCCTGGGCGCCTTTGAATTCCCGCCCTTTGACAATGGCACGGTCAAGGTGGCCCAGGCCGCCGCGGCGCAAACCCGCGCGGGCCAGTTGACCTCGGTCGCGGGGGGCGGCGACACGGTGGCGGCCCTGGCGCATGCCGGCGCGGCGGACGATTTTACCTATGTCTCCACCGCTGGCGGCGCTTTCCTGGAATGGCTGGAAGGCAAGGTCTTGCCGGGCATCAAGGCCCTGGAGAGTTAGCCTGCATTTCGGTCAAGCATGGCGGATATGTGCCTGAGGCCCCACCTATCTTAATGAGTGATACACAGCCCAGCGGAAATTGGGTAGTATGGCTGTTGTCAACGAGACCAGGAAGTGACATGGCAAACGTCGACATTGATAGACTGAAGAGCGTCATTGAAGCTGTCGTCAAAAACAGGTTCGACGACGTCGAAATTGTTGCTGTCGATATCAAGCCCGATGTTGATGAGGATGGCGACAGAGTATTACTTGTTGAAATCGTGTTCGATGCGGACAGCGGTCGCCTTGACGCCGGGAGAGCGTCTGGATTGGTGCGTCATATGCTGCCGAAAATCGCGGATCTGGGCGAGCAGGCTTTCCCAATTCTCTCATTCATTTCCAAATCCGACTACAGGAATTTGAAAGCTGAACGCGTCTGACCTGATAAAAACCGCCAGGGATCTTACCTCGAACAGGAGCGGCAAACCTCGGCAATCAAATCTTCGCCGCGCGTCGAGTACGGCTTACTATGCACTGTTCCACTGCCTTGCAAGGTGTTGCGCCGATCTTCTTGTCGGAGGGGCAGGCGCGGCTCGAAGCAGGCCGGCATGGCAACAGGTTTATCGATCGCTTGAGCATGGCGCATCGAGGAACGCCTGCAAGGATCGGGAATATATAAGAAAGTTTCCGCAGGGTGTGGAAGATTTCGCCCATATGTTTGTTTCCATGCAGGCCAAACGCCACAAATCCGACTATGATCCGCTCGACCGGGTCTTTAAATCCGCCGTTTTACAAGACATAGACGACGTAGAGGATGTCATAAGAAAGTTCGCGCTTTCCCCAATTAAGGATAGGCGCGCATTCGCGGTTTATGTTCTGTTCAAAAAGCGAAGCTAACGCATTTTCTTGTTTGGCTGGCGGTGCGGCTTTCTAGCGCACCGGCCTTGGTCTATGCCCAACCTTGGTCTAAGACTGTGCCATGCGGGCGATCATCTTTCATCATTTGCAACAGGCCGAATGCGCGCTGTCGGTGGCGGCTGCGATGCACCGGCCCATAACCTTGCTGACCGCGCCGGGGGCGGCGGCTTATGGCGGGCCGGGATTTTATTTGGCCATGGTGGAATTGGCCCGGCAGCGCCATCCAGGGGCGGAGGTGCGTGCGATCCTGGACTGCGGCGACGATGGCGCCATGGCGCAAATGGCCCTGGCTTTGGGCTGGCGCAGTCTGGTGTTGGGTGGCAGGGGTGGGGTCCGCGAGAAAATTCGCCAGATCGCCGGCCGCTATGGCGCCGAGGTTCTGCCACGGGCGCCCAAGGCCCTGGATCCCGGTGCCGGGGCGGCGGATATTACCGGCCAATGCCAATCATTTCTCGATCCTCATTAAGCACCGTGTTATTCAGGCGGCAAGGGTTGCCGGGCAGCGGGATGAGGAGCTTTGGAAAAATGACCAGACTGGATATTGTCACCAACGCGGCGCGCATGGTTGCACCGGGCAAGGGTATTCTGGCCGCGGATGAGAGCACGGGCACCATTGAAAAACGCCTGGATAGTATTGACGTTCCCTGCACCGAGGATAACCGCCGCGACTACCGCCAATTGCTGTTCACCACGCCGGGTACGGGCGAATTCATATCCGGCGTCATCCTGTTCGACGAAACCCTGCGGCAATCAAGTAGGGACGGCGTGCTATTTTCCAAGCTGCTATGGGACAGCGGCATTCTGCCGGGCATCAAGGTCGATGCCGGCGCCAAGGACCTGGCCGGCTCGCCGGGCGAAAAGGTCACGGAGGGCCTGGATGGCCTGCGCGAGCGTTTGGCTGAATATGTGGAACTGGGCGCTGCCTTCACCAAATGGCGGGCGGTGATCGATATTGGCAGCGGCATTCCCAGCCGCGCCTGTCTGGAGGCCAATGCCCACGCCCTGGCCCGTTTTGCCGCCCTATCCCAGGAGGCCGGCCTGGTGCCCATTGTCGAGCCGGAAGTATTGATGGACGGCGATCACGATATGGAACGCTGCCGGGAGGTGACGGAAGCGGCCCTGCAACTGACATTCCGGGAATTGTTCAACCAGAATGTCCTATTGGAAGGCATGGTGTTGAAGCCGAACATGGTGCTGCCGGGCAAGAAATGCGCGAGGCAAAATTCCGTCCAGGAAGTGGCCGAAATGACCGTCAAGGTTCTGCGCCGCCAGGTGCCCGGCGCGGTACCGGGCATCGCCTTCCTCTCGGGCGGGCAATCGGAAAAAGAGGCCACGGCCCATCTCAATGCCATGAACAAGCTTGGCGGGCAACCATGGGAGTTGAGCTTCTCATACGGCCGTGCCTTGCAGGCCTCGGCGCTGCAGGCCTGGCGGGGCCAGGCGGACAATGTTCCCGCCGCCCAGGCCGCCCTGGCCCATCGCGCCAAGATGAACAGTCTGGCCCGCGGCGGCGGCTATCAAAGCGGAATGGAACAGGGCGCCGCCTGATGGCGTCAGGCGCCGACGGTGGCGCCGAGCGCTGCCGCCTGTATCTGATCACGCCGCCGGTATTCGAACCGGCCCTTTTCGCCGAAGAGTTGCGCGCTGCCCTGGATGGCGGCGACGTTGCCTGTTTGCAATTGCGCCTGAAAGACGTCGACGATGACACTGTACGCCGGGCGGCCGAGGCGTTGCGGCCCGTGGCCCAGGAATACGGCGTCGCTTTCCTGATCAATGACCGCCCCGATTTGGCGTTGGAATTGCGCGCCGACGGCTGCCACGTAGGCCAGGAAGACGCCCCCTATGGATCGGCGCGCGAGATCTTGGGCGCCGATCATATTGTTGGCGTTACCTGCCATGCCTCGCGGCATCTGGCCATGGAGGCGGCGGAAGCGGGCGCCGACTATGTCGCCTTTGGCGCCTTTTTCGCCACCGGGACCAAGCAGGCCAAGGCTTCGGCGGGGCTGGAAATTCTGCAATGGTGGTCGCGATTATTCGAGGTGCCCTGTGTTGCCATCGGCGGAATTACGGTGGAAAATTGCCCGCCCCTGGTTGCGGCGGGGGCTGATTTTCTGTCGGTGGTGGCTGGTGTGTGGTACTATCCCGAAGGCCCCGGCGCCGCCGTGCGGGATTTCAATAAAGCCATCGCCGCGGCGGACCGCGCGGCAGCCGGCGAGAAATTTGACGAGGTATGATGGACGTCCCGGTACAAAACCAAAATCTGGCTCTTGGCTTGATCGAAGGCGGTTTGACCCTGTCGGGTGTTACCGCGGCCATCACTCCCCTGGCCCTGTGGGTGTCCTGGTCTGAATTCGTCTTCTATTTGGTTCTGTTGGTTGGCTGCGGCGCCTTCCTGGCCTTTATCGGGCTGGCCCGGTTGCGCGGCCTGCTGGTTCCCGAGCATGCGCCGGGCGCCAAGGTGATAGATTTTGAAAGCCTGCGCCAACGGCGGATCGATTGGGAACAATTGCAGGAGGACGACCGCGGGGTACGCATTCGCCAACTGTCCATCAAGGGCGATGCCCGGCGCGAATTCGGCTATATGATACGCATCACCGCCATGCTGCTCCTGGCCGTCTGGGCGATAATGGACTTCCGCTACAGCTAGCGCGTTTCCGCTTTCACCGGGAACATTGACAGCGAGCTTGATCTGCGCCGCAATAGGGCATGGATCAGACCGTGCGACCTGAAGCTCCCGAATGCCTGACCCGCGCGCGCCGCTTGGCCGAAGCGCTTGCCGGCGCCGCGGAGGAGGTCGAACGAACCCGGCGCATACCCGAGCCGCTGATGACGCGGCTGCATGAGGCGCGCCTGTTTCGGATGTTTGTGCCACGGGAGCTTGGCGGCGACGAGGTGCCCCCCGACGATTATCTGCTGGCCCTGGAGGAAGTCGCGCGCCATGACGCCTCCGTCGCCTGGAATATTTTCGTCGGCAACAGCGCGGCGCTGATCGCGCCGTTTCTGAAGGTGGAGACGGCCCGGGCCATCTTCTCCAATCCCCGGACCGTGGTTGCCTGGGGGCCGCCCCATGGCGGCACGGCGGACGCCGAAGGAGGGGGCTATCGGGTCAGCGGCACGTGGGATTTCGCCTCCGGCTGCCGGCAGGCGAACTGGATGGGCGTGCACTGCCGCGTGCGGGAAACGGACGGCAGCCTGCGTTTGAACGATGCCGGGCGGCCGACCGTACGCTCGTTGCTGTTTCCCAGGGATCAGGCCACCTTGCACGATACCTGGGATACCATCGGCCTGCGCGGCACGGCCTCCGATTCCTATAGCCTGAAAGACCTCTTTGTGCCCGAAGCCTTCTCCGCCACCCGTGAAGATCCCTCTTTGCGGCGCAAGAGCGGCCCGCTTTATGCCTTTCCCATGCAGGGCCTGTATGCCGTCGGCGTGGCCGGCGTCGCCTTGGGCATCGCCCGGGCGATGCTTTCGGCCTTCGTTGACCTGGCTGGCGAAAAGACGCCGCGCGGACTGCCCCGGCTGGCGGACACCCCGGCCGTGCAATCCGGTCTCGGCCATAACGAGGCGACCCTGGGCGCCTCGCGGGCCTATCTGCTGGAGGCCTTGCGCGAGGTCTATGCAATTGCCGGCGAGATCGATCCCATTGACGTGCCGGACCGTCTGCGTGTGCGCCTGGCCGCGACCCATGCCATACACGGCGCCATCGAGGTCGCGAATTGGGTCTATAAAGAAGCTGGCGTCAGCGCCATTTTTTCCGGCACCCCGTTCGAGCGCCGCTTCCGCGACATCCATACCCTGTCGCAACAGATCCAATCCCGAGGTTCCCATTACGAAGCCGCCGGCCAGGTTCTGTTGGGCATCCCGCCGGAAATTTACTTCTAAATGCCGCGAGTGGCGGCCGCTTCCCCGACTTGGCGCAATAATTTCGTAGGTTTGCTGCTGGTCCTCCTCGGCGGAATATTCATCACCTCGCTGACCTGGATCGTGCGCAGCGTGGCCGATGACATAGACTCCCTGCAGGCGGGTTTCATGCGCTATGGCTTCGGCACCCTTTTGCTTTTGCCGCTGGTAATGAAACTCGAAAAATAGGATTTCGAACCCAGGCTGATAGGCGCCCATTTTCTGCGCGGTGTCGTGCATGCGATCAGCGTGCTGCTGTGGTTTTACGCGGTAACGCAGATCACCCTGGCCGATCTGACCGCGCTCAGCTTTACCGCGCCGGTCTTCGTGACCATCGGGGCGTTCCTGTTCCTGGGCGAAACATTCAGCCACCGCCGGTTGGGCGGCATTATTTTCGCCTTTATCGGTGCGGTGGTTATATTGCGGCCCGGCATCGAAACCGTTTCCGTCGGCGCCATAGCCATCCTGGCCGCCTCGCCGTTTCAGGCCGCCTCGACGCTGATCGGCAAGCATCTGGTACGGCGCACCTCCATCTACGCCATGGTTTTTTATCTATCCCTGTTCGTGACCATGGCCAGCCTGATCCCCACCTGGTTCGTCTGGACGACGCCGTCGTTGCATACCTGCGCCCTGACCTTTGGCGCCGCCGTGATGGCGACGCTGGCGCATTTTTGCTGGGCCAAGTCGTTCCAGCTCGCCGATCTGTCGTTTACCCAGCCGGGCTTTTATTTCACCCTGATCTGGGCCGCCGCTATTGGTTTTTATGTCTATGGCGAACGGCCCGACCTCTGGTCAGGGCTGGGCGCGGCGATTATCATCGGCGCCACGGCCTATATTACGGCCCGCGAGCGGCAGCTTCGCGGCGAGGCGAACGCAGTGGGAGAGAAGACATGAGCCTGCCCCTGGTGGTGGCGATCACGGGCGCCAGCGGCGTCATCTATGGCGTCGAAATCCTGCGCGCCCTGGGCAAGCTGGAGATACCCACCCACCTGATCATCAGCGAGGCGGCGGCGCGGACCTTGTTGCTGGAGACCGATACCCCCCTGGCCCAGGTGCGCGCCCTGGCCGATGTGGTCCATGCCAACAAGGATATTGCGGCCTCGATCGCCTCTGGCTCGTTTCTCACCCGTGGCATGGTCGTCGCGCCCTGTTCCATCAAGACCCTGTCGGCCATCGCCAATTCCTATGACGCGGATCTGGTCGCGCGCGCCGCGGATGTGACCCTGAAGGAACGCCGCCCGCTGGTCCTGATGGTGCGGGAGACGCCGCTGCATAAAGGCCATCTGGACCTGATGGCCCGCGCGGCGGACTGCGGCGCCATCATCCTGCCTCCCATGCCGGCCTTTTACCACAAGCCCGATACCATCCAGGACATCGTCGACCAGGGCGTCGGCCGCGCCCTGGACCAACTCGGCATCACCCACGCCCTGTTCCCCCGCTGGGACGACGAGCAGGGCTAGGCCGCGCCAGACCACGCGGGTCGGCGCGGCGCGGGTGCAATTTGCGGCAAAGGCAGCCGGATCCTGTATAATAATTTTTGCCCAATTCGCAATTTTCAATTTGTGCTCGCTTTGATGATATCAAACGGTTGGTCGAGCATGACAGAAAAGTAAAACCCTCCGGTCGAGTTACAGAATAATGAGGTACGGCCTTTGCCTCGATGAAAGGAAAACCTTGAACCAATTTTTTGAGATCACTGGAGATGATATTGCACAGCTCGACGATTCGTCGTTGCGCGAGCTTATTGGTTTGTTGTGCGAGGCGGATTTTCGATCTCAAGGAAATGACACCAGCGGCGTAACGTGGGGAGGGCATCAGGACGCGCCGGACGGTGGGTTTGATGTTGTCATTGAATCAGACGTTCCGCCGTCGCAGAATAGTCTGCTTAAGCGAAAGCATGTGGGTATTCAGGTAAAAAAGCCGGATATGCCACCCAACAAGATTAACAAGGAGATGCGGCCTTCGGAAAAACTACGAAAGGGGATCGCGGACCTAATAGCAAAAAACGGGTCGTATCTCATCATATCGTCCGGTGCATCAACAACCGACTCATCTCTGTCAAATCGAAAGGTAGCGATGCAGACCGCCGTCTGCGAAGAAGACGAAAACCGGAAGCTTCCTTGCCTATCCGGTTTACACCCACACCCACTAGGGCTAGAATGGGCGCAAACCGGATATAGGGGAGCGCGCCATGGATGTTCTCGACCGCGCCGATCTCCCATTCCCGCATTCGCTACCCGAGTTCCAGCGACTTTT
>JAKZRK010000257.1:0-33295 GCA_047518225.1 Alphaproteobacteria bacterium | reverse complement strand
GCGGCATCGAAAATGTTCAAAACGAATGGACCCTCATGGCCCTCGCGCACAACTGCAAACGGCTATCTGGACTGGTCGCCTAAAAAACCGCGCAGTCATTATGCAGGAGTTGGGTTATCACAAACCCGACAGACTGCTAGGCCTTTTCGAAGATCAGCAGGTGCGGGCCATCGGGATGGTCGGCGTCTTCCGGCTCCAGGGAAATGATTTCGTGGCCATGTTCGCGCACGGAACGCGGTACGTTTTGCAACGGTTCGGCGCCTTGCAAACGCACGGTCGCCTGTTCGCCGGCGGGCATTTTTTCAATCAATAGCTTCGTGCGAACAAAGGTCATTGGGCAAATATAATCAGTTATGTCCAAAAAATGCCCGGATTTTCTGATCTTCATCGCTAATATTCCAGATACTTAAGGTAATGACGCAGCATAACTTTTTTGCTATTGCGCAAATAGCAATAAAACATTAAAATCATCGCCCCATTATCAATTTTGTGCATTTGCAATTACATATATTTCTTGGAGGAACCAGTTACATGTCCGAACAGGGTGCCGATCTTAGTGAACTATTGACGCTAACCGCCGATATTGTCGCATCCCATGTATCAAACAATGGTGTTCCCGTCAGTGAATTACCACAATTGATTCAACAGGTGTATGCAACATTGGCGGAACTAGGCAAGGAAGCCGCGCCAGCGGCCGAAAAGCCGCAACCGGCCGTGCCGATCCGCAAATCCATCATGCCAGACTTCATTATCTGTCTGGAAGACGGCAAAAAACTGAAAATGCTGAAGCGGCATTTGAAAACCGCCTATGACATGACCCCTGATCAATATCGCGAACGCTGGGGGTTGGCATCGGATTATCCCATGGTTGCCCCGAATTACGCCGAACAGCGGCGTGAGTTGGCGAAGAAAATCGGCTTGGGCACCTCGCGAAGCCGCCGTAACATAGTTTGACCGTGCCGGGGTCTTGGTATTGTCCATGGGACGGCGGGTAACCGCGGATGCCGGGGCAGATTGAACGGATTTGTATCGAGCGCGGCCTGCGCATGACGGGCCAGCGCCGCGTTGTCGCCAGGGTCTTATCGGAAGCGGACGATCACCCGGACGCCGAGGAAGTTTATCGCCGGGCCGGCAAGCTGGAACCGAAAATATCCATCGCCACGGTATACCGCACCCTGCGCATATTCGAGGAGGCCGGCATTCTTCAGCGCCTGGAATTTGGCGACGGGCGGGCCCGCTTCGAACGCACGGAAAGTGAACACCACGATCATTTGATCGATTCCGGCAGTGGCAAGGTGATCGAATTCCATAACGCGCAATTGGAAGAATTGCAGGTGCAAATTGCCCGTGGCCTGGGCTATCGCCTGGTCGGCCACCGCATGGAACTGTACGGCCTACCTTTGCAGCCGGACACCCCTGCGAAGGATAAGGATAGCGGCGGCGAAAGTTAATTTTCCCCGACAGGTTGACGACAGCCTGACTTCTTGACTATTTGCCCCTGATTGATAGTGTTTTTCCTGATAACATAGTGTGGAGCGCGATAAGGGAATGAACCAACATCGCCGGCGCCTGGATTTGCTCCGGGCGGGCAAGTGCGAGAGCAATAACAGGCGCCGGAAACGGCGCGGATTTGGCCGCGAGATATTGTGCGGTGGTAATTGCAAATGCGTTTGGTCTCCCTTGCCCCGAAAATTCCTTGGTTAAGAAGCTTTTTATTCGCACCTACGGGTGCCAGATGAACGTATACGACTCCGCCCGCATGGCCGATGTGCTGGCGCCCCTTGGCTACGCCCAGGTGGACGGGCCGGAGGATGCGGACATGATCATCCTCAATACCTGCCACATCCGTGAAAAAGCGGCGGAGAAGGTATATTCCGAACTGGGCCGTCTGCGCGATGTGAAGCGGCGGCGGGCAGCGGAAAATCCCGCCAGAGGGGGGCCCATGCTTGCCGTGGCGGGCTGTGTGGCCCAGGCGGAAGGGGCGGAAATGCTGGCACGGGCGCCCTTCCTGGATATTGTCTTTGGCCCGCAAACCTATCACCGTTTGCCCGAGATGATCGCCCGGGCCGAACGCGCGTTATGCCATGGCGGCCGGGGCGGCGGACGGAATGGCGGGCGGGGCGCCGGGGTGCTGGACACGGAATTTCCAGCCGTCGCGAAATTCGACCACCTGCCCAAGGCCACCGCCAATCCGAGCCATATGGCCGGGGCCGGATTCTCGTCCTTTTTGACCATTCAGGAAGGCTGTGACAAGTTTTGCACCTTCTGTGTCGTGCCCTATACCAGGGGTATGGAATTTTCCCGGCCGGGCCCGGCGGTTCTGGCCGAATGCCGCGATCTGGTTGCCGCCGGCGTGCGCGAGGTCACCTTATTGGGCCAGAACGTCAACGCCTATCATGGCGCCGCGCCAGACGGCGGAACATGGGATCTGGCCGAGTTGATCGCGCAACTGGCCGCGATCTGGGGGCTGGCGAGGATCCGCTACACCACCTCCCATCCCCGCGATATGAACGAGAGGCTTTATGCCGCCCATGGTGATTGCGGCAAGCTGATGCCTTATATGCATTTGCCGGCGCAATCGGGATCGGACCGCATTCTGGCGGCCATGAACCGCGGTTATACCGTCGCCGAATACCAAGCCAGCATCGAACGGCTGCGCCAGGCCCGGCCCGATATCGCCATATCCGGCGATTTCATCGTCGGATTCCCAGGCGAAAGCGAGGCTGATTTCGAGGCCACCATGGAATTGGTCCGGGTGGTTAATTACGCCCAGGCCTATTCCTTTAAATATAGCGCCCGCCCGGGTACGCCGGCGGCCTTGTTGGAAGATCAGGTGCCCGAAGATGTGCGCGCCGGGCGGTTGCAACGGCTACAGGGATTATTGGACAGCCAGAAACAGGGCTTCAATCAACAGATGGTGGGGCGGCGGCTTTGCCTGCTGTTGGATCGGCGGGGCCGGCGGCCCGGGCAATTGGTGGGCCGCAGTCCCTATATGCAGGCCGTCCACCTTGACGGCCCCGAGACGTTACTGGGCCAGCTGGTGGAAGTGGAAATCACCGCCGCCCATGCCAACAGCCTGGCAGGGCAACTGGTGCCTCGGGCCTCTGGGCAGGGGCCTCACAAGGTCTCCCAGGGCACGGGGAAATTGGCGCCCTTGGAAGCGGCGCGCAGCATGGAGCAGATAATTTGAGCATGGCAACGGATGGTGGCGAGCCGGCCCTGGTAATAGATTTTGATGATACCCGGCTGTTGGCGCCGCTGTTTGGTGAGCATGACCGCCATCTTGCCCGTATCGAACAACGGTTGGGCCTGTCCCTGGTGCCGCGCGGCAACCGGGTCGCCATTCTGGGCGATGCGCATTCGGCCCACGTTGCCCGCGCCGCCCTGGAGGACCTGTATCAACGCCTGAAAGGGGGTCTGGAAGTCACCGTGGCGGATGTGGATGGCGCCGTACGCATGGCCAAGGCGCAGCCGCCCGCGTCGGAGGCGACCCGTCCCCCCACGGACGCGCCCAAGCCCCGGCGCCGGCGCGGCGGCAAGCCGTCGAAAGACGATCAAACCTCGGGGCGGCGCACGACCGGATCGGAGGATACCCTGATCCGCACCCAGAAGCGGCTGATTACTCCGCGCTCTCCGAACCAGGCGGCCTATGTCGACGCCATGCGTCACCACGACCTGGTTTTTGGCCTGGGACCGGCCGGCACCGGCAAGACTTATCTGGCTGTCGCCGTCGCGGTTTCCATGTTGTTGGAGGAACAGATAGAACGCATCATTCTGACCCGGCCGGCGGTGGAGGCCGGCGAGCGGCTCGGCTTTCTGCCCGGCGCCCTGGAAGAAAAAGTCGATCCCTATATGCGGCCCATGTACGATGCCTTGTATGACATGATGCCGGGCGACCGGATACTGCGGCGCCGTGATGCTGGCGATATAGAGGTGGCGCCCCTGGCTTATATGCGCGGGCGTACATTGTCGAACGCCTGCATTATCCTGGACGAGGCGCAAAATACCACATCCGTGCAAATGAAGATGATTCTGACCCGGATGGGCGAGAATAGCCGCATGGTGGTCACCGGTGATCCCAGCCAGGTTGACCTGCCCACGGGAACCCGGTCGGGGCTGCGGGATGCGATGGAAATTCTGGGCGGCATCGACGGCGTCAAGATGATCGAATTCAGCGCCGACGACGTAGTCCGCCATTCACTGGTGGCCACCATCGTGCGGGCCTACGATCGCCATGGCGAACAATCCAGTGGCGGCGGTTAGTCATGCGGGACGCTAGCGAAGGCCCCCAAACGCCAGCGGCCTCACCCATGGGTCCAGGTGGTCTGGCGGAGACGCGGGAAGCCCTGCGCATGGCGGCCGGAGCGGCATTGGCGGATGACCGTTGGCAGCGCTGGCGGCCCGTGACCGACATGATCGCGGTGGCCGGCTTTATGCTGTTGATGACCTTGCTGCTGATCCAACCGGGCGGTGGCAAGGTGCCGCAACCGGCCATGGACACGGTGGCGCAGGGAACGATCCGCGCCGGCCGTGACGTGCTGGTTGAAGACCGCATGGCCACTCAGGCGCGCCGTGACATGGCCCAGGCCGGGATAGCCGAAATTTTCGACTATGATTCCGATCTTTACTTCGGTCTTGGCGATCGCGTGTTTGGTGCTCTGGCCAAACTAAAGGCGCGGAAACTGGACGCGGGCGGATCGTCGGCTGAACGCAGGGCCATCTTCCAGGATGAATTGGGCGCACCCGTGAACAGCGGCGTGTTTGCCCTGCTCGAAGGCCTGGCGGATCCCGCGGATGCCGGCTTGGCCATTAATTTTTTTCTCAACATGAGCCTGGACCGGCTGGTGGTCGCCGACCGGGGCACCTTGCCGTCCGGCGCGGGGCTGGAGATTTGGGATCTGAGCCTTAAGCGGGGATCGCGCCGGGAGAACGCCGCGGGCATTATCGATCTGCGTCAATTGCGCCGGCTGATGACGGCGCGCGCCGGCGATGCGCCCTATGGCGAAGCCCGCATTGTGCGCAGCTGGATTTTGGAGGCGGCCCAGAAACTGGCGCGGGCCAATCTGGCGCCCAACCAAGTGGCGGCCGAGCAACGGCGGCGCGAAGCGGTCGCGGCGGTGGAACCGGTGTATTTGCGGATCAAGGCCGGTGAAGTGCTGGTGCGGCGCGGCGACCGCGTTACCGCCTCGGCTTGGCGGCGGATCGGCGTTCTGAACGCGCATGCCGGCGACCGCCGGATCTGGCGCGAAGTGGTGGCGGTTGCCGGCCTGTTAGGCGGTTTCCTGATGCTGGGCGCGATCTTTTTCAGCCGCGCCCGCGTCCCTCTCAGCTTTGGGCGAAAGTCGGCTTATTTGACCCTGACGATTGTCGTCGCCACGACGGCCATTGGCGTCGCCATGTTCTATGCCGGCCTGGGCTTTGCCGATGGCATGGGTTTCGCGCCCGACGCCGCCGCTTATTTCGTGCCCTTGGCCCTGGCCACGGTGTTGGTCTCGCTGCTGGTCGATGCCCGGACATCGTTGCTGGTGGGGGTCGCGCTGACCCTGTTTCTGGCCTACCGGGTGAATGGCGATCTTTGGCTGGTGACGCACTATGTCATTGGCGTGCTGGTCGCGGGCATCGCCGCCCGGCACAGCCGGCGCCGGATCGATTTGCTGCGCATCGGCCTGGTGGTGGCCCTGGCCCAGGCGGCCATGGTGCCGGTGACGGTGACCCTGGCGGGCCACGGCCTGGGCAGCGAACATTTGCCCCTGGTACTGGGCGCGGTGGTGTCGGGCCTATTGGTCGGGGTAGCTACCCTGGGTCTGCTGCCGGCCTTCGAATGGCTATTCGACGAAACCACCGATACCCGCTTGTTGGAACTGGCCTCGGCCGATAACCCGCTGTTGAAGGAATTGGCGCTGAAGGCGCCGGGCACCTATTACCATTCCACCATGGTGGCCAATCTGGCCGAAGCCGGGGCCGAGGCGATTGGCGCCAATGGCCTGATCTGCCGGGTCATGGCGCTATATCACGATATCGGCAAGATGCAGCGTCCGGCCTATTTCATGGAAAACCAGCGGGGCGACGACAACATACACGACCGCCTTTCTCCGGATGTCTCGGCGCGGGTGATCCTGCACCACATTCTGGACGGCCTGGAGATGGCGCGCAGGGCCAAGCTGGGCCGGCTTATATTGGAGGGCATCGCCCAGCATCAGGGCACCACCCTGCTGCGCGCCTTCCACGATAAAGCCCGGGCCCAGGGCTTCAACGGTCCCGAAGAAGATTACCGTTATCCCGGACCGCGGCCGCAGCGTCGGGAATGCGGCATCCTGTTGCTGGCCGATTCCATCGAGGCGGCGACCCGTGCCCTGAAAGATCCCTCTGCGGCACAGGTTGGCGAACGGGTGCGCCAGGTGATAGAGACGCGCGTTGGCGAGGGTGAACTGGACGACTGCAATCTGACCCTGCGGGATCTGGCCATGATCGAGACAACCTTTACCCGCACCCTTACCCTGGGAGTTTTCACAACCGTATTGATTATCCGCCCATGGCGAACCCCAATGGTTCGTCCCAAGAAGGTGATGAAAATAGCGATGCAAATAGCGATCATCGTGTCCGCCCCCTGCCCGGCGTGGCTGATCGATCTGCCTGAGGCGGTCGCCATCGGGAAAAAGGTGGTGTCGGCCGTGTTGGCCGACGCGGGCTTGACCTATCCAATGATCGAAGTCGGCGTGACCTTGACCGACGATGCCGCCCTGCGCGGCCTTAACCGTGACTATCGGCAGGAGGACAAGGCCACCAACGTGTTGTCCTTTGCCGGAGACCCGGCATTTGACCCGGCGCACAAGGGGCCGTTGCTGCTTGGCGATATTGTCCTGGCCCACGGCGTGGCTGGCGCCGAGGCCCGGGCTCAAGGCAAATCGCTGCATGCCCATTATTGTCACCTGCTGGTTCATGGTAGCCTGCATCTGCTGGGTCAGGACCATATTGATGATGGGGAAGCGAATGCGATGGAAGCACGCGAAGTCGCGATTCTGGCCGGCCTGGGCATCGCCGATCCCTATCAATACGTGGACCAGCTGACCGATCTGGACCAGCTCGCATCATTGGACCTGAAATGAACGATCCATCTGCCTCCAACCCAGCCGGAAAACCGCGTGGCGCCGGCGCAAGGGCCGAGACCGAAGCGGGCGGCTTTCTGCACTGGCTGGCCAGATTGTTGCGTGGCGGGGGTGATGCGGACCTGCGGGAAAGTATCGAAGAGGTGATCGACGAGCACGAGGCCTCGACGCCGGTCCTGAATCCCGAACAGCGCGAAATGCTGATGAAAATTATCAGCTTCGGTGAATTGGAGGTTGATGACGTGATGGTGCCGCGAACCGATATCGTGGCGCTGGAGGCGGGCGCTGCCCCGGCTGATGTGGTCAGTACATTCCGCGGGGCCCATCATTCCCGATTGCCGGTTTACCGCGAGACCCTGGATGACATTGCCGGCTTTGTCCATATCAAGGATGTCGTGGATCATTGGGGCCGGGACGAGGAGTTGTCCCTGGCCCGCATCCTGCGCGAATTGCTGGTGGTGCCCGCCTCCATGCCTATTCTGGATCTGTTGGCCCGCATGCGGGCCACGCGCATTCATATGGCGGTGGTGGTTGATGAATATGGCGGCACGGACGGTCTGGTCACGATCGAGGACATCGTCGAGGAAATCGTTGGCGAGATCGAAGACGAACATGACACCGACGAAGGACCCTTGCTGCAACAACTGCCCGACGGCAGCATTGAAGCCGACGGCCGGGCCGAGATCGAGGACCTGGAAAAAATTCTCGCTGTCGATCTGTTGCCGGACGAGGCGGATGAAGATATCGAAACCCTGGGCGGATTGGTTTTCGCCATGCTGGGCCGGGTGCCGCGAATCGGCGAGGTGTTCACCCATCTGGGTGGGGTTGAATTCGAAATCGTGGACGCCGATTTGCGCCGGGTCAAACGGCTGATGATCCGCCACGGCGCCGCGCTGGCCAATAACCCTGACGGGGCTGAAACCAATGACGGCCCCGAAACAGGGTCCGACGGCTAACAACAAGGACCATTGCCATAATCCGCCCGCCGGCAATCACGTGGCTACGCCTGTTGGCCGCGGTATTGTTTGGCGCCGCCGCCGCCCTGGCCCAGGCGCCCTGGCACCTGTGGCCATTGATGGTGCTTGGCTATAGCGGCCTGTTGTGGCTGTTGCAGGGGCCGGCAGGTGAAAGGCGGGCCACGGGGCGAGCCTTTCTTCACGGCTGGGCGTTTGGCATTGGCTATTTTCTAGTGGGCCTGCATTGGGTCGGCCATGCCTTTTTAGTCGACGCGGCCCGGTTCGCCTGGATGATGCCGTTTGCTCTTTTGACTCTGGCCGCCGGGCTGGGATTGTTTCCCGCCCTGGCTGCCGCCTTGGCCCGGCGCCTCTCCCACCCTGGCCTGGGCCGCTTGCTTGCCCTGACCCTGTTCTGGGGTCTGACCGAATGGCTGCGCGGATCGCTGCTGACGGGATTTCCCTGGCTTTTATCCGGCCATGTCTGGGCCGGCAGCGATATCGGCCTTCAGGCCGCCGCCTATTTGGGTGCCTCCGGCCTGGGCCTGTTGGCGGTGTTGGCCGCCGCCGCGCCGGCCTTGATATTGACCCGAAATCCCAGGGCCCGAAAACGGGGCCTTGCGGTCAACGCCACCGCCATGGCGCTTGTCGGCCTGACCCTGGTTTTTTCCCTGTTCCGTTGGCAGGGCGCGGAGATCAGCGAGCACCCCGGTGTGCGCCTGCGCCTGGTGCAGGCCGGGATCGCCCAGGCGGACAAGTGGCGTCCGGAGTTGCGCGATCAGCATTTGGCGCGTTACCTGAGCCTGAGCCTGGGCCCCGATAAAGCGGGACGGCCGCCTGAATTCAGCCATCTGATCTGGCCGGAAACGGCGACGCCCTTTTTCCTGGGCCGGGATCATGAGAGGCGCGGCATAATCGCCCGGGCCTTGCCCCGCCGCGGCTTGCTGATAACCGGTTCGCCGCGCCGGGTGGATCGGCAAGGCGGCCGCCGTGAATTGTACAATAGCGTTCTGACGCTTGGCCCGGACGGCGCGGTAAAGGCTGTTTATGATAAACGCCACCTTGTGCCGTTCGGCGAATATTTACCCCTGCGCAAGATTCTGGCGCGCCTCGGCCTGGATAAACTGGCCCACGGGGCGGTGGATTTCTCGCCCGGTAGGGGGCCGCGCGTGGTCCAGGTGCCCAACTTGCCGCCGTTTCGCCCCTTGATCTGTTACGAGATTATTTTTCCACGGGAAGTGTCCCTGTCCGCCGGCGATATTGATCCGGAATGGTTGTTGAATTTGACCAACGATGCCTGGTTCGGCGACAATTTTGGACCCCATCAGCATCTTGCCATCGCCCGCGTGCGGGCGGTTGAAATGGGCCTTCCCGTGGTGCGCGCGGCTAACACCGGCATTTCGGCGGTCATTGATCCCTATGGCCGGATTACCAGCCAATTGCCAATGGCGGCTGTCGGCATAATCGACAGCAATCTGCCAACCGCCTTGCCCGAAACCCTGTACCGGCGCTTTGGGGACGGAATTTTCGCACTGCTTTGCCTGCTGTTGGCGGGCCTGGTTGTTCAGAGCCATCGCCGCCGGCCCGACCCGGCGCAAAGCGAATTGTAACATACGGCTTGACAGGCATCTTGTGCTGCTACATACATGCATATGCAACCCATTGGATGTATTCAGCAAAAAATAGCGACCAAAATTTTTGATTGCAAATTCAGGTTGCTAATGAGGAGTAGTACCAGTGACAGCAAACCCCAATCCGGTTGATATTCATGTTGGCTCGCGTGTTCGGCTTCGCCGCACCCTTTTGGGCATGAGCCAGGAGAAACTTGGCAATGCGCTGGGTCTGACATTTCAGCAGGTGCAGAAATATGAACGCGGTACCAATCGTATCGGCTCCAGCCGGCTATATCTTTTGAGCCGAATTCTCGATGTGCCTGTATCCTTCTTTTTCGACGACATGGCCCACGAAATCGCCGAGGGGCAGCCTGGTTTTGCCGAAGCGACACAGGCTACGTTTGATCAGGATGATCTGGCCAAGCGGGAGACGTTGGAGTTGGTGCGCGCCTATTACAAGATCAAGGATGCCCCCGTGCGCAAGCGGTTGTTCGATCTGGTCAAGGCCATTGGCGGGCAGACCATAGACGAGATATCGCCCTAATTGGGCCAATGGGTTCCCGTTAGGGCAGCTTTGCGTATGGTCCAGGCCGCCTGATTTTCTGATTTCAGCGTGCCTTTGCGGGCGGCTGCGCCATCCCTCGGGCGGCGCTTGACCAACGGCGAAAAGCCTGCAACAACCCCCCGGAGTCGGTAATTAGTCTGGTTGGCGGTGGCTCCGCCTGAAATTTTCATGGTTTCACTCTGGCGGGAGGCGCGTTGTGTCGAGCGGCAATTATCTCTTTACCTCGGAATCGGTGTCCGAAGGGCACCCGGACAAGGTTTGCGATCAAATTTCAGACGCGATCGTGGATATGTTTCTTGCCGCCGATCCCGACGATAGCCGGGTTGCCTGCGAAACCCTGACCACCACCAATCTGATTGTTCTGGCCGGTGAAGTGCGCGGTCCCGCGGCCGTGGCCGGCGACAAGGACGCCATGGTACAGGCCGCCCGCGATACGGTTCGCCGCATCGGCTACGAGCAGGATGGCTTTCATTGGCGTAATGCGGAAGTGCAGGTGCATCTGCATCCTCAATCCGTGGATATCGCCCAAGGGGTCGATGCCGCCGGCAACAAAGATATCGGTGCGGGCGATCAGGGCATCATGTTCGGATACGCCTGTAACGAGACCGATGTCTTGATGCCGGCGCCCATTCACTATTCCCATGGCATCCTGCGCCGCATGGCCGAGGATCGCCACGCCGGCAAGACGCCGCAATTCGGCCCCGATTCGAAAAGCCAGGTTACCTTGCGTTATGTGGATGGCTGTCCCGTCGGCGCCACGTCGGTGGTGGTCTCGACCCAGCATTCGGAGGATACGGAACGCGAGGAAGTACGCGAACTGGTCCGCAAATATGTGCTGGAGGTGTTGCCTGAAGGCTGGATGTGCGAAGAGGACGAATTCTATGTCAATCCGACCGGCCGATTTGTCATTGGCGGACCCGACGGTGATGCCGGGCTGACGGGCCGCAAGATTATCGTCGATACCTACGGCGGCGCCGCGCCCCACGGTGGCGGGGCGTTTTCCGGCAAGGATCCGACCAAGGTTGACCGCTCGGCCGCCTATGCGGCGCGATATCTGGCCAAGAATATTGTCGGCGCCGGTCTGGCGGACCGTTGCTGCATTCAATTGGCCTATGCCATCGGCGTGGCCAAGCCTTTGTCCATCTACGTGGATACCTATGGCACGGGCCGTTGCGACGAAGACCGTCTGGTCGCCTTCCTGTCGGACAGCGTGGATTTGAGCCCAAGGGGCATCCGCACCATGCTGTCCCTGAACCGGCCGATTTATGCCTCCACGGCAGCCTACGGTCATTTCGGCCGGCAGCCTGACGGCGAGGGCCATTTCAGTTGGGAACGGCTGGATCTGGCCGCGGAATTGAAACCCCTTCTTGGATAAATCGCCGCCGCGCACTCTCTATGGCCGGCGGCGCGGCAAGCCGCTGCGGGCGGGCCGGCGCGAGGTTCTGGAGCGGTTGCTGCCGGAATTGCAATTATTGCCCGCCGGCTATCAGGACGGCGCCCTGGATCCCCGTAGCCTTTTCGAAACAGAAATCCGCGCGGTCTGGCTGGAAGTCGGCTTTGGCGCGGGCGAGCATTTGGCGGCGCAGGCGCAGGCGCATCCCGATGTCGGCTTTATCGGCTGCGAACCCTTCATCAATGGCGTTGCCCGCCTGCTGGCCGTGATCGATCGACAGGGCCTGGTCAATATCCGCATTGTCATGGACGACGCCGGGCTGCTGTTGGATTGCCTGGCGGCGGGCAGTATTGACCGGGCTTTTCTGTTGTTTCCCGATCCCTGGCCGAAACGCCGTCACAACAAGCGGCGCTTCGTGGGACCGAAGAATATCGCCGCCATGGCCCGCATCCTCGCCGATGGGGCGGATTGGCGCGTGGCCACCGATCATATGGATTATTGCCGTTGGATCCTGGCCCATCTGGTTGCCGCGCGGCAGTTTCAATGGTTGGCGCGGCGGCCCGGAGATTGGCGGTCGCGGCCCGACAATTGGCCTGCGACAAGATACGAAGACAAAGGAATTGAAGCGGGAAGGCCGCCGGTATTTCTCAGTTTCAGGCGCCAGGATCGAAACCAGCCCAGTGCTTAGGCTGTGCCTAGCCTTTGCCCTTGCTTTGCGTTGGCGGGGGCCATATATAGTGAATTAAGAAATAGCCTGGCGACCAGCGGGGCGGGAAAAAAGGTGGGCCAGCGGCCCGCCTTTTGCATTTTTTGGCTGATTTTACCCCTTGATCGGGATGAAGCTGATCAAGATCGAATTGATCGAGAGCCGATGGAACGGGAGCGGACGGTGCCGGCAACAAACCATCATCTGGGCGAGGTAGAGCGCCTGATCGGGCCTTCGGTCGAGGCCATGGGTTTTCGTCTGGTTCGGGTGAGCCTGACCGGGGAGGGGCCGCAACCAACCCTGCAGGTGATGGCGGAGCCGTTGGACCACGGCGAAATGAATGTGGACCATTGCGCCCGGTTAAGCAGGGCCATATCGGCCATTCTGGATGTCGAAGATCCGATCCCCACCGCCTATTTGCTGGAAGTCAGCTCACCCGGCGTCGACCGGCCCCTGGTTCGCCCGGACGACTTCGAGCGCTATGCCAATTCCCAGGCCCGGGTTGAAGCGGACACCCCGATCGATGGCCGCCGCCGCTTTGTAGGCCATCTGCTGGGTTTGTCCCATGGCCGTGTCAACATCGCCGTGACAGACAGCGATGACAGTGTAAAAGAGTTCGCGATCCCCTTCGAGACCATCACACGCGCCAAATTGGTGCTGACCGACGAATTAATCCAAGACACTTTGAAAAAGAGAAAAAAATAATGGCCGATACACAACCAGTCGTAGGCGCCAACCGTTTGGAACTGTTGCAGATCGCCGACGCGGTCGCGCGGGAAAAGGCGATTGACGCGGAAATTGTCGTCGAGGCGATGGAAGAGGCAATCCAGAAGGCGGCGCGATCGAAATACGGCATGGAAAACGAAATCCGCGCCGAGATTGACCGCAAAACCGGCAACATCGGCCTGTCCCGATTGTTGGAGGTGGTCGACGCGATGGAAAACCCAGCCACTGAAATCCAGTTGTCCGAGGCATTGGGCCGTAATCCCGATGCCAGGGTTGGCGATCTGATTTCGGAAGCCCTGCCGCCGATCGATTTCGGCCGCATCGCCACCCAGACCGCCAAGCAGGTCATCGTGCAAAAGGTGCGCGAAGCCGAACGGGAACGGCAATACGAAGAATACAAGGACCGCATCGGCGAGGTGGTCAATGGTGTCGTCAAGCGGGTCGAATATGGCAACGTGCTGGTCGATCCGGGCCGGGCCGAGGCCATCGTGCGCCGGGACGAAGCGTTGCCGCGGGAAAGCCTGCGTCAGGGCGACCGGATCCGCGCCTATATCTATGATGTCCGCCACGAACAGCGCGGCCCGCAAATTTTCCTCTCGCGCACCCATCCCCAGTTCATGGCGAAACTGTTCACCCAGGAAGTGCCGGAAATTTACGACGGCATCATCGAGATTAAGGCCGTTGCCAGGGATCCGGGCAGCCGGGCCAAGATTGCCGTGTCGTCCAACGATTCCAGTATCGATCCGGTCGGCGCCTGCGTCGGCATGCGCGGCAGCCGGGTCCAGGCGGTGGTCAACGAACTGCAGGGCGAGAAGATCGACATCATTCAATGGTTGCCCGATCCGGCGGCTTTCCTGGTAAATAGCCTGGCGCCGGCGGACGTGGTAAAGGTGGTGATGGACGAGGAGGCCAAGAAATGTGAAGTCGTGGTGCCGGACGAAATGTTAAGTCTGGCCATCGGCCGGCGTGGCCAGAACGTTCGCCTGGCGTCGCAATTAACCGGCTGGGAAATCGATATTCTGACGGAAGAGGAAGAATCGGACCGCCGTCAGGAAGAGATGCGCCAGCGCAGCGAATTGTTCATGGAGGCACTTGTCATTGATGAAATGATGGCGCAACTGCTGGCCACCGAAGGCTTCAATTCGGTGGAGGAAGTGGCCTTCGTGGAACAGGACGAACTGGCGTCGTTGGAAGGGTTCGACCTTGATCTGGCGGCGGCTTTGCAACAGCGGGCCACCGACTACCTGGATGCCCGGGACGCGCAATACGACCAACAGCGCGCGGACCTTGGCGTTACCGACGAGTTGGCGGCGATCGAAGGCCTGACGCCCGGCATGTTGGTGACGCTTGGCGAAAATGGCGTCAAGGAACTGGATGATTTCGCTGAACTGGCGACGGACGAATTGGTCGATCCAGGAGATGGCCTGCTGCGGGAATTCGATCTGGATGAAGCGACCGCCTCGGCCATGATCATGGTGGCGCGGGCCCATTGGTTCGAGGACGAAGACCAGCCGGAGGACGCCGGCGGCGAAACCGGGGAAGCCGGCGAAGTTGCCGGCACCGACGCGGCCTGAAGGCGACGGTAATGGGCCAGGCAACGGCAATGGCCGGGATGGCGGCGGGGCCGGCGGTCAGGACACCGAAACGCCGCTGCATCGCCACCGGCGAGGTGATGCCGGCCGACGCTTTGTTGCGTTTCGTCGTCGGGCCCGAGGGTAACCTTGTCGCCGACCTGGGCCGGGAATTACCGGGCCGTGGCATCTGGGTCAGCGGACGCCGGGAAGTTTTGGAACGGGCGGTGGAAAAGCGTCTTTTCGCGCGCGCCGCCAAGGCGGCGGTCACAGTGGCCGAGGATCTGCCGGCGCAGATCGAAACGGCCATGCGGCGGCGTTGTCTGGCGCTGTTGGGTTTGGCCAGGCGGGCTGGTCAGTTGACGTTGGGGTACGAAAAAGTGCGCGCCGCGTTGGCCGCGGATCGGACGGCAATCGTCATTGCGGCCCGTGACGCCTCGCTCAAGGGACGACAAAAGCTGTTGAGTGGGAGCGCCGGCGGCAATGGCGGCAGGGCCGCCCCGGGGCGCCTTGTTGTTGATTTGTTCATGATAGATGAATTGAGTTTGGCATTGGGCCGCGAAAATGTGGTACATGCTGCCCTGCGGGACGGCGGCTTGGCGGATCGTTTCGTGTGCGAATGCCGCCGGTTGGCGGATTTTCGCGGTTAAAGCAGTTCGGCCGGCATTGGGCGGGCCGTCTTGTTTGCCGCGCGTTAGTGCATTGTCGACGGCAAATGTCGACCGCGATTATTGATCGGGATGCCGATCGCGGCGGTTGGCGGCGGCCTGGAAAGAGATGGGACAAGACGACGTGAGTAATTCGGGTGAGAAAAAAACCCTGAGCCTGGGAGGCGGTGAACGCCTTGGCCTTCGCAAACCGGGCGAAGGCGCCGTGGCCCCGCCACGTGGGGGTATGGGCGGGGGCCGCAAAACCGTTAAGGTGGAAGTGCGGCGCCGGCGCGCGCTGGCGCGCCCCGGCCAATCCTCCCCGGCCGCCCCGGCCGAGACAACCGGCGCGTCTGGCGCGGCGGCGATACCAGCGGCTGTTACGGCTTCCCCCGGGGGCACCACCGCGGATCGGCTAGCGGAGTCTGCCGATGCGGGCGCCGGACGTACCCGCCATGTTCTGCGCACCTTGTCCAGCGAAGAAAAGTCGGCCCGCTCCCGGGCCCTGGACAACGCCCAGGCGGCCGACGAGGCGGCCCGTGCCAGGGCGAATGAAAATGCCCGCCGTCAGGCTGGTGAAGCCGCCCGCGTGGCAAACGAGCGCGAGGCCGCTGAAATACGGCGCTTCGAAGAGGAGGCCCGCAAGCGGGCGGAGGAGGAGGCCCGCCGCAAGGCCGAGGAAGAGGCCGCCCGCAAATTGCAGGAGAGCGCGGTTAATGCCGAGGCCGCGGCCCTTGGCGAGGCCGTGCCCCGGCGCGGCTCACCGGCGGCCGGCGATAAGGAAGCTTCGGGCCGCCGCGCCGAGCGTCGGCCAATCGAACGGCCCAAGCCGCAGCCCCGCGCCCGCACCGAGCCGCGCCGCCGCTCGGGACGGATCACCGTTACGGAAGCGTTGGCTGACCGGGAGGAGCGGGTTCGTAGTCTGGCTTCCATAAAACGCGAACGGGAACGCCGGAAACAGCTGGCCGCCGAAAGCGGTGACGGCCAACGCAAAATCTTGCGCGAAGTGGTGGTGCCCGAGACCATTACGGTACAGGAACTGGCCAATCGCATGGCCGAACGCGGCGTCGATGTGGTGCGTTCGCTGATGGGTCTGGGCGTCATGGCGACGGTCAATCAAAGTATCGATGCGGACACGGCGGAATTGGTGGTGGCGGAATTCGGCCACAGGTTACGCCGGGTCTCGGAATCCGATGTGGAGATCGGCTTGAAAGGCGATCTCGACGACGCCAGCGATCTGACGACGCGGCCGCCCGTGGTCACGGTCATGGGCCATGTGGATCACGGCAAGACCTCGTTGCTGGACGCCATCCGGGAAAGCGATGTGGCGGCCGGTGAAGCGGGTGGCATTACCCAGCATATCGGCGCCTATCAGGTGACGACGAAGACCGGGGGCAAAATTACCTTCATTGATACGCCTGGCCATGCCGCCTTTACGGCCATGCGGGCACGTGGCGCCAAAGTGACGGATATCGTGGTTCTGGTGGTGGCCGCCGACGATGGGGTCATGCCGCAAACCGTCGAGGCCATCAACCATGCCAAGGCTGCGAATGTGCCCCTCATCGTTGCCGTCAACAAGATGGACCTGCCCGACGCCAATCCCAACAAGGTGAAGCAGGCGTTGTTGCAGTACGAAGTCGTTCCGGAGGAAATGGGTGGCGATGTCCAGATCGTTGAAGTATCCGCGACCCAGAAAATGAACCTGGACGGGCTGGAAGAGATCATCCAGCTACAGTCGGAATTGCTGGAATTAAAGGCCAACCCAAACCGCCCCGCCGACGGCGTGGTGGTCGAGGCCGAGTTGGACCGTGGCCGCGGCGCCGTGGCCACCCTGCTGGTGCAACGGGGCACGCTGTCGGTGGGCGATATCTTTGTCGCCGGGCCGCAATGGGGCCGGGTGCGGGCATTGCAGGATCATCACGGCAACAATGTGGAAACGGCGGGGCCCTCCGCGCCGGTCGTGGTTCTCGGTCTGAACGGCACCCCCGCCGCCGGCGACGAATTCAACGTCGTGGGGAGCGAGGGCCGGGCCCGCGAAGTTGCTGAATACCGCCAGCGCGTGGAGCAGGACCGCCGTGCGGTCGCGGGCGCGCGGGGCAGCCTGGAAGAAATGTTCAGCAATCTGCAGGACAGCGAGAAGAAGGAATTCCCACTGGTCTTCAAGGCCGATGTGCGCGGTTCCCTGGAAGCGATCACATCGGCGGTGGAAAACCTGGGCAACGACGAGGTTTCGGCACGGGTGCTGCACGGCGCCGCCGGTGCCATTACCGAATCCGATATCGATCTGGCCCGGGCATCGAATGCGGTGGTGATTGGTTTCAATGTGCGCGCCAATCCCCAGGCACGGGAAATGGCCCGGCAGGAAAATGTCGAGATTCGTTATTACTCGATTATCTATGAACTGGTCGATGACCTGCGCAAGGCCATGAGCGGTCTGCTGACGCCGGAAATTCGCGAAACCATTATTGGTGGCGCCGATGTGTTGGAAGTCTTCAATATTTCCAAACTCGGCAAGATCGCCGGTTGTCAGGTCAGAACCGGCTCGGCCCGCCGCCAGGCCCGCGTGCGCCTGTTGCGGGACAATGTCGTCGTCCACACCGGCGACCTAAAATCCCTGAAACGATTCAAGGACGACGCCAACGAAGTGCGCGAGGGTAACGAGTGCGGCGTTGCGTTGGAAAATTATCAGGATATTCAGGCCGGCGACCAGTTGGAGTTTTTCGAGGTCGAGGAAATCGAGCGTTCGCTTTAGGGGCGGCGCGACCCGGGCCAATTGTATTGGCAGCTGACAATGGCAGTCCATAAGGCAGCATAATGGCAAGTCAACGCGATTTCCGGGAACGGGCGCGTGGCCCTTCGCAGCGTCAATTGCGCGCCGGTGAATTGATCCGGCATGCGGTGGCGGAGGTGCTAACCCGCGAAGAGATACATCACGAAGACCTGAGCGGCGTCGCCGTCACGGTGACCGAGGTCAGCATGAGCCCGGATCTGCGCCAGGCCACCTGCTTCATCATGCCCCTGGGCGGCAAGGATACCGACAAGGTGTTGGCGGCGCTGCATCTTACCGGGCCTTGGTTGAGCGGCCAGGTGGCCCGGCGCGTGCGGCTGAAGTTCGCCCCGCGGCTGCGCTTCCGGATCGATCAGAGCTTCGATAACGCGGATCATATTGGACGCCTGTTACGGCGTGGCGACGTCGCCCCGGATTTGACCCCGGATTTGGCCCCGGAGGCGGCCCCGGGCCTGCCCCGGGAACCGGACGACAGCGAAAATGGGGCGTAAGCGGCGCGGCCGGCCGGTTCATGGCTGGTTCATCTTCGACAAGCCCCTGGGCATGACGTCAACCCAGGCCGTGGCCAGGGTGCGCCGCGGCTTCGATGCCGCCAAGGCCGGCCATGCGGGCACCTTGGATCCCCTGGCCAGTGGCGTGCTGCCAATCGCCCTGGGCGAGGCGACCAAGGTCGTGGCCAAGGCCATGGACGGGGCCAAGGCCTATCGATTCACGATCCGCTGGGGCGAAGAACGGGATACCGACGATGGCGAGGGCAAGGTGATCGGCCGCAACGGCGGCCGCCCGGACGCGGCGCGGATCGAAGCCGTATTGGCGCAGTTCATTGGCGAGATTGAACAGGTGCCACCGGCCTTTTCGGCCATCAAGGTGGATGGCGCCCGGGCCTATGATCTGGCCCGTGGCGGAGAGCCGCCGGCCCTGGCCCCGCGCCTGATCCGGATCGATGAATTGCGCCTGTGTGATTGTCCCGACCCCGACCATGCGGTGCTGGAAATGGTCTGCGGCAAAGGCGCCTATGTACGTGGCCTGGCCCGCGATTTGGGCCGCGTCCTGGGTTGTCTGGGGCACGTCAGCGAACTGCGCCGCAACCGGGTCGGACCCTTTGACGAAAGCATGGCGATTTCGCTGGATAAACTTGATGGCATGGGGCATAAGGAGGCGCTCGACGGCCTGCTTTTGCCGGTCGAGGCCGCGCTGGCCGACATCCCGGCGTTGGCCGTGACCGGTCCGGAGGCTGAACGTCTACGCTTTGGACAAGCCATCCGGGTTCCGCATGGCGTCGAGGGAACCGTATACGCGACGACCGACGGCAGGCCGGTAGCACTGGCCGAAGTTCATGCTGGCGAAGTCCGGCCGGTTCGCGTTTTTAATCTGTAAGGTATTATTTCGAATAGGAGAATTTGATGTCGATTACAGCCGAACGTAAGACCGAATTGATTGGCGAATTCAAGCAAACAGCAAACGACACCGGCTCGCCGGAAGTGCAAGTGGCAATTCTGACCAGCCGGATCACCACCTTGACCGATCATTTCAAGGAACACAAAAAAGACAACCATTCCCGGCGCGGCCTACTGAAAATGGTCAGCCAGCGGCGGCGGTTGTTGGATTACCTGAAGCGCAAGGATCAGACCCGTTATGAAGCTCTGATCAAGCGGTTGGGCCTGCGCCGTTAATCCTATCGGCGGGCATATCAAGGCTGATCAAAACAGATCCCCGCGGGCCTTTTTTGGCATCGCGGATTCCGGCGCCATGCCAGCCGGGACCAGACGACGGCCATGATTCATTCGGGATTATGGCAAAATCAAATCGAACGTAAGCGAAGCCATGTATTGACCGGCGATGGCGTCGGATTAAATAAGAATTCATGGCTGACGAGAAAGAGAGAACGAAGATGTTTAATATTCATCGCAAGGAATTGATGTGGGGCGGGCGCAAGCTGGTTCTGGAAACAGGGCACATGGCGCGCCAAGCCCATGGCTCCGTGCTTGTCACCTATGACGAAACCACTGTGTTGTGCGCCGCCACCGCGTCGCGCGAGGCGCGTCAGGGTATCGATTTCTTCCCACTGACTGTAAATTATGTGGAAAAGACCTATGCTGCCGGGAAGATTCCAGGCGGCTTTTTCAAGCGCGAAGGGCGTCCTTCGGAAAAGGAGACCCTGGTCTCGCGCCTGATCGACCGGCCGATCCGGCCCCTGTTCGTGGATGGTTTCCGCAACGAAACCCAGGTCATCTGCACCACCGTTAGCCATGATCTGGAAAACGATCCCGATATCGCCGCTTTGGTGGGCGCCTCCGCCGCGCTGACAATTTCGGGCATTCCCTTCATGGGGCCGATCGCCGGCGCCCGGGTTGGCTATATCGACGGCGAATATGTTTTGAACCCGCGCCTGGACGAATTGGAGGCCTCGGACCTGGACATGGTCGTGGCCGGCACCGCCGACGCGGTGATGATGGTGGAATCCGAAGCCAACCAGTTGTCCGAGGAAGTCATGCTGGGCGCCGTGATGTTCGCCCACCGGGAAATGCAGCCCGTGATCCAGTGCATCATCGAGCTGGCGGAAGTGGCCGCGAAAGAACCCTGGGACCTGGCGCCGCCAGAGGATCATTCCGCTTTGGAAGGCCGAGTCGCGGATCTGGTCGAGGCGGACGTACGCGCCGCCTATGGGGAACCGGTGAAACAGACCAGGACAAATATGCTGGGCGAGGCCCGCGACAAGGCTATGGCGGCCCTGTCCGAGGACCAGGATGCCGACGCTATCGGCGGTGCCTTCAAGAAGCTGGAAAAGAACATCGTGCGTGGCCAGATATTGGACTCCGGCAAACGGATCGATGGCCGCGATACCCGTACCGTGCGCCAGATCGAAAGCCAGGTCGGCGTACTGCCCCGCACCCACGGCGCGGCGCTGTTCACCCGTGGCGAGACCCAGGCCCTGGTCGTAACCACCCTTGGCACCGGTGATGACGAGCAGATCATGGACGCCTTGGCCGGTTCCTATCGCGAGCACTTCATGCTGCATTACAACTTTCCACCCTATTCCGTGGGCGAGGCTGGGCGCTTTGGCTTCACCAGCAGGCGCGAGGTCGGCCATGGCAAGCTGGCCTGGCGGGCCATGCGGGCGGTGATGCCGGACAAGGAAGAATTTCCCTATACCATCCGCATCGTTTCCGAGATCACGGAATCCAATGGCTCTTCCTCCATGGCGTCCGTGTGTGGTTCCTCGCTATCGTTGATGGATGCCGGCGTGCCCTTGAAAGCCGCCGTGTCCGGTATCGCCATGGGGCTGATCCTGGAAGGCGACCGCTATGCCATCCTGTCGGACATTCTGGGCGACGAGGATCACCTGGGCGATATGGACTTCAAGGTCGCCGGCACGGAAAACGGCATTACCTCGCTACAGATGGACATCAAGGTCGCCGGCATTACCGAGGCGATCATGCGCGATGCCCTGGCCCAGGCCAACGAGGGCCGCAATCATATCCTCGCTGAAATGGGCAAGGCCCTGGGCGAACATCGCGGCGAATTGCGTGACACCGCGCCGAAGATCCATCTGATGAAGGTGCCGGTCGACAAGATTCGCGAAATCATCGGCACGGGCGGTAAGATTATCCGCGAGATCACCCAGGAAACCGGCGCCAAGATCGACATCGCCGACGATGGTTCGGTGCGGGTTTCATCCCCCAATCAGGAGAGCATTGACCATGCCACGACCTGGATCACCGGCATTATCGCGGAGCCGGAGATCGGCGAGATTTACAAGGGCAAGGTGGTCAAGGTGGTTGATTTCGGCGCCTTCGTGAACTTCATCGGTAACCGGGATGGCCTGTGTCATATCTCGGAACTGGCCCAGTACCGGGTCAAGACAGTGGGTGATATCTGCAATGAAGGCGATCAGGTCTATGTTAAATGCCTGGCCATTGATGATCGCGGCAAGGTCCGTTTGTCCATGAAAATGGTCGATCAGGAAACCGGCAAGGAAATCGTCCTGGAAGAAGCCGCCGGCGGTTAAGGCGGTTGATTGGGCGGCCTTTCCGCCCGCCACTATACCAATAGGCCCCGCTCTCCGTTCCCGGAGGCGGGGCCTTTTTCCGTCTGTTCTCAAATCACCCGTTTTTCATGCAGCTCGGCGATTGTCGCGTCGTCATAGCCCAGGTCGCGCATGATTTCGTCGGTGTGCTCGCCCAGGGTCGGGGCGCGCATGCGGATCTCGGCCGGGGTTTTGGACATGCGGATGTGCAGCTTGGCCAGGGGCGCCGGGCCAGGGGTGCCGGGGTATTCCACGTCTTGCAAAAAGTCACCGCCCTGAACCTGGGGGTCGGTCAGGGTATCCGCCGGCTTGTAAATATGGCCGGTTGGGATGCGCGCCTCGGACAGGATGGCGATAGCTTCCTCGCGGGTCTTATCCTCACACCATTTCTGCATATGTTCGGATATCTCGACGCCGTTGTCGCCACGGCTCAGGTCGTCCTTGAACTTGGGATCGTTCAGCCAGTAATCGTCGCCCATCAGGCGGGCCCAGCGTTCGTACAGCGGTTGCCCGACCACTTGCACGATGATCCAGTCATCCTTGCATTTGAAGGCATCGACCGGCCCCGCCGTCTGCCCCCGGTTGCCGGAGCCGACCCGGTCGGACTGGATCATCGCCTGCTCGATCAGGGCGCCGTTGTTAAACAATAGCGCGGTGCCCAGCAGACTACCCTCGACCCGCTGCCCCTCGCCGGTTGCGTTTCGGTGCAGCAGGGCCGACAGGGTGCCAATGGTGGCGGCCGAGGCGGTGCCGAAGTCAACCCATGGCGTATGCGCCTTCATGGGCTCGTCCGCGTGGCCCGACAGGTGCATCATCCCCGACATGGCCGCGGCAATGCCGTCAAAGCCGACCCTGTCCCTGTAGGGACCGACCGAGCTGAAAGCCGAGACGGTGGTCAGGATAATATCCTCTTTCACCGCGCGCAGGCTGTCATAATCCAGGCCCATGGCGCCTAGGGTTTCGGCCGGCAGGTTGGCGATCACCACATCCGCCGTCGCCACCAGACGTTTGACGACTTCCCGCCCCTCTGGCTTCATGGGGTTCAGGGTCAAGCCCCGCTTGTTGCGGTTGAGGTGCAGATAGCCCGAGCCGACGCTGGCCTCGCCTTCCGCGCCCTCGCCGATGGGGGCGGTATAGCGATCCTCGCTGCCGTCGATCTTTTCGATCCGGATCACGTCGGCGCCCAAATCCCCCAACATCATGCCGCAACAGGGGCCCGCGATATAGCGCCCGAAATCCAATACCCGTACTCCGTCCAAAACCTGGCTCACCGTCAACTCTCCCCGCAATGAAATAGCCGCCCCCTTTGGGCGTTCGTGCATGGACGACAGAATAGGACGCCCCGGCTCATACCGCAACGCGGCCATTATTTTGGGCTATGTGTGAACGGCTCTCAACAGCGTTATCGGGCCGCCGGGGGAGACATCCACGAAATCACGGCACCAACAGGGCCATGCCGTCGCGGTTTGGATCGGCCCCGCCGCGCCATTGTCCATCGTCGATGCGGATGGCATGCACCGACGCGAAGGGATGGCTGTGGGCGTTGCGGACGATCTCATAGCCCTGTTCGGCGAGTTGGCCGGTGACCGCGCGGGGGATGCGGTTGGACACATCGATGGGATCGGAGGTGGCGGAAAAGCGCGGCGCCGAGACCGCTTCCAGTGGCGACATATCGAATTCCAACACGTTCAAAATGCCCTGCAACACCCCCATAGCAATCTGGGTGCCGCCAGGCGCGCCGATCACCAGGACCGGCGCGCCGTCGCGAAAGACAATGGTCGGACAGAGCGAGGAAAAGCGCCCCTTGCCCGGCGCCAGGGAACCCGCCCGTCCCGGCCGGGGGTCGAACACGCCCATGCAGCCGTTGTACATGAAGCCCAGGCCCTCCGTGATGACGCCCGAGGGCATGCCCAGTGAATGGGTCATGGAGACCGCATTGCCGGCCCTGTCGACGACGCAGATATGGGTGGTGTTAAGGGATTCTTTCGGCCCCCGCAGGCGTTCCACATGGGCCACCTCACCGCGTTCGATGGCGGCCGCCTGCTCCCGCCCATAGGCCTTGGACGTCAGGCGTTCCACCGGCACATCGACGAAATTCGGATCACCGACAAAGTTGTCCTTGTCCGAGGTCGCCCGCTTCATGGCCTCGGCGATCGTCCGGATATATTCCGGGGCGTTATGGCCCATGGTGGACAAATCAAAACATTCCAGGACGTTCAGTATCTGCAGCAACATGATGCCGCCGCCCGGCGGCTGATTGGTGGCGATTTGATGGCCGCGGTATGTGCCCAGCAAAGGGGAGAGGTGGGCAGTGTGGTATTCGGCCAGATCCTGGGCCGACAGCAGGCCGCCATTGGCCGCCATGTCGGCGGCGATGGCGGCGGCGATCTCGCCGGTGTAGAAATCTTCCGCTCCAACCTCGGCAATGCGGCGCAAGGTCTGGCCCAGGTCCCGGTTGACCAGGGTTTCGCCGGTCCCGCGCAAGCGGCCGTCCCGGTGGAAGTAAATCCTGCGTCCCGCCGGGGTCAGGCGCAGGCGCTCCACCGAGACCACCCGCCCGGAGCCGTCATCTTCCGTCCAGAAGCCATACTTGGAGGGCCGGATCATGCTGCCGGCTTCGGCGAATTCGATGGCCGGGGCGACGATTTTCGCCCAGGGCAGCCTGCCCCAGGCGGTCTGCGCCTCCGAATAGGCTTTCAGGCTGCCGGGCACAGTGATGGATTGATAGCCCATGTCGTTGACATGGCCCTTGAGAATGAAGCCAAAGCCGTCCCGCGTCTCGCCCTCGATCAAATGCTGCCACATATCGGGCCGCACGGCGCCCGGCGCACGGCCATGAAAATCGATGCATCGGTGGATATCGCGTTCCGGCAGATAGACTTGCAGGCTGCCAAAGCCGGCGATGCCGCACATTTGCGGGTCGACCACGCCTTGGGCAAAGGCACAGGCCATGGCCGCATCGACGGCGTTGCCACCCTGCTCCAGGATAATGGCCCCGGCTTCCACCGCCTCCGGTTGGGGCGCGACGATCATTCCTTTTGCCATGAGCAATGGTTCCCTGTTTATCAGATGCTGTCTATTCACCGGGGACCCTGGACGCGGTCGCCAGACTGCTTCACATTGTCGCGATATATGGACGAACCACAACATGACATAGCTGCGCCGGGCAAGACCAGAGCCATCGCTTTCCGTATTCGCCTCGGCATGCGTACGGCCTTGATGGTGGGCTTTGGCGGCTTGGTCCTATTGGCGGTGGCCACGGTACTGTTTCTGGGACTGTGGAGCGCGCGGGAAAATACGGTTTCGCTGACCCGTAAACTGGCCGATGCGACGCTGGACGACGTCCAAACCACCATCGAACGCCATCTGCGCCCGGCGGAAGCGGCCGTGGAGCATCTTGGCCGCCGCATGGAAAATGGTCAGATCCAGATAACCGTTCCCGGCGATCTGTCCCAGGCCCTGGCCTCGGCCTTGGCCGGCATTCCTCATGTCGGGGCGCTGCTGTTTCTGGATCAGCGGGGCCGAGGCATGCTTGCCGTGCGCGGACCCGACGGCGTCGAAATGGAGACGGCGGACTACTCCCGGTCGGATACAATTTTGCGCGAACTCGCCGAGGCGGAATCTTATGATCGGGCCCATTGGGGCCAGGTTTTGCGTCCACCCGGTGTATCTTTGACTTTGTTGAATGTTGCGCGTGCCGTGCGTTTGCAGGGAAAAGTCGCCGGCGTACTGGTCGCCTCTGTCAGCATATCGCAGCTCTCGACCATGTTGGCCGAAGAGCACTTGGCCATCGATGGCGAGGTTTTTGTGTTGTATGACAAAAGCTTCGTATTGGCCCACCGCCGTCTGGCGAAAGGTTTCAAGGGGGCCTCGCCTGAGCGGCCGCTGCCCTCGGTTGAAATCTTTGGCGATCCGGTTTTGCTGGCATATTTGCATCCGGAACTGGGTCCCGAATACGGCAGCAATATGTCCCGCGACATGGGCATACAGATAATCGGTACGGCGGACGGCGAGGCCTATCCCTTGATCGCACGGCGGCTGAACTGGTTTGGCGATGTGCCGTGGGAAATCGGCATCTATTTCCGCAATGAAGACGTGGAAGCTGAGTTTCGGCGTGTCATGGGGGCAGGCATTGCCGGCCTGATCGCTTTGTTGCTATCCTTGATGCTGGCCTGGGCCTTGAGCAATCATATCAGCCAGCCTTTGAAGGAACTGGCCCGGGCCGCCGGTCGAATCCGTGATTTGTCCCTGATCGATTTTCAAACTTTGCCCGCCAGCCGCATCAAGGAAATGAACGACGCGGGCCAGGCTTTCAATGCCATGATCACTTCCCTGCGCTGGTTCGAAACTTATGTGCCGCGCAGCTTGGTTCGCCGCCTGATGCATCAGGGCGAAGGGGTGCTGGATCGGTCCATACAGCGGCAGGTGACCGTAATGTTCACCGATATCGTTGGCTTTACCGCCGCCTCGGAACAATTGGCGGTGGAAGACGCGGCGGCATTGTTGAACGACCATTTCGCCGACGTGGGTGGCTGTATCGAAGCCGAAAGTGGCACCATCGACAAATTCATTGCCGATTCAGTCATGGCGTTTTGGGGGGCGCCGGAAGAACAACCTGATCATGCCGCCCGCGCCTGCCGGGCCGCCCTTGCCATCCGCGCGGCGGTCGAGGCGGCGAACAAACGCTGTGACGGCACCGACAAGGCGCCCTTGGCCGTGCGCATCGGCTTGCATACGGGCCCGGTCATTGTCGGCAATATCGGCGCCCCCCAGCGCATGAACTACACCATCGTGGGCGATAGCGTGAATATCAGCCGCCGGTTGGAGGAACTGGGCCGCACCCTGCCCGATCCGGCCTCGCCGGTCACCATCATCCTGTCCCAGGCAACCCACGATGCCGCTCATCTCCAGGGGGCGGAGGAGTTGGGCCTGCAACAGATCAGAGGCCGGCGGGAAGCGTTGACGGTCTATCGGATTTGAAGGTTTTTTACCCCTTGTAGCCTCGGCTTTACCGGCTGCAATGGTTTTGGCGGATTTGCCTCGGGCCCCGGAACGGCTTTTTTCATGCGCACCATCATGATCAAGGGTATCGCCGCGACGGCCGTCAGGGTGTAAAAATAGAAGGCGTTGATATATCCGATCATCAGCCCTTGGCGCTGTATCTCGCCGCTAATGTGGGCCAGGTTTTGCAATGACCCCATGCTCCATCCGCCAGACAGGGAGGGAATTTGCCAGGCCTTGGCAAAGGGGGTCACAGACTCCGATAAATGGCCGTAATTGACCTTGGCGCTGTGCAGAACCAGGGCAACGCTGATCGAAATGTGGGCCGAAGAGCCGATATTGCGGGTCAAATGAAAGATCGACGAACCTTCGGGAAACAGCTCCCGCGACAGGGTATTGAACGCCACCAAGGTTAACGGCACCCACAGGAATCCCGTACCAAGGCCTTGTAGAAAGCTGGCCGAGGCCACGTCCCAGGTGGTCAGGTTGATGTCGAACTGTGCCATCATCAAGCCCGATATGCCCTGCAGCGAGAAACCGCAGACCAGCCATATACGGGGATCATATTTGTTGCCAAAGAACAGAATGCAGAATCCCAGCAAGGTGCCCAGCCCGCGCGCGCCCAGCAACAGGCCGATGATGCCGTCGGGATAACCGCGCAAGTTTTGCAACAGGCCCGGCAGCAGGGTCATGGGCGTGAAGTTCAACAAACCGAAAACCAATGTCAGGCCCATGCCAAGTACGAAATTGCGGTCCAGGAACAGGCGCGGATTCAAGAATGGTTTCTCGGCGGTGAAGGTATGGACGATGAAGATATAGAAACACAGGGCGGCGGCACAGATTTCCAGCACGATCTCGGTCGATTCCAGCCAGCTATTGCGTTCCCCGCGGTCCAGCAACAACTGGAAACTGGCAATGGCGACGGACAAGGCGATAAAACCGGTCCAATCCAGACGGATGCGCGCCGACCGCACCCCATCCGAGACAAAGGCCCAGCACCCCAGCAGCGAGACCACGCCCATGGGTACGATCATGAAAAAAACCCAGCGCCAGCTGTATTCCTCGCTCAAATAACCGCCGATGGTGGGTGCGATCAGCGGCCCAAGCACAACGCCCATCCCGAAGATGGAGGTTGCCGTGCCATGTTTGTGCTGCGGGTACGAGGCCAGGACGATGGACTGCGACAGGGGCGCCAGGGGCGCGCCGCACAGGCCCTGGAGGACACGGAAAAACACCAGCATCTCCAACGATCCGGAAAGGCCGCACATCAATGTGGCCAGGGTGAAAGTGGCGACGCACGTCAACAGCACCCGGCGTTGGCCGAAACGTGCAGTCAGCCAGCCGGTCATGGGCGTTGCCACGGCGGTGGCGACAATATTGAAGGTAATGACCAGGGCAATCTGATCCTGGGTCGCCGACAGGGCGCCCTGCATCTGGGGCAGGGAGACATTGGCGATGGTCACCGTCAAGGCATAGAGCGCCACGGTGGAGGTCAGGGTAAATAGGATGATCCCCCGCCGCAGTGGAGAGATCGTGTCGCCCTGTAGCGGGGTACTGTTCAGTTTATCCGCCTTACTTTATTAGCAGCCGAGTTGGCTGGCGAGATCAAGAAAGTCGTCGGCAACATAGTCGTAATCGTTTTCCGGCTCCATATCGAAATCCTGGGCCGGGCCATATTCCATGGGTCGGCGCACAAACGCCGTGCCCAGGCCGCAGGCGGCGGCCGCCACCAGGTCTCCGTTGTGGGCCGCGACCATCAGGCATTCCTCCGCGGCCAAACCGAGGAATTCGGCGGTTTTCAAATAGGCCTCCCGTTGGGGCTTGTAATGGCCCGCCACCTCCGCGCCCAGGACGGCGTCCCAGGGCAGGCTGGCCCGCTTCGCCATGTTGACCAGCAACGCCACGTTGCCGTTGGACAGGGTGGCCAGGATGTAATCCCGTTTCAGCCGGGTCAGCCCGGCCACGGTATCGGGCCAGGGGTCCAGGCGGTGCCAGACCTTGTTCCAATGATCGATTTCCGCGTCCGACAGCCCGGGTATGGCGAATTCATCCAACATTTCCAGCAAGTTTTCATGATGCAGATCGTCCAGCTTGACCCAGCCGGTATCGCCGTCCCGCACCCGTTGCATGGCCGGTTGATACTTGGCCCGCCAGCCGTCCGCGAAGGCGGCCCAATCGATGTCCAGGCCCCGCTCGCGGCCAAACGCCTCACCTTCGGCGATGATGCTGCCACGCCAATCGACCACCGTGCCGAACACATCGAACAACAATGCCTTGAACGCCATGGCGCTAACTCCCATCAGGTCCGCAAGGTCAGGCCGCCATCCACCACCAGGCCATGGCCGGAGACGAAGCCCGCATCCTCGGAGGCCAGGAACAAGGCGCCGCGCGCGATATCGATGGGTTGGCCCAGGCGCCGCAGGGCGGCCTTCCTGGCCCAGATGCCGGCGATTTTCTCGTCGTCGAAATTTTTCCGGGTCAGGCCGGTATAGATGGCACCGGGCTCGATATAATTGGCGGTGATTCCGAATTTGCCCAGTTCCAGGGCCAGGGTGCGGGTCATGCCGGCCACTCCGGCCTTTGAGGCGCAATAGGCGACCAGCCCGTAATCGGTCATCCGCGCCATGACCGAGGCGGTGTTGATAATGCGGCCGGCGGGCGCCTCCTTCAGATGCGGGATGGCGGCCTGGATCAACAGGAACTGCGCCTTCAGGTTGACATCCAGGGTCAGGTCCCAATTGGCCTCGCTTTGCAGTTCCGCCAATTCGTTGCGCGATACCCCGGCATTGTTGAACAATATATCCAATTGGCCGAAGCGCGCCACCGCCTCGGCAATGATACGGCCTGGCGCGCCTTTATCAGCCACGTTCTGTTCCAAGGTGGCGACGTTGCCGCGATCCTCATGGGCCGCGTCCAATCCTTGGCCGGGCAGGTCGACGGCCAGGACATTGGCGCCCTCCGCCGCGAACAGATCCGCCGATGCCCGCCCGATGCCCGATGCCGCGCCGGTGACGACGGCTACCTTATTCCAAAGACGCATGTTGACTGTTCCCGTTCCGTGACGCAATTTCCGCAGGGTCCGCCACCATAACAGGAATGTGCCACCTGGATATCCGCTATTGGCTCAGAAGCAGACATCATCGTGGGCAAGGCTGTATGTCCGACCCATTGCAGACATTCGCTGCTACTAAGGCTGGGTATTACCGACCTTGTGCGGTAGCATCAGGGCGACCTCGCAACTTCATGATACTGGTGAGAACGGCGGTGGGAAATTGCTGCTTGTGAGTGGCTTTCCGAGTCACGGCCGCAATATGCTTCAGGATCAAACAAAATTAATGGAACTACAGGAGATGGAATGCCACAAGTGATAAAGGACCTAATGCCGGGTGATTTGGAATTTCAGATGTTCGTTCTCGACGAACTCGCGGATGAACTTATCGCTCAAGGTGCCGACGTCTTGAAGCTGACCATAGGGGTTCCTGAATTATTCATGCCCGATGCGGTGCTCGATGGGATGATCGAAAAGCTTAGGGATCCGGATTTTGTCCGGCGCGTGTATCCCGAAGGGCTTCCCGAACTACGCCAAGCGATCGTGCAATTCTATAATCGGCGATACGGGGCAGACACCTCGGTCGAAAATGTCATCGTCAACACGGGTACCTCGCCAATTTTTCGAAACATATTTCAACTTCTGTCGGGTCCTGAATACGAAATCATGATTCCGAGGCCCTACTACGCCCTCTATCTGTATTGCGCGAAGTTGGCCGGCGCCACGGTCAAGTTCTATGACATCGACATCGACACCAAGCGTGTCGACATGGAGTCGTTCCGCCGCAACTTCTCGCCCGAGCGCACATCGCTGGTGGTCATCAATTCTCCCGGCAACCCGGTCGGCAACATTGTCACGCCCGACGAAATGCGCGAAATCTACCAGGTCGTCGATCGCCAAGCTTACGTGTTGAACGATGAAATCTATAACAACACTATGTTCTACGATGAATTCCAATCGCCCCTGGCGTTATTCCCCGAACATAGGGATATGACGATTGTCACGAATAGTTTTTCCAAGGGGTTTCGGATGTATACCAAGCGAATTGGTTTCGCTATTCTGCCAACGGATTTGCAGACCAATTTGCGTGTCATCCAACAGCACACCTTGCTTTGCACTGACCCCTGTTATCAATACGGCATGATCGCCGCGCTCGCCGACGAGGAAAGTCCCCGGGAACTCACGAGTGCCTATAAGGCACGCGCCGAATACACCACGAAACGCCTGACTGGCACGCGGTGTACGCCAATCGGCGCCGAAGGCGGGTTCTACGCGATTCTGCGTTGCGAAGACTGGAACAAGGCGATGGGTTTTGCATCTTCCAAGGAACTCGCCCGGGACATCCTCGAAAAAGCCCACGTTGCCGTCGTCCCGGGTACCGACTTCGGCGTTCCACAAGACCTGCGGCTGGCCTTTTGCAACCATCGGTATGAAGAGGGGATTGACCGGTTATATGATTATTTCTCCTCTTCGAACGAGGCCTTTGCGCCGGGGTCGGCGTCTGTATCCTGACCACTTCCGCTCATAACATGCCCGATCATGATGCGGTGGGTGGCACCCACCCGATGGCACTCGGGTGCCAAGACGGAACAAAGGGAACGCTGCCCCTTTTCGAAAAATGGGGTTGCGTCCCTTTTGATACGAAAGATGCATTGAGGTTCCATGATCAATATTCCAGCCATTGGAATCGCGGACTACCGCAGTCTATTGGCGGGCGCAGCATTTAATCAACAAGGCGCGAGCGGCGAACAGGTGGTGTTGGGGCTGCTGGTCTTCCAGTTCACCCACTCAACTGCCTGGGTCGGGGTGATGCTGGCGGTCTATTTTCTGCCATTTTTCGTGTTTGGTGTTGTGTCCGGCGCGGTCGCGGACCGGCTGGACCGCCGGTCGCTGTTGCGCCGGATCGAGGCGCTGATCGCGATAAATATGATCATCTTCGCATTCGTCCTAGCGATGGATTTAGCCGCACTTTGGGTCGTTATCGTCTTCACGCTGATATCGGGCAGCTTACGCGCGCTGCATCAACCCGCGCGCTTGAGCTACGCCTACGATATCGTCGGCGGCGATAAAGTGGTTTCCGGCCTCGGACTGTTGAATTTGGGATCACGAGCCGGTCAGTTGATCGGCGCGCTGGCCGCCAGCGCCGTGATGGATTGATACGGCGGTTCCGCCGCCTTTCTCATCCTTGCATCGGGTCATGGGATCGCGTTCATTTTCTTTTTACGTCTTCGCGCGGCGGGCAAGGCGGCTGCTACCGGCCACGTCCCGTTGCGACAGAACATCCGCGAATCTGTTTTAGAGTTGCGGTCCAATCGCCTCCTGCTGATGCTGGTGGCGGTGACGGGGTCGGTGGAAATATTCGGTTTTTCCTTCGCGACGGCCCTACCGGAATTGGCGAGCACGCGGCTGAACCTTGGCGCCGATGGGCTCGGCATGATGCATGCCGCACGCGCAGTGGGTGGGATGATCGCCGGCCTAGGGTTGACCTTCATGGGTGCGCTACAGCGCCGTGGACTCGCTTATATCGGCGTTATTTTCACCTTTGGCGCAAGCCTGATGCTGCTTTCGGCCGAAAGTCCGTTGATGGCGAAATTGGCCGCTGTCGCCATCGTCGCAGGCGCAGCGGCGGCGTCCGATATCCTTACGCAAAGCATGATGCAATTGGCGGTGCCGAACGCTCTACGGGGCCGCGCCATGGGTGTGTGGGTGTTGGCGATCGGCTTTGCACCGTTGGGTCACCTTGAAATGGGAGGTCTCGCTGAAATGCTCGGCACCGGCTCTGCGTTGTTCGCGAACGGCGTGGCGCTGGCCGTCGTAGGCCTTATTGCCGCCATCGCCGTTCCCCGTTTGCGTCAAATATAGTAAGGACAAGCACCGTCCAAACCGCCCAGCCATCCAATTTGCCGTTGTCCAGAAATTCATCCGCGCGCATGGCAGCTATCGGCACTTAACAGGCTTCAACATCGGCGCCACCTAATGTCCGCATCTTGCGGGTAAACAGACATCTAGTGTCCCGATTCCGAAGTTCGCATGATTTTCGCCTGCTGTTCAGCGGTTTCGATTGTTCGGAGGCAGAACCGCTGGATGGCGGCGAGGATGTCATCGGCGGATTTGGTCCATTTGAAGGGTTTGGGGTTCTGGTTTGTCGTG
>JAKZRK010000256.1:0-3712 GCA_047518225.1 Alphaproteobacteria bacterium | reverse complement strand
CCGTGAATACAGCCCCGCCGGATTCCGCCAGAACCTTCGTAATCGCAGCCGTCAGCGTCGTCTTGCCATGGTCAACATGGCCAATCGTGCCAACGTTGCAATGCGGCTTCGTACGCTCAAATTTTGCCTTACCCATTCGCTTGGTCCTTCACAGTCAGGCAAGCTTGGCGCGGACTTCGTCCGACACCGCCTGCGGTACTTGTTCGTAATGATCAAAGTGCATCGTAAATTGCGCCCGACCCTGGGTGGCCGAGCGCAAATTGTTGACGTATCCAAACATGTTGGCCAGGGGCACCATGGAGTTAATGACCTGTGCATTGCCGCGGGCCTCGGTGCCAGTGACATGGCCGCGGCGGCGGTTCAAATCGCCCATCACGTCGCCGACATATTCTTCAGGTGTCACCACTTCGACACGCATGATGGGCTCCAGCAATTTCGGCTTGGCCGTCATTACCAATTCCCGGAAAGCGGAGCGGGCGGCAATCTCGAATGCCATCACCGACGAGTCGACGTCGTGATAGGCACCGTCCACCAGGGTGACCTTGTAGTCAATCAAGGGGAAGCCAGCCAGCACGCCACCGGCGGCGATCGAGGCGATACCCTTGTCGACGCCGGGAATATATTCCTTCGGCACTTTGCCGCCGACGATCTTGCTATCAAAAATTTGGCCGGAACCGGGTTCGCCCGGCTCCAACGTCAGCTTGATCCGGGCGAATTGGCCCGAACCGCCGGTTTGCTTTTTGTGCGTGTAATCGATGTCGGCCGCCTTGCCGACGGTCTCGCGATAGGCGACCTGCGGGGCGCCCACGTTGGCATCGACCTTGAATTCACGCTTCATGCGGTCGACCAGGATTTCAAGGTGCAATTCGCCCATGCCCTTGATGATGGTCTGGCCGCTTTCCACGTCTGAAGTAACCCGGAACGAAGGATCCTCGTCGGACAGGCGCTTGAGGGCGGCGCCCATTTTTTCCTGATCCTGTTTGGTCTTTGGCTCCACCGCCACTTCGATCACCGGATCGGGAAAATCCATGCGCTCCAACACCACCACTTTCGATGGATTGCAAAGCGTGTCGCCCGTGGTGGAATTTTTCAGGCCGCATAATGCCAGAATGTCCCCGGCCCGGGCCTCTTTCACGTCTTCGCGGCTGTTGGCATGCATCAATAACATACGGCCAATGCGCTCGCGGTTGCCCTTGACGCTGTTCAAGACGGTGCTGCCGCTTTCCAAGACGCCGGAATAGACCCGCACAAAAGTCAACGATCCCACGAAGGGATCGGTCATGACTTTAAAGGCAAGGGCGGCAAAAGGCTCGTCGTCGCTGGATTTTCGGATGACTTCTTCTTTGGTGTCGGGATGAGAGCCGATGATGGCCGCCAAATCGGTGGGCGCCGGAAGATAGTCCACCACCGCATCCAACAGAGGCTGCACGCCTTTGTTCTTGAAGGCGCTGCCGCAAAGTACCGGAATAAAATCGCCGGCCAGAGTGCCCTTGCGGATGCACCGCCGCAAGGTCTCCTTGTCCGGCTCGTTGCCGTCGAGATAGGCTTCAAGAACATCGTCGTCCTGCTCCACCGCCGTCTCGATCAAGCGGGCGCGGTAGTCCGCGGCCTGTTCGCGAAGATCCTCGGGGATTTCCGTGAAATTAAATTCCGCGCCCAGGTCTTCGTTCCGCCAGATGATGGCCCGATCGTTCAACAGGTCAATCACGCCGGCAAATTCAGCTTCCGATCCAACCGGCAATTGCATCACCAGCGGCACGGCCCCAAGGCGATCCACAATCATATCGATGCAACGGTAAAAATCCGCGCCGATCCGGTCCATCTTGTTAATAAAGCAGATGCGGGGCACGTTGTATTTATCGGCCTGGCGCCACACCGTCTCGGACTGCGGCTCTACACCGGCCACGGAATCGAACACCGCCACCGCACCATCAAGCACCCGCAAAGAGCGCTCCACCTCGATGGTGAAGTCCACGTGCCCTGGGGTATCAATGATGTTGACGCGATGGTCGCGCCAGTAACAGGTCGTGGCCGCGGAGGTGATGGTAATGCCGCGCTCCTGCTCCTGTTCCATCCAATCCATGGTCGCGGCGCCATCGTGCACTTCACCGATACGGTGGCTGCGGCCGGTATAATACAGGATGCGCTCGGTCGTCGTCGTCTTGCCGGCGTCGATATGGGCCATGATGCCGATGTTGCGGTATCGATCGAGTGCTGTTTCGCGGGCCATGCTCAAATTATCCTTGCTGCCGCTCTACCAACGGTAATGAGAGAAGGCGCGGTTGGCCTCGGCCATGCGGTGAGTGTCTTCCCGCTTCTTAACGGACGTCCCACGTGCGTTCGAGGCATCAAGAAACTCGCCGGACAAGCGCTCGACCATGGTGTTTTCCGAGCGGCCCCGCGCGGCGGTTATCAACCAGCGGATGGCCAGCGCCTGACTGCGTTCCGACCGCACTTCCACGGGCACCTGATAGGTAGCGCCGCCAACGCGGCGCGAGCGCACTTCGATCGCCGGCTTCACATTTTCCAGAGCTTGATGAAAAACCTGCACCGGATCCTGATGGGCCTTTTCCTCGACCCGGTCCAGAGCGCCATACAGAATTGTTTCGGCGATCGACTTCTTGCCATGAACCATCAGGCTGTTCATGAATTTGGTCAGCACCCGGTCGCCATATTTGGCGTCGGGCAGAATTTCACGCTTTACCGCGCGATGCCGGCGTGACATGTCGCCTCCCCCCTATTTCGGCCGCTTGGCGCCGTATTTGGACCGGCGCTGGCGCCGATCCTTGACGCCTTGTGCATCAAGCACGCCGCGAATGATGTGATAGCGCACGCCGGGCAAATCCTTGACCCGGCCGCCGCGGATCATCACCACGGAATGTTCCTGCAGGTTATGACCCTCGCCAGGAATATACGAAGTGACCTCGAAACCATTGGTCAGGCGCACACGGGCGACCTTACGCAGGGCGGAGTTCGGCTTCTTGGGCGTGGTCGTATAGACCCGCGTGCAAACGCCGCGCTTTTGCGGACAGGCCTCTAGGGCCGGTACCTTGTTGCGGATTTTCGGTTTCTGCCGCGGCTTGCGGATCAATTGGTTGATCGTCGGCATGCGCTGTCGGTCCTTTACCTGTGTCTACGCCGTAATTTAATCAGGAAAACAAAACGAACACGGCCAAATCAACCCTACGGGGTTTTCCGCGCGACGAGGCGGTCAGCCGTAATTCCCGGCCCCGCCCAGGCCAAACCGGCCCAAAATATTCGCCACTTTGCCTATGTCTTCCTTGGTACCTGCCACAGTGTTTAGCCGGCAATGGCACAACATATAAAGCGCCGTACCATCACGAAAAATCGGCTACCACCTGCGGCGAAATGGTTGGCGGATACTATGTATGCGCCCCCACTACGTCAACCAATAATTTACCAATATTCCGGCCTAATTTTGCACCGCAACAAAAATCAGAAAACCGCAGTATTCTACCATTCCGCACCGGCCGGCCATGAAGCAGGAAAAATGGCCGGCGCCGGCACTACGCCGGCACCGGAGGTTATTACCTGAAAATATCCCGTAACTGATCTAGCAGGCTGCTGAAAAACTCCATAATTCGGCCCATTGTTGTCATGCCCGCGTAGGCGGGCATCCAGATGCGGCAATAATTATCGCTGTTTTCAGGCGTTTTCTGGATTCCCGCCTTCGCGGGAATGACCAAGAATT
>JAKZRK010000255.1:0-23081 GCA_047518225.1 Alphaproteobacteria bacterium | reverse complement strand
TCAAATCCGCAGCAGGTCGTGCGGCGTGGAAGGCTCTCCGCGATCCTTGAGCGCGGAACCAGGCTTCGCCTCGAAGGACCATCGCCCAACCAATAGATGTCCCGGCGTTGGGGAGCCTCCCCCGCACCGCCTTCCCGGTCCCCCGTGCGCCCGCCGGTCCTGGGCGCGTTCGGGCGAGCATCGCGGTCTGCCGGTTCTGCCACCTCGATTCACGGTCATCGAGATCACCCTGGAAAATTCCCTGCTAGGCCAATAATAATTCCCTATTCCGTGGCGTAGGGAATTTGGTCTAGATTACCCTTGATATCAACGCCTTAGACGGCCCGATTCCACCGATTTAAGGTCGAATCAGCAAAAATTCCCTGTATTTTCCCTGTTAAACAGGGAATTAGCCTCGGAGACGAGTTCGCGGGAGACTGGTTGCACCGCCATTCGCCTCCGCCAATGGCCAGGCCATTATCCTTGCCAAGCCGGGCCGGCAATCCTACCATTCACCGGACATTGATTTTCAGTCATTGGCAAGGGGAGATTGGATATGAGCGTGGAAGCTTCAGCGTCGGCGGACGGTGGATCGAGGGGGCAGGAAATTGCCGTTGCCAAAGCCGATAATCCGCAGATGGTGCCGGGCCGGCGGGATTTCATGCAATACCGCGAGCTTGGCGTGACGGCGGCCAGCCAGGGCCGTATCCGGGCCCAGGTCACCTCGTCCTCGGCCGGGCTGTCGGAACCGACGGGCTGGCATGTGCACCTTTGCGAAGGACAGCTGGTTTACATGTTGAGCGGCTGGGTTGATCTGGAATTTGCCGGCGGCCGGGTGGAACGGATTTCGGCGGGAGATTCCATGTATATCCCCGGCGATACACCGCACAACGAGATCGCCACCTCGGACGCTTTCGAATTGCTCGAAGTCTCCATTCCGGCGGACATGGGCACCGAAGTTTGCGACGCGCCGGGTTAGCGGCTTAATTCAACCGTTATAGAACACCCGGCCCTGATGGCGTAGCCACAGGCGGGTCAGGTGCCGCCGCCGCTCCGGCTCCGGCCAGTCGGTGAAGGCGGTGCGCGCGTGCCCAATTGTCTTGTTGTTGACGAATTGGATCTGCCCGGGCTGGAAATGGAATTCCTTGCCCATGCCCGGCACCGTCATGGTTGCCTCCAACGCTGCCAGAGCGGCGGCGGCGGTATTGTCCATGACTTTGTCTTCAAGTTCATAGCCCTGGATCACCATGCGCTTGGACAGCCGCCCCACCAGGCGCCCGCCATCCCAGGCAAACAGGGGATGATGTACCACCTTGGTGTCGTCGGGGGCATGTTCCCGCTGGCGGTCAAATGTGAAGTCCTGGTACAGCCGGGCCAGCAGATCGGGGCATTCGGCCCGCATGCGGTTGTGCGCGGCAGGGAAGCTGACCAGTTGGCTGACCCCGCCCCGCATGGCCGTTTGCCGGCAGAGCAGGGCAACATAGTCCGGCGGGCAGAGATTATAGCTGTTGTCGGTGTGCAGGTTCTGGCCCGCGCTGGTGATGTCCGGGCGCACCCCGTTGCCTGGCCGTTTGCCGGTATCGCGCACGTCATACAACATCTTGCCGTCCCAGCTTTGCGCCACTGGCCGGGCCACCATTGACGCCAACAGCCAATACAGCGCCGTCGCCGCGTCCCCCTCCCGTCGCTCAAGGGGCAGGCGGTCGATAATGGCGAAGCCCGGGCCCTGGTCCAACTGTTGCCGCACCCGCGCCATCAGCGCCCGGCAGTTTTCCAGTTCGAAATCGTCGGGATGCAGTGACAGCACCGGCAAGGGATTGGCCGCCAGCAATGCGGCCAGGTCCAGCAACTCGTCCCGGCAGGCATCGTCCAGGCCCACTACCCCGGCGTCATCCGCCAGTTCGCTACCCGTCCAGGCCATCCGGCCGTCGATATCGTGTTCCAGCATTGCCATCAGGATCCCAACTTAGCGGTTTATTCCCGTTTCCGATACCGCTGCAATTTCGGTTATACTGCCATCATGCCACATACATCCATGAAACAGATCCACCGCAGTTTCGAACAGTCCCTGGCGGAGGCGGAGCGGGCGACCTGGGTGCCCATGACCATTGAGCGGCCCGAGAAGGACGAGGGCGGGCGCGCCTTTGAACTGGTTTCGGAATACGAGCCGGCCGGCGATCAACTCCAGGCAATCGCCGAATTGACCGCCGGGGTAGAGGCGGGCGAGCGCAACCAGGTGCTGTTGGGGGTGACCGGATCGGGCAAGACCTACACCGTGGCCCAGGTTATTCACCGAACGCAAAAACCGGCCCTGGTGCTGGCCCCGAACAAGACCCTGGCGGCGCAGTTGTACGGCGAGATGAAGGGCTTCTTTCCGAACAACGCGGTGGAATATTTCGTCTCCTACTATGACTATTACCAGCCCGAGGCCTATGTGCCGCGCACCGACACCTATATCGAAAAAGAAGCCCACATAAACCAGCAGATCGACCGCATGCGCCATGCCGCCACCCGGGCCCTGCTGGAACGCGATGATGTGGTCATCGTGGCCTCCGTCTCCTGCATCTATGGCATCGGCTCGGTCGAGACCTACGGCAAGATGACCCTGGAATTAAAGGTCGGCGCGACGCTGGACCGCGGCGCCCTTTTGAAGGGCTTGGTGGACCTGCAATATCGCCGCAATGACAACTTCTTTGGCCGGGGCACCTTTCGCGTGCGGGGCGATGTGGTCGAACTGTGGCCGGCGCATCTGGAGGACCGGGCCTGGCGCTTTGTCCTGTTCGGCGACGATCTGGAGGAGATCGCCGAGTTCGACCCCCTGACCGGCCAGCGCAGCGATGCCTTAAAAAAGGTGCGGGTCTACGCCAACAGCCATTACGTGACGCCGCGGCCGACCCTGCAACAGGCCATGAAAGGCATCAAGGCCGAGTTGGCGGTGCGCCTGGAAGAGCTGCGCCAGACCGGCATGCTGTTGGAGGCGGAGCGCCTGGAACAGCGCATTATGCTGGATCTGGAAATGATGGACGCGGCCGGTTTCTGCCCCGGTATCGAGAACTACTCCCGCTATCTGACCGGCCGCAATCCAGGCGAGCCGCCGCCCACCCTGTTCGAATATCTGCCCGAGAATGCCCTGGTCATTCTGGATGAAAGCCACGTCACGGTGCCGCAACTGGGCGGCATGTTCCGCGGCGACTTCCGGCGCAAATGGACCCTGTCGGAATTCGGCTTCCGCCTGCCGTCCTGTGTCGATAACCGGCCATTGAAATTTTCTGAATGGGAGGTGATGCGGCCGCAAAGCCTGTTTATATCGGCCACCCCCGGAAAGTGGGAGCTGGAACGCACGGACGGCGTCTTCACCGAGCAGGTGATCCGCCCCACGGGCCTGATCGACCCGGTCTGCATCGTCCGTCCCGTGGAACATCAGGTGGACGACCTGATCGCCGAATGCCGCGAGGTCAACGGGGCCAGCGGGCGTGCGCTGGTCACCACCCTGACCAAGCGCATGGCCGAGGACCTGACAGAATATATGCATGAAGCGGGCCTGAAGGTACGCTACATGCATTCCGATATCGATACTCTGGAGCGGATCGAGATCATTCGCGATTTGCGCCTGGGCGTATTCGATATTCTGGTCGGCATCAATCTGTTGCGCGAGGGGCTGGATATTCCCGAATGCACCCTGGTGGCCATATTGGACGCGGATAAGGAGGGCTTCCTGCGCTCCACCACCTCGTTGATCCAGACCATTGGCCGGGCGGCGCGCAACGTCGATGGCCGGGTCATCCTGTATGCGGATAATCGCACCAAAAGCCTGAACCAAGCCCTGGAGGAGACCGACCGGCGGCGCGAGAAACAACTGGCGTACAACGAGGCCAACGGCATCACGCCGGAATCCATCAAGAAGAATATTTCCGATATTCTGGCCTCTGTTTACGAGAGCGATCACGTCACCGTGGATACGGGGGATGCGGACCGCACGCACCTGATCGGCCACAATCTGCAAAGTTATGTGGCGGATCTGGAAAAACGCATGCGCGCCGCCGCCGCCGATTTGGAATTTGAAGAGGCCGCCCGCCTGCGCGATGAACTGCATCGCCTGGAACAGATGGAGCTGGAAAGCCTGAGCGGTGAGAATGAAGGCGGGCGGGGCCGAGATGCGAAGGGTGGTGGTTCTGTTGGCCGGTCCAAGGATGGTGGCGCGGGCCAGATCAGCGAGGTCCGGCGCAAACGCGGCGAAGGCTATGTCCCAAAACCGGTGGCCACGGAAATTACCCCCGAGATGCTGGACGCCGCCCGTGGTCCCAAGGGACGTTCCAGCGGCGGCCGGGCCGGCACCAGGGCAACCAAATTTCGCCGCAAGCGCGGTTGAGGTGGGCCCCCGCATCCCGCGGGGCGCTGGTCGATGATGAGGGTCAAAGACGTGCGATGTCCATATTGATGTGGTTGGGAGATTGAAATGCAGATAACACCGTTGGGATTGGATCATGTGGTCTTGCGGGTCGCTGAATTGGACCGATCCCTGGCCTTCTATTGCGATATTCTGGGCTGTGTCTTGGATCGCCGTCGAGATGACCTGGGGCTCTACCATTTGCGGGCCGGCACCGCACAGATCGATCTTGTGACCCTGGCAGGCGCGTTGGGCACAAAGGGTGGCGGCGTATTGGCGCCCGATGGTCCCAACATGGATCACTTTTGCCTGCGTATTGATCCCTTTGATGGGCCGGCGTTGCTAAACTATCTTATTGAGCATGGTGTGGAACCCAGCGAAATTGCTCAACGCTATGGCGCCGAAGGCGAGGGCCCATCGCTCTATGTCCAGGACCCGGATGGCAACACTGTCGAACTAAAAGGTCCGGCCGCTAACTAGTTCCATCTTGCGTGCCGTGCGCGGCAAATTCAAAAAGGCGGGAAAGCCCATGAAAATAGGTACTGACCTAAGCGTACTCGCAGAGGCCGGGCGTTCGGATGCGGCTGTGTTGGCGGAACATTTGTCCCTTGGAGATCTGGCGGAACCATTAGGATTCGATTCCCTTTTCGGGCTGGAACATCACTTCACCGGCTATTCCATGTCGCCCGCGCCGTTGCAATTGCTGACGTATTTTGCGGGGCGGACCAAGCGGATTACACTTGGCACCTGCGTTATCGTGTTGCCCTGGCAGGATCCCATCCGGGTGGCGGAACAGATCGCCTATCTCGACCTGCTATGCGGCGGGCGTTGTCTATTCGGTTTTGGCCGGGGCGCGGCCACCGTCGAATACGCCGGCTTTCGCGTGCCCATGGAAGAGGCCCGCCCGCGCTTTGCCGAGGCCGCCCAGTTGATCACCAAGGCGCTGAGCCAGGAAGTCTTCGATTGGGATGGCGAGTATTATAAGATTCCGGAAATGTCGATCCGGCCCCGGCCTATGTCCCACCCCGAACGGCGCTTCTATGCCTCGTCAGTCAGTCCGGAATCGGCCGAGATCATGGCCAAGCTTGGCTTTGGCATGATGGTCATCATGCAGAATGAATGGGTAAAAGCCGCCACGGATATTCGAAATTTCCGCGACATCGCCATAAGCGTCGGCCACGCGCCAAAGCCGCCGATTATCCTGACCAACGTCTCGGTCGCGGAAAGCCGGGAGGAAGCGAACGAGCGCGCCATGCAATATCTGGGCGCGAAATGGGATTCCATCGACAATCATTACAAGTTCTCCGACGGCCATCTGGCCACGGTCAAGGGCTATGAATCCTATGGCAGGATGGCCAAGACCTATTCCAAGCTGAAGGACGAGGTGGCGCGGGAAAAAATGACCAAATTCTATGTCAATATCCAGATCGTCGGCACGCCGGAAGATTGCAAGGCACAAATCGCCGAATTGCAGGGCCTGACCGGCACCGATCATATCGTCTGTGACTTCTCCTACGGCGGCATGCCCCACAAGCAGGGCGTGTTGAACATGCGCATGTTCGCAACCGAGGTGATGCCGACCTTGCAGCACGATACGGCCTTCAAGGGCCCCATCGAAGTGCCCAGCCTGGTGGGCAAACAGGAAGATGACGTCTTCACTCCGGCCTGATGGAGCTGGTTCATTGACATTCTCAATCATCGGCTATTGCCCCGCGACGAATGCCGTTGGCGGCGCCATTTCAACCTCGAATATGGCGGTTGGCGGACGGTGCGTGCGTTTGGCCCATGGCTGCGGCGCATTCTTAAGTCAGCACCGTACCGACCCCCGGCTTGGCGATGTAGGTTTGGCAGTTCTTGAAACAGGCGGAACGGCGCGGGAAGCGATCCAGGCCGTGGTGGACAGCGGTCAGGATCTAAGCTGGCGGCAATTAGGTGCGCTCGACCGCCACGGCAATTTCGCCGCTTTTCACGGGCAGGAAATTTATTCGGTCTACAACCATTCCGCCGGAAGCAACTGCTTGGCACTAGGCAATATCATCGACAACGAAATGGTAACCGAGGCCATGCGCGATACCTTCGTGGCTACCAAGGGAGAAGCGTTGGCCGAGAGGCTGATGCGGGCGTTGGAGGCGGGCCGGGATGCGGGTGGCGAGATTTACTTGCCCCTTCGATCAGCCGCCCTTCGCGTGACGGACGATGATGGCCTTGACCGTTGCGACCTTCGCGTGGATGCCCACGACGCGCCTATCGCCGCATTGCGTCAAATCAGAGACGAATTTGCCGGACCTGAAATAATGATGCGGCAGTTGACCCTTGATCCCGGCTCGGAACCCGTCAATCCGGCGCAGAAGGACAAATCCATCGCACGTATCGCGGAACGCGGATTGGCGGAACGCATGCCCCCAAGGCAGCGCGTAATCAACGGAACCGCGGCACAAGATATTTAAGCCAACGCGGCCTCCGCCGCCATGGCCAGGCGCAGGACCTTGCCTTCGCAGTTCTTCGTTGCCATCAGGGACAGGCCGACCGGCAACTGACCCGGGCCGTGGCAGGGTACGGTGACGCCGCAGCTTGCGTTACTTAAGTTTCATCATTTACAAGTCTGCTGTCTGGGTAGGTTGCCCGCTCGTTTTACCGGATTTTATCCTACTAAGTCTGATTATATGCTAAGGTGAGCCAATGATACGGAGTGGTTAAACCATGACAAAATATTCGATTACCATGTCGGACGATCTAGGCGCGTATGTGCGTGATGCCATGCGGGACCGTAAATTCGATACGACCAGCGAATTTTTTCGCCATCTTGTGCGGCAGGACTATGCGCAACAGAAAGCGGAGCGGGAACTTCGCGCACTGATAGATGAAGGGTTGCAAAGTGGTGTAAGCGAAGACACCGTGGATACCATTTGGGCGGAGGCCATCGCCGAAGCCAAGGCCTGATTTTGTGCCAATTTCGCTTTCCAAAGCGGCGTCCAAGGACTTGCGGAATATAGCGCGATACACTGCGCGGACATTTGGCGTACAGCAGGCCAAAGCCTATGGCCAAGGCTTTCAAGATTGTTTTGCGGCCATTGCCGAAAACCCGCTCATGGGCCGCCCATATGACCGCATTCGCCCCGGCCTGCGCTGCTTCGATCATAAAAGTCATTCGATCTACTACATCTTGCAGGACAACGGCGTCCTGGTCGTCCGCGTGCTGCATGCACGGCAGGATGCGATACGTCACCTATAATCAAGCCCTCAAGACAGACCCCGCTCCACCTCCCCATTGGCGCCATTGCCCGGGATCGTCCCGCGTGATCCGTGCCAGAAAATGTTCGGTCAAATCCATGGGATCGATCCGGCCTGTCTGGATGGCGGCGCCCATGCTGTATCATTCATTGGCATAGGTAATCCCGTGAATGGGCGCTGGACAACGCCCCGGTCTAAGGCGAAATTGATGGCCATGACGGAAAAACGAAAAATCCAGACCGATGTATTGATCGTTGGTGGCGGCTTGATCGGTTTAACCCAGGCCCTGGCCCTGGCCAGCGCCGGCCTGCGCTCGGTGGTGGTGGAGCGGCAAAAGCCCGGCGTCCTGACCGCCATGGAATATGATGGCCGGGTAACCACCCTGTCCTATGGCTCCGCCGCATTGTACGGGCGGATCGGTGTCTGGCAGGATCTGGCTGATTATGCCGAGCCGATCGAGGAAATTCGCGTGGCCGATAACGGCGCGCCCCTGTTTCTGCATTTCGATCATCGCGAGGTCGGCGACCGTCCTTTCGGTTTCACCGTGGAGAACAGATATATCCGCCTGGCGCTGCACCGCGCCCTGGTAAAGGCCGAGCGGGCCGATTTGATCGCGCCTGGGGAATTGACCAATATGGAACGGAGCCAGACGGGCGTGCGCGGCGAGCTGGCCGATGGCCGGACGATTGCCGCTTCGCTTGCCGTCGGGGCCGATGGGCGCCATTCGCCCCTGCGCGAGGCGGCCGGCATCCGCTCTCTATCCTGGCAGTACGATCAGACCGCCATTGTTACGACGGTACGCCACGAAGGGGGCCATGGCGGCATCGCCTCGGAGTTGTTTTTGCCGGCTGGGCCTTTTGCCCTGCTGCCCATGCGGGGCAACCGCTCCGCCTTGATCTGGACCGAACGGAGCCGCGATGTGGCCGCCCTGCTGGCCCTGGACGAGGCCGCCTTCAATGCCGAGATCATGGAGCGGGCCGGGGACCATTGGGGCCGGATCGAATGCGATGCGCCCCGTTGGAGCTATCCCCTGGGGCTGCAGAATGCCGAACGCTATATCGACACCCGGCTGGCCCTGATCGGCGATGCGGCTCATGGCATGCATCCCGTGGCGGGGCAGGGCCTGAACCTTGGCATACGCGATGTCGCCGCCCTGGCCGAGGTTTTAACCGACAGCGCCCGCCTGGGCCTCGATCTGGGCGGGGGAGAGCCGTTGCGCCGTTATCAGCAATGGCGCCGCTTTGACGCCCTGACCATGTTGATGATGACCGATGGTCTGGTACGGCTGTTCTCCAACGACATGACGCCATTGCGCCTGGCCCGGGTCCTGGGCCTGGGTCTGGTCAACAGGATCGGACCGGCCAAGCGTTTCTTCGAACGCCACGCCGCCGCCATGACCGGTGATCTGCCGAAACTGATCCGCGGCGAGGCGTTATAGGCGGTCAAATTTCCAGTTCAACGATGACCGGGGCATGGTCTGAAGCCGGCTTGAAACCTCTGGCGGATTTTAAGATCTCGACGCCCAACAGGCCCGGGGCCAGGGCCGGGGTGACCCAAACGTGGTCCAGACGGCGGCCCTTGTCGGCCAGTTCCCAATTGGGGGAGCGGTAGCTCCACCAGGAAAAGATTTTTTCCTCCTCGGGCACGAAATGGCGCACGGCGTCAATCCAGTCGTGGGAGGCATACCAGGCCGCCATATGCTCGACCTCGATGGGGGTATGGCTGACCACGCGCAATAATTGTTTGTGGTTCCAGACATCCGTTTCCAGGGGCGCGACGTTCAGATCGCCGACCAGCACGAAGCGGTTTTTCTTTTTCTTGCGCCGTTTGAACCAGGCGGTCACATCCGTCATGAAATCCAGCTTGTGGCGGAACTTTTCATTTTTCTCCACATCCGGCTTATCGCCGCCCGCCGGGACGTAAAAGTTATGCAATTCCACGCCGCCGGGCAGGGTGCAATAGACGTGCCGGGCCTGTTCGATGCCGCACCAGTTTTTCCGCGTCACCTTTTCCAGGGGCAGCGCCGCCTTGGCGAAAATGGCGACGCCGTGATAGGCCTTTTGCCCGTGCAGGGCGTGATGGACATAGCCGTGGGCATTGAACAGATCCAAGGGAAAGATGTCGTTGGTCACCTTGATTTCCTGCAGGCACAGGACATCGGGTTGCCGTGCGGCCAGGAACTGCTCGATTGTGGACAGATGGGAGCGGACGGAATTCACATTCCAGGTCGCAATGGAGATTTTCATGTTGCTAGGATTTCGGGTCGTAGCTGACGGAAAGTGTCGCAATGCCCTCGACGGCGCCTTCCAAGCGGTCGCCGGGGCCAACCGCGGCCACGCCTTCGGGGGTGCCGGTGAAAATCAGATCACCGGCGTGCAAATGAAACAAGCCGGATAGATAGGAGATCGTCTCGGGCACGTTCCAGATCATCTGGTTGATGTTGCCGTCCTGGCGGCCCTCGCCATTCACCGTCAGCCAGATGCGGGCATCGCCAGGATGGCCAACATCGGCCACCGTGCGCAGGGCGCCTATGGGGGCGGATTGGTCAAAGCCCTTGCCCGTATCCCAGGGCCGGCCCTTGGACTTGGCCTCGCCCTGTAAATCGCGCCGGGTCATATCCAAGCCAACGGTGTAGCCAAAGACATGTTCCAGGGCCTGATCCTCGGAAATGTCGGCGCCGCCCTTGGCCAGTGCGACCACCAGCTCGATCTCGTGATGCAGATCCGCGGTGGCGGGCGGATAGGGCAGGGCGCTGCCATCCATTGCCACCGCATCCGCCGGCTTCATGAAGAAAAACGGTGGCTCCCTGTCGGGATCATGGCCCATTTCGCGGGCATGGGCGGCATAGTTACGGCCCACGCAATAGATCCGCCGAACGGGAAAGGGATCGCCACCCCGGACGGGAACAGAGGGCTGTGGGGGCGGGGCTATGGCAAAAGCCATTTCAGGCTCCTTTTCATCATCGTTGTTGGCTTTAGGTCAGAATATATGAAAGCTGTTGCCGACCACGCCGATGGGCCAGCGGCCGGATTCGAACAGGCGGTATTTCAGGGCAAAGGCATGGCGTTCTTCGTCCTCGTTCTCGGCCGCCAACAACAGGCCCGCCTGATAAATCCCCTGGGCCGCCGCGCCGGCGGCGGCGCGGATCAATTCCGTGTCATCGACGCCGGCCGCCTCCGCCGCCCATTCCGCCGCCGCCGCCACCGCCTCGGCGGCCTGGTTCTGCAGGTGGGTCAGCGCCACCATAACCGTATCCTCGTCGGCCCGCATGCAGGCTTGCGCCACCAGGGCGACGCGGGCCTGTTCTTCCGCCTCCCACCAATCGGTGTTCCATTCCGGGTTGGCCGCGGCGTCCGCCGCCTCCTCCCAATCCGAAATGGGGGCGATGCGGGCCTCGGGAAAACCCAGGGCGAGCAAATAATCCTCGGCCAAGAGCTCCTCCCGCCCATCCAACTCCAGGCCCAGACCGCCAAACCAGGGCACGCCGCTCAGCATGCGGACGAATTGCGAGACCGCCATCAGGCCGGGAAAGTCGGCCAGTTCCGCCTCGTCGAGAAATTCGTATTCGCTCCCTGCCATGCCCAAGGTCTTCAATGATTGCCGCGGTCTTGCCGCCAGAATCCCAGTTTCTCCTGGACCGGGCGGTCCGAGAAGCTGAACAGCACCGCATCGCCATCCACTTCATGGTGATGGGTGCACCAGCTGGGAATGACAAAGGTATCGCGCGGCCCCCAGGATAGCTCCTGACCGCCCGCGAAGGTCCTGCCGGTGCCTTCGACCACGCTGTAGACCATGCCGTCGGTGGCGCGATAGGGCGCGGTGGCCATGCCGGTCGGTATCAATTGCATGAATGTGGCCATGGTGGGCATGGCATAATCGCCAGTGACCGGATTGACATAGCGCATCTTCAGGCCATGACAGGCATCCCATTCCTCCGTTCGGCGCATCTGCTCCAGGGCCTCGCGGGTACGCTCATAGGGATAGTTGAAGATGGGCGAGGCGGGCGAGACGCTTTCATAGCCCATGGGCAACAGACCCGCGCCAAAGCGGGCCTGGGAATCGCCGGGCGGCCGCGAGAGGGGCTGGTTGTCCCGATCCAGTTCCTCGGCGAAACCGGCGTCAAAGAAATTGACGATGGGAAAATCCAGACCGTCCAGCCAGACCATGGGTTCGTCGGTTTCGTTGCCATGATCGTGCCAGGCCCAGGATGGCGTAATGACGAAATCGCCTGGCTGCATGATGGTCTTTTCGCCTTCCACCGCCGTATAGGCGCCGCTCCCTTCGACGATGAAGCGCAAGGCGGACGGGGTATGGCGATGAGCCGGCGCAACCTCGCCCGGCAGGATCAATTGCAGGCCGGCGTACAGCGTATTGGTGATTTTGGATTGGCCCCGAAGGTTTGGATTTTCCAGGATCAGGACGCGGCGTATCGCTTCCTTGGCGGTAATCAGCGCGCCGGATTCCAGAATAAAGGCACGAATATCGTCATAGTGCCAGATCGCCGGTACCGCCTGCACATTCGGTTGTTGCGGCACCAGGCCGGCAAGGACCTCCCATAACGGGGTCAGATTGGCCGGCGCAATGCGCTCATAATAGGCTTGCCGGCTGTCCTTTGTCTGATCGCCATGGCTCATGTCGCCCGCCTTTGCAATCTCACGCCTGTCTTCATTTCTGAGCCGCCAATTCGTGGACGGTATAGAATGGATCGGCGTGCAGATCCTCCGCCCGGCCACCCAGACGGTCCACCAGGGCGCGCACCGCATCGACCATCGGTGGCGGACCGGCGGCATAGACCTTGCAGCCGTCCATGGTTGCCAGATCTTCCCCTATGGCGTCGGCCAGCATACCCGTGCGCCGCGTGGTGGGGCCCGTTTCCTCGGATAGGACCGGAATGAAATTGAAATTGGCATGCTTGGCCGCCAGAGCCTCGAAATGCGCCAGCAGGTACAGATCACGTTCCGCCCGGACGCCGAAATACAGCGTGATCGGCTGCGCCATGCCCTTGGCCAGGGCGGTTTCGACGATGGATTTTATGGGCGCCAGACCGGAACCGCCCGCCACCGCCACGATCGGGCCAGTGTGCAATTCGCGCAGAAAGGCCAGGCCCATGGGCCCGGACAGGGCGACGGCATCGCCAACCTGCAACTTACTTTGTGCGAATTGGCTGACCTGGCCATCCTCTATGGCCCGGATATGAAATTCCAGGATGCCGCCATAGGGTTCGCTGGCCATGGAAAAATCCCGGTGCGGCTGTTCCGCGAATGCAAGGGAGGCATACTGTCCGGCGGAAAAGGCCAAGGTACCGCTGTCGGGCGCCTGCAGACGCAGGATGACGGTATCGTGGGTTGCCTGCTCCACCGCGACAACCCTGCAGTCCAGCGCCTGCGTGGCATGTTGAACCGTCTCCTCCAGATCCAGCCAGGCCACTTCGCAGTCGGTCACGGGAACGGAACTGCAGGCCAGGATCTGTCCCTGGGCGCGTTCATCATCGGTCAAGGCATATTCGGAAAAATCCGTCATTTCCACTTCGCCGGCCAGCAAACGGGATTTGCAGGACCCGCAATTGCCCGACTGACAACCGAACGGATAGTCGATACCGGCCGACAGGGCGGCTTCCAGGATCGTTTCATCTTCGCCCACTTCAACCACTTTATCCGTGCCGCGTATCTTGACCTGGTAGCCCACTGTCTCTCCATCCCACATATTCTGCTCTACAAACGTCACGCAAGAGCACCTGCGGTCTATATAGTCCGAATGTGCGCCAGCGCACAAATGTGCTTTCTCCTTTCGTTGAAGTGTCCTAGCCTCGCCACCCTATGAGCACCGTGAAAATCAGCCCCGGCCGGGACGACGACAACTATGACTATGATCTGCTGCCCGGGTTGATCGGTTATAATCTGCGCCGGGCCCAGACCGCGGTATTCCAGGATTTTTCCAAAAGCCTGAAGGATTGCAATATTACCCCGGGACAATTTGGCGTCTTGGTCCTGATCCAGGCGAATTCCGGCCTGAACCAGACCCGTCTGGGTAATGCCCTGGGCATTGACCGCTCCACGGTGGTGGCGGTGATCGACCGCCTGGAGACGCGCGGCCTGGTGGAACGCGCGCCGGCGCCGACCGACCGGCGCTCCTATGCCCTGCACCTGTCGGATCAGGGGGTGGCGCTATTGCGCCAGGCCCGTGGCTTGGTCGAGGAGCATGAAAGCCGTATCGCCCGGGATCTGAACCCGGCGGAACAAAAGCAGTTGAACGAACTGTTGACGCGGCTAAGCCGTTAGAGCGTGTTCGAACCGCGCCGGGTCATCTAATGAGGACGGAAACAGCAGGCGTATCGCCCCGGCTTGGCTATATCTTGCTGGTCACCACTTGGCTGTGCTGGGGCTTTAGCTACCCGGCGACCGCATTCGTGCTGGAAACCATGGACGTTTGGAGCAGCCGTCTGCTGGTCATGGCGGCCGCGGCCATTGTACTGCTGGTATTGGGCCGGCTGCAGGGCGCTTCGCTTTCCGTACCGCGGGGCCATTGGCCGGACTTGATCATCGCGGCGCTGTGCAACATGGCCATCTTCCAGATCTGCATGACTTTCGGCGTGCAGCTTCTTAGCGCCGGCCGCACCTCGGTGATTGTCTATACAATGCCGCTATGGGCCAGCATTTTCGCGGTTTATCTATTGGGCGAACGACTGGTTTGGCCACGGGTCATGGCCATGGGACTGGGACTCGCGGGACTGGGGGTTCTGGTTGGACAGGATCTCTCTCATTTGCGGAATGCACCTTTGGGGGCGGCTCTGACCCTGCTTTCCGCCGTTGCCTTTGGCCTTGGCACCGTTTGGATGAAGCGGCGCCAATGGCGAAATGATCCGACCGTGCTGGCCGGTTGGCAACTGGTGATCGCGATCGTCCCGGTGTCCCTGATCTGGGCCTTCAGCGATGCCAAACTGTCGTTGTCGGCGATCCGGATGGAAAGTTGGCTGGCCATTGCCTATTTGATTTTTATCGCCAATGCCCTTGCCTATTTTTCCTGGTTCCGCGTGGTTGCAGCCTTTCCGGCCACGGTATCGGGCATCGGCGCCATGGCGGTCCCGGTGGTCGGTGTCCTGGGCAGCGCCTGGCTGCTCGAGGAGAAAATCGGCTGGCGTGAATTAACCGCCCTCGGCCTGATCATCGGCGCCCTTGCCATCAACCTTGCCTCTACCCTGAAAAAGCGCCCGGTCTGACCCGCTCTAGGTGTTTGGTCCCGGCATTTGATGGTGTATTTTATTCCATCGAATTGAAGGACGAATTATGGGACAAGTTTTACACGGCAGCGCCACGACGACAGCGGCAGTGCGCCGATGACCCGCTGCAACAATGGCCGGGCAATCTCCCGCCCCTGCCGATCCGGGTGCAGGTAGACCGTATTTTCCACCGTGAAACGATAAGCTGCTCGGTACCGGTAGGGCCCAGCATGGGCGTAACCCGCCAAATGCCCGTCCAATATGGCAACGACATAAGGATATCCACCTGCCAGAATGCCGTCGCGACCTGCGAACCGCGCCTACCCACGGGGCCTTGGTGAGCGGTCAAATGGTTCAGAATAGCCCGGAAGCGCTCTAGTTCCCAGGAGGCCAGACCGTGCAGGACATGGTGGGCATAAATTATCTGGATTTCCGCCATGTCACTATCGGCGACGGGGCGAACTTCCAGTTTAGCCGTCAAGCCACCCGGCCCATGCCGGCCGCCTTCATCCGGATCCTGGCATGGGCGGCCACCGCCTCGCCAAAGGCGGCGAACAGGGCGCGGTAGAGGGCATGTTCAGAGGTCCGGTATTCGGCGTGCCATTGCACCCCAACGGTAAAGGTGGGCGATTCGGCCACGCGCACCGCCTCGATGGTGCCGTCATCGGCCACCGCCTCGATCGCCAGGGGATCTGCCAAGCGGTCGATGCCTTGGGCATGCAGGGTATTGACCATGACCTGCCTGGCCCCGTTGGCCAGGTCCTGAAGGATGCCGCCCGGCGTCAGTGTGATGCGCTGCCGGGGCGCAAGTTGTACCGACGCGGGTTTCTCCCGCGGCCGGCGGTGATCGAAATGGCCGGGTAGCTCATGGACATATTGGTGCAGGCTGCCGCCCAGGGCGACGTTCATTTCCTGAATTCCGCGGCATACGCCGAACAGGGGCACGTTGCGTTCCACACAGGCGCACACCAGTTCCAGGGCGACGCCATCCCTGCGGGCGTCCAGCAAGGATTGATCCCGGGCCTCGCCACCGTCGTAATATTGCGGGTTCACGTTCGAGGCGCCTCCGGTCAGGATGACGCCATCGATATTATCCAGCAGGGTATCCAGATCCGCGCCGCTGCCCAGCGCCGGCAGTATCAAGGGCAACGCATCGCAAATGTCCCGGACGGCAATCACAAAGCGGTCGCCGGCCCGGTGGCTGGCATGGTTTTCGTCATCGCTGAAATTACTCGCAATGACGACGATACCCCTGGGCCCACCGGCACCACGGCCAGGCGCGTTGCGGTTAGCGGCGCTGGTTTGTTTCTTCTGCATTCCCGTTCGCTATCATGACAGCGTCCCATCGGCAAGTCTGGGGGCGTTTGCCACCCAGCCGCACCGCTGCCGGCCCGACGCACAAACGCCATAAAAAGAACCCGGCGGCGCAAGCCACCGGATCTTTATATCGCTGCATAAGCCAAACGGGACTATGTGGATGTTTATGCGACTTCAGTTTCCGGCTTGGCGATACTTTTGACCAAGCCCGAAACCGCGGCCCGGATCGAGGGATTATCGATGGCGCCGAAATTACGCACCAGTTCAATGGTGGAGCGATTCTTGCCGCCATGGCCCAGAGGCTCGGCCTCGACCGCTTCGTTCAGCCCTTCAAAGAAAAAGCTGACCTCGGATTGCAGGATTTTCGAGACCTCGTACAGCCGGCCCGCGCTGACCCGATTTGCGCCCGTCTCGTATTTTTGTACCTGCTGGTAGGAAATATTCAACGCATTCGCTAAATGTTCCTGGGTTAATCCCAGGCCAGTGCGCCGATCGCGAATGCGGCCACCCACATGGGCATCGACACGTTTCGCAAGTATCCCCATAATCACCTCGCTGTTCGGCGGCCGGGATCATTCTATGCCCCCGCCAATTGAATTCCTGTTTGCTAATTTTGTATCAACTCGTCTTGACCACACAGATACGATGTTAACGCTGGTTTACTAGTTTGCATGCCGTTCAACATTAATAACCACTGCAACATTTTACCGGAACGAGTCGCGATATTGCAACGTGTAGCTGTTTTTTCAGGATCGGCAGTTGCATTAGTATGATGCCTTATGACGGCTGAGAAAGATAGGGCAAATTGTTGCCATTGACACCGCAAGTGGAAAAATATTTTGATATTTTTTGATATTTGGCGGTCCGCCAGGGTTTTGGAACGTGTTATAAATAATCATGATTGAGTGAGCGACGCATTTTGAGGTCATCTTCGCATATGCCCAATGGAATTGAACGCGGGACGATGGTTGGTCAACTGCGCTGCGGCGGCGTTGCTTTAATGGCCGGCGCCGCAGCGGTTCTACTGACCGCCTGCAGCAGCGATGAAGCGGCCTATGTGGAACGTCCGGTGGAACAGATCTACAACCAGGCCATGGACAAGTTGATTGCCGGTGACGCGGGACTGGCGGCGAACGATTTCGATGAGGTGGAGCGTCAACATCCCTATTCGGTCTGGGCCCGCAAATCACAATTGATGGCGGCCTATTCACACTATCTGGTCAATGATTATGACGAGGCGATTCTTACCGCCCAACGATTTCTGCAATTGCACCCGGGCAATCGCGATGCGCCCTATGCCTATTATCTGATCGCAATCAGCTATTATGAACAAATCGCCGACATCGGGCGGGAACAAAAAATTACCGAGCTGGCGCTGGATGCCTTGCGCGAGATCGTAGACCGATATCCCAGCAGCGAATATGCCCGCGATGCCCGGCTGAAGATCGATCTGGCCCGCGACCATCTGGCCGGCAAGGAAATGGAAATCGGGCGCTACTACCTGAAACGGGGCCACTATGGCGCCGCGATCAACCGCTTTCGCCACGTTATCAAACGATATCAGACCACCTCCCACGTGCCGGAGGCCTTGCATCGTTTAACGGAAGCCTATTTGTCCCTGGGCATCCAGGACGAGGCGAGGAATTCCGCCGCCATGCTGGGCCATAATTATCCGGGCAGCGAATGGTATCAGGACAGTTACGCATTGCTGACCGGCGAGGATCAGCGGACGGGCCGGGTGGAGCAATCCTGGTATGGCCGGATTTGGGACTCTGTGTTTTAGAGCGCTTGCATGCTGAGCGCGCTCTCCATTTCCGATATTGTCTTGATCGATCACCTTGATTTGGATCTGCGGAATGGGTTGTGTGTCCTGACCGGCGAGACCGGGGCCGGTAAGTCAATCTTGTTGGACGCTCTGGGTTTGGCCTTGGGCAGCCGGGGCGGCACGGACCTGGTGCGCCAAGGGGCCGAACGGGGAACGGTGGTGGCCACTTTCGATCCTCCGGCTGGCCATCCGGTGTGGGATATTCTGCGCGAACAGGATTTGGCGATTGATGACGGACTAATACTGCGCCGTCAGATTGGTGCCGATGGCCGGGGCCGGGCTTTTGTCAACGACCAGGCCATCTCAAACACTCTGCTGCGCCAAATGGGCGAAACCCTGGTCGAGATGCATGGTCAGCGTGATGAACGCGGTCTGCTTAATCCCGCCGGCCATCGTGCCCTATTGGATATCTATGGCGGTCTGGGCGGCCAGGTAAAAAGTTGCGTTGCCGCCCACGCTGCCATGCGCCATACGGCGCAGGCATTGGCGGACGCGCAAGAGGCGCTGCGCGCGGCCAGGCAGGAAGAGGACTATCTGCGTCACGTCTGCGCGGAATTGCGGGCGTTGGACCCAAAACCGGGTGACGAGGAGACCCTTGACCGGACCCGTACCCAATTGCGCCAGGGCGAGAAAATCGCCGATGCCCTGCGCGACGCCAAGGCGGCCTTGTTTGGCGGTGATGGCGATGGTGTTGGGGACGCGGGGGGCAATGGCGTGGAACAAAGGCTGCGCATGGCCCAGCGGGCCTTGCAACGGGTGGCGGAAAGTGCCGGCGGCGCCCTGGATGGGGCGATCGAGGGATTGGAGCGCGCGGCGGCCGAAGCCATGGAAGGCATCGAAGCGGTCGCCGAGGGGGCCCGGTCCCTGGATCTGGATCCATCCCGCCTGGAAGCCGTTGAGGAACGTCTGTTCGCCCTGCGCGAGGCCGCACGCAAGCATCGGGTTGGCGTTGACGGCCTGCCGGCGTTGCACGACGACTTCGCCCGGCGTCTGGATAGCATCGATAACAGCGGTCAGCGTCTGGCGGCCCTTGAAACGGCGGCGGGGGCGGCCAAAAAAGCCTACCTGGAGGCGGCCGGGCGTTTGAGCACGGGGCGTCTCAAGGCAGCGCATAAACTCGATCGGGCCATGGCCACGGAATTGCCGCCCCTTGCCCTGGACAAGGCAACCTTTCAAACCGTGCTCAGCCGCCGTGATAAAAACGATTGGAGCGGCGAGGGATGGGACAAGGTCGCCTTTCACATTTCGACCAATCCGGGCAGCGCGCCGGGGCCTTTGCACAGGGTCGCCTCGGGCGGTGAATTGTCGCGGGTGATGTTGGCCCTGAAAGTGGCCCTGTCGCAAACCCGGGAACCGGCCTCGTTGATTTTTGACGAGGTGGACAGCGGTGTCGGTGGCGCGGTGGCGGACAAGGTGGGCGAACGTCTGGCGCGTCTGGCCCACGGCTCCCAGGTCATCGTGGTCACCCATTCACCGCAAGTCGCGGCCCGGGCGGGCCATCATTGGTTGATTCTCAAGCGCGCCAAGGGCGGCATCAGCCGTACCACCGTGGAGGCCCTGGACGCCGAACACAGGCGCGAGGAAATCGCCCGCATGCTGGCCGGCGCCAAGATCACGGACGAGGCCCGCGCCGCCGCCGACAGCCTGTTACAGGCCGCCCTACCATGACCGATGCCGCCGCCCTACCGGCCTCTGCGTTGAGCGAGGATCAGGCCAAGGCGGAGCTGGCCCGCCTGGCCTTGGAAATCGGCTTCCATAACAAGGCGTATTATCAAAACGACGCACCGGAAATCTCCGATGCGGACTATGACCAACTGCGCCGGCGCAACGGCGCCATCGAACAAAGGTTTCCCAATCTGAAACGCGCCGACAGCCCCTCCGACAAGGTTGGCGCGCCCGTGACGGACGGATTTGCCAAGGTGCGCCACAGCCGGCCCATGCTGTCCCTGGGCAACGCCTTTAATGAAGCGGACGTGGCGGATTTCCTGGCCGGAATAGCCCGTTTCTTGAAACTGCCGGACGACGCGCCCATCGCGATCGTGGCGGAGCCCAAAATCGACGGTTTGTCCGCCGCCCTGCGCTATGAAAACGGTATATTTGTTCAGGGCGCGACCCGGGGCGATGGCGAGGTGGGAGAGGATATCACGGCCAATTTGCGCACCGTCAACGACATTCCGCAAAATCTAGCGGGAGACCCACCCAATATCCTTGAATTACGTGGCGAAGTCTTCATGTCTCACGCCGCCTTCGCGGAACTGAACCGCCAGCAGGCGGCCGCCGGGCGGCCCGAATACGCCAACCCCCGCAACGCCGCCGCCGGTTCCCTGCGGCAGCTTGATGCAGCCGTCACGGCCAGCCGGCAACTGAGTTTTCGCGCCTATGCCTGGGGCCAGATCAGCGCCCTGCCCAGTACCACCCATGCCGGCGTGCTGGCAGCCATGAAAGACTGGGGATTTCAGGTGCAGGGGCACAAAATCTGCGCAAGCGTCGCCGAGATGATGGCCTACCACGCTGAATCGGAGGCGGGGCGCGGCGCGCTGCCTTATGACATCGACGGCATCGTCTACAAGGTTGACCGCCTGGATTGGCAGGACCGTCTGGGGGCGGCGTCCCGCTCGCCGCGCTGGGCCATTGCCCATAAATTCGCGGCCGAGCAGGCCCAGACATTAGTCGAGGGGATCGATATCCAGGTCGGCCGCACCGGCAAATTGACTCCGGTCGCACGTCTGCGCCCGGTCACTGTTGGCGGCGTGGTCGTTTCCAACGCCACCCTGCACAACGAAGACTATATTGCGGAAAAGCATATTCGTGTGGGCGCCACGGTTTTGGTTCAGCGCGCCGGCGATGTCATCCCGCAAGTTCTTGAAGTGGTGAAGCCAGGCCCCGTGCCCTTTGAATTTCCCACCAACTGTCCGGCCTGCGGTGCCCTGGCGGTGCGCGACGAGGGCGAGGTGGACTGGCGTTGCGGCGGCGGCCTGACCTGCGAGGCCCAGGCGGTGGAGCGTCTGCGCCATTTCGTCTCCCGCAATGCCTTCGATATAGAGGGTCTGGGCGAGAAGCAAATCAGCGCATTTCATGATGCCGGGGTCGTCGAGGAGCCGGCGCATATTTTTAGATTGCAGGAGCGGATCGAAGAAAAAGACCGCAAGCCGCTGCGGGACTGGGAAGGTTGGGGCGAAACCTCGGCCGCTAATTTGTTCGCCGCGATAGAAGAACGGCGCGGTATCGCCTTGGACCGTTTGATTTATTCTTTGGGCATCCGCCACGTGGGCCAAGGCAACGCCAAGCTGTTGGCGCGGCGTTACGAGACGAAGGAAAATTTTGAAGCGGCCGTGTTCGGTGACAGCTTGGAAGAGCTGCTTGATGTCGATGGTATTGGCGGGAAAGTGGCCAAGGCTCTGCTGGCCTTCTTCGCCGATGACCATAACAAGTCGGTCTGGACGGCGCTCGTCAAGGAACTTCAGGTTCAGGATATGGCGCGGGCCGCCGCTACATCGCCCGTGGCTGGCCAGACCTTGGTCTTTACCGGCACCCTGGAAATGACGTCCCGCGCCGAGGCCAAGGCACGGGCGGAGGCCATGGGCGCCAAGGTTTCGGGTTCAGTCTCGGCAAAGACCGATATGGTAATCGCCGGCGCGGCGGCCGGATCAAAATTGAAGAAAGCCCAGGCGCTGGGTGTTAAAGTCATCGATGAAGCAGAATGGCTGGCGCTTATCGGCGCGCCCGCGGGACAATTGGGAGAGGAAGCATCGTGAGTACGGAACTGGTCACATACGAATCCAAGGACGACATCGCGATCATTACCCTCAACCGGCCGGAGAAACTTAACGCCCTGTCGGTCGATCTGGGCGAAGAGTTGCGTGCCGCCTGGCAGCGCTTTCAGGCCGGCGACGACAGGGTCGCGATCCTGGCTTCCGCCTCGCCGCGCGCCTTCACGGTCGGGGCCGATTTGACTCACCCGCCGGAAATCTGGCGCTTTACCCCAAGTGTTGGCGTTGACGTCGATAAGCCGATTATCGCCGCCGTCGATGGCTATTGCGTCGGTGGCGGCGTGGTGTTGGTCCAGTTCTGCGATCTTTGCGTGGCGGCGGACAGCGCGAAATTCAGTTATCCGGAGGCCAAGGTCGGCGTCTCGGGCGGGTTGATCTCGTCCCTGGCGGCCCGCATTCCCCACAAGGTCGCCATGGAGTTCGTCCTGGTCACTGACGAAATGTCGGCCCAGCGCGCCTACGAAGTGGGCATGGTCAACAAGGTGGTGCCAGCGGACCAATTGATGGATGCGGCCATGGAATACGCCGTCAAGTTGAAGGCGCACGCGCCCATGGTGTTGAGCCTGTTAAAGCGTTTCGTGGGCGAGGTCATGGCCAAGGGTCCATCGGAGCGGGCCGGTAGTGCCCGCCGCGATACCGAGGCCGTGCTGGACAGCGATGATAAGCTGGAAGGCATCGCCTCGTTCAAGGAAAAACGGCCACCGAAGTTCACCGGTCAATAGGCGCCGGCAAGATCGCGAAACAACGTTTCATTGATGGAGGCATCATGACCACGGCAGTTACACCTAACGCCACGAACCACGAAGGGCTGGGGCCATTGGCCTCGCGCTTCGTTGAAACCCATACGTTGCCGTGGGAGGAAACCCGTTACCCCGGCGTGGAGGCGAAGACCTTGTTGGTGGACCGGCGTACCGGTCTGTTGACGGTTTTATTGAAAATGGCGCCGGGCGCCGTATTGCCCGATCACGAGCATGTCCAGATCGAACAGACCTTTGTCATCGAAGGCGCGCTGGTCTGCGGCGAAGGTACGTGTAGTGCCGGTAATTTCGTTTGGCGCCCCGCCGGCAGCAGCCATCAGGCGGGCACGCCGAACGGCGGCCTGATGCTGGCGGTCTTTCAATTGCCAAACAAGTTTTTTGAAGCGGACGGTAGGGCCACCGACATGCTGGCCCAGGATTGGCAGGAATTCTGGGGCGGGGCGACCGCCAACGCCCTTTAGCAGCCCGTTGACGAAGTTGGCACTGGACACAAGCGGCCTGGTCTGATTCTTTGACGTTCTGATTTGACCGGGGGATTCGCTGATGACGATGGGACAGCAGAAGGATCGTCAGGGGGACTTGATGGTAGGCTGGGCGG
>JAKZRK010000254.1:0-10135 GCA_047518225.1 Alphaproteobacteria bacterium | reverse complement strand
GGTCTTCTCTGCTCTTGGCCTGCAGATACCAGGTCGAGACCCGCTCACCGTCGATCTCCACTGAACAAACGTCCAGGTTTTCCGGCGCGCGCTTCATGTCATACATCTGGGCGATTGTCCGGGCCGCCATGGCGAAGGCGGGATGGCTGGTGACGTCCTCAACCTTCTCGGAACCGATATAGACCGTTCGGCCGTCGCGCAGGCCTTCCAGATGCTCGCTACCGCTCTTCAGCATGGTTCATTGCCTCCCTCCGACTGCGCCTTTTGCTATTTGGGCACACGGCGGCAAATTGGACAATGTTTTGCAAAAGCAAAAGCCTTCCGCTCATCGTCACCGTGCCGGGGTTGGCCTACGGCGTAGGGGTGGCTTCAATTCTTAATGCGCTTCAGAGTATTAAGTTGGCGATATCGACGCCCAGACCCGGGTTGCGGAACGGAAATCGCCAGGCCGAGGCCGATCGCAGCACTCAGACCCAATACGGATAACGGGTACCCTTTCATGATATCTTCTCCCTGTGCAAGATAAGACGGGTTGAACTACAATAGTCATAATCCGGAATTACGGTATCGAGCGGAAAACTCAGTATCGAGCGGAATTATTTGCGTCGGGCATCCTGTAAATTGCCGTCAATGGCGCTATTGTCGGCACTGAAAAAAATGAGAGAAAGTGAGACATGTCGATAACTTCCGAACGAACTGAATCCACCACGGCATCGGATACCCTGAAGCAAAAGACCAAGGACGGATCGGTGATATCCGGCGGCCATCTGGTTGCCAAGGCGCTGAAGAACGAGGGTGTCGACACGATCTTCACACTTTGCGGCGGACACATCATCGACATCTATGATGGCTGCATCGATGAAGGCATCAGGATCATCGATGTGCGTCACGAACAAACCGCGGCCCACGCCGCCGACGGATACGCCCGCCAGACCGGCAAGCTGGGTTGCGTGGTCACGACGGCGGGTCCGGGCTGCACCAATGCCATGACCGGCGTCGCGACGGCCTTCCGCTCGGAAAGTCCCATCCTCCACATCGGCGGTCAGAACTCCCTTGGTCAACACAAGCAGGGTTCCTTGCAGGACCTGCCCCACGTGGAGATGATGAAGCCGATTACCAAGTTTGCCTCCGGCGTGTTTTCCACCGAGCGTATCGCCGACATGGTTTCCATGGCGGCAAGAGAATGTTTCGCCGGCGCCTACGGCCCGTCCTATCTGGAAATCCCGCGGGATATTCTGGATGCGGAAATACCTATTGAAAGGGCGGTTATCCCCGATCCCGGCCATTACCGCGCCTCGACCAAGTCCATCGGCGATCCCGATGATATCGAAAAATTGGCCGATCTCCTGGTCAAGGCCGAGCGTCCGGCCGCGCTGTTTGGCCAGCAGGTCTGGGCCAGCCAGTCGCATAATGAAGCCATCGAATTTGTCCGTGCCCTGGACATTCCCGCGTACATGAACGGCGCCGCGCGCGGTATGATGGCAAACGGCGATCCGCACCATTTCGACCGCACGCGCTCCGATGCTTTCAAGAATGCCGACGTCATCGTGATCGTGGGCACGCCTTTCGATTTCCGCATGGGCTACGGCAAACGGATTTCAGCGCCGACACTGATCCAGATCGACCAGAGTTACACAACGGTGGGCAAGAACCGTGACATCACATTGGGTCTTGCCGGCGATCCCGGATCGATCCTCAAAGCGGTGGCCGCCGCGGCCTCTGGCCGAATAGACGGTGGCGCCGGTCAACAACGCCAGGACTGGATGCAGGATCTGCGCCGGATCGAAGCGGTGAAACTGGAAAAGCTGATGCCGCTGTTCCACGCCAACGGCACGCCGATCCATCCCTATCGGCTGGCCTGGGAAATTAATGAGTTTCTGGGCGAGGACACGATTTATATCGGCGACGGCGGCGATGTGGTGACAATCTCGGCCCAGGCCGTACGTCCCCGCCGCCCCGGCCAATGGATGGACCCCGGTGCGCTGGGATCGCTGGGCGTGGGCACCGGCTTTGCCATGGCCGCCAAGCTTGCCCATCCCCATAAGGAAGTCATGTGCCTGTATGGTGACGGATCCTTCGGCATGACGTCCTACGACATGGAGACCGCCCAGCGCTTTGGCGCGCCCTATTTGGCGGTTGTCGGCAACAACTCGCACATGAATCAGATCCGCTATGGTCAAATGGCGAAATATGGCGAACAACGAGGCAATGTTGGCAACTATCTTGGCGACGTGCCATTTTCCAAATTTGCTGAAATGATCGGCGGCTACGGCGAGGAGGTGCGCGAGCCAGACCAGATCCAGCCGGCTCTGCGCCGTGCCCGCGAAGAGATCGCCAAGAGCGGCAAATGTGCTGTCATCAATGTCTGGATCGATCCCAATGAATATTCCCCGGGCACTAAGAACCAGACCATGTACAAATAGCCGAACGTTAGGGACGTAAAAATGACAGCACTTGAAGGCGTTAGAATCCTCGATTTCACCCACGTGCAATCGGGCCCGACCTGCACCCAGCTTCTGGCATGGTTTGGCGCCGATGTGATCAAGGTCGAACGTCCCGGCGTTGGCGATGCCACACGCGGCCAATTGCGCGATATCCCCGATGTGGACTCGCTTTATTTCACCATGCTCAACCACAACAAGCGGTCGATCGAACTTAATGGCAAGAATGAGACCGGAAAGGCCGTATTGGAACGGCTGGTGAAATCCTGCGATGTTCTGGTGGAGAATTTTGCCCCCGGCGCTCTCGATCGCATGGGATTTTCCTGGGAGAATATACATGCGCTCAATCCGCGCATGATCGTGGCCTCTATCAAGGGCTTTGGGCCCGGGCCTTATGAAGACTGCAAGGTCTATGAAAACGTCGCTCAATGCGCGGGAGGTGCCGCCTCCACGACCGGTATGTTCGGCGGTATTCCCATGGTGACGGGCGCGCAGATCGGTGATTCAGGAACGGGTCTGCTGCTTGCATACGGCATCGTGACGGCCCTGTTCCAAAGACAACAGACCGGTTTGGGCCAAAAGGTCTCGGCCTCCATGCAGGATGGTGTGTTGAACCTTTGCCGGGTCAAACTGCGTGATCAGCAGCGCCTCAAGGCGGGGCCGCTGGAAGAATATTCCCAATTCGGCGAAGGCATTCCATTCGGGGATGCGGTGCCGCGTGCCGGCAACGATTCCGGCGGCGGTCAACCGGGATGCATCCTCAAATGCAAGGGCTGGGAGAATGATCCCGACGCCTATACATATTTCATTACACAAGCCGCCGCTTGGAAAAATGTCTGCGAGGTCATTGGCAAGCCGGAATGGCAGGAAGATCCCGATTATGCGACGCCGATTGCCCGCTTGCCGCGCCTCGACGAGATTTTCGGCGCCATCGAACAATGGACGATGACCAAGACAAAATTCGAGGTCATGGATATCTGCAACGCCCTCGATATCCCAATCGGGCCAATCCTGTCTTTTAAGGAACTGGCCGAAGAGCAATCATTGCGGGATACCGGCACCATCGTCGAGGTCGATCATCCGACCCGCGGCAAATATGTTTCGGTGGGTAGTCCAGTCAAACTGTCGGGTTCGCCGGTCGAAGTCAGACGCTCGCCATTGCTGGGCGAGCATACGGAGGAGATCCTCAGCGAAGTCCTGAATTACTCCGTCGAGGAGATCGAGACGATCCGTGCTTCGGGCGCAGTCGGGAAACCAAAGTCACAAGCAGCCGAATAAGACTGTTGTCGGTAATAATTCCGCCGATCGGCCAACACTACTCTTGTTCGCCTCTGCCCTTGCCGGTTTCGGCTTCATTGGCTGTCGAAGACGTAAGGCAAGTTCTGTCCGATACATCCACGACGAAATAGTCGTCCGTGAAAAACGCCGACGGCCTGTTCAAAGCTTGTCTGGATCAGATCATCAAACTGAAGCACGAACGCGCCGTCTTGGCGGACAAGATCGATTGGGCCTGGCTGGATGAGCAGATAGCGCCCTATTTTTCCGCGCACGGACGACCAGGGGAGCCGGTTTGGATCTGAACCACCTATTGAGGCTCCACATCTAGAGCGGTTCCGGTCTAGGCGGCATTCGCGCGGGCGGCGGCGGCACCGGCGCTGTCGCCGCAGCCTTCCAGGGCCTCGGCGTACCAGCGCCAGCCGATAGGACTATTGTGCTTTGCCCAGGTGCGCTGGGCCAACAGGCCGCGGGCATCCTCGAACCGCCCCGCGTCCAGCAGCGCGCGGCAAACCATTTGCGCCCAAACGTCCCGTTGCGCGTGACTGCCGCCCAGACGCCAGATATGATCGCGCAAGGGCAACAGCATATCCGCCGCCTCGTCCGCCTTGCCCTGACACAGAGCCAGGGTGGCCCGGCAGACCGGCAGACCCACGGCGGCGGTGACCTGGGCCTGATCGCCCGCGCCCCGGGCCGCCTCGGCCAGGCTATCCAGCATGGTTTGCGCCGCCGCCTGCCGGCCATCCTTGGCCAGGGCCATCATGTAATGGGCATCGGCGAAGGCCAGAATGGCATCGCGGTTGTGGCGTTCGGCCACATCGGCCAGGACGGACCAGCGTTGACCCACATCGACACCCCGATAGTCCAGACGCCACAGCGTGGCGGCGGCATTGGTGAAATCCAGGTATTCATCGCTGGGTTCGGCCCAGAATTCTCGGTCATAGAGATCCAGGACCGTGTCATGCTGGCCTTGTTCCAGGTGATACAAGGCCCTGTGCCACCAGGTGTGGAAGCGGAAATTATTCAGCTCCGCCCATTGCCCGCTTAGCGCATCCAGCCAGGCGATGCCTTCGTCCTGGCGGCCCTGCATCTCGAAGACATGGGCCACCGCATGGGTCGCCCAAATATCCTTCGGGTTGATCTCCACCGCCCGTTTGCCGGCCGCCTCCGCCTCCCGGTAGTCGCCGACTTCTTCATGGGAAAACGCCGATATACCCAGAATAAATCCGTAATCAGGCCGCTTCTCGTCCCAGGCGGGCAGGATCCGCTTGATCGACTGGCGCATGGCCCCGCCGCCATGCAGATAGAAATGAGTGAAATGGGATAGGCGTATGGCCATCACGTCGTGGGGGTGGCGCAGCAGGATCTGTTCCCACCAATCCGTCGCCCCCGCCATGTCGCCCACGTTCCAGGCCTGCAACGCGGCAAGATGCCATTTTTCCCGCTGGGTGGCGCCCCGGGCGGCGATCGCGTCCTGGCCCGCGCGGGCGCTGTCGGCCGCCTTTCGTTCCAGAGCCGGAATGGAAAACAAATGAAAGAAATAGCCGCGGGTAATCAAGGCCATGGGCATCTCGGCATCAGCCGTCAGCGCGGCCTTTAGATGCACACCCACGTCGGTCTGATATCCCATATATGCGCGCACGCAGTTGCCATAGGCTTCCGCCGCCGCCGCGCTGTCCGTGGTGAGTTCCAGATCTTGATAATCCGCCGCCATGGCCATATCCCGTATTTCAATTTGCGATTGGGTGGTTCAAAGTAGGCCATCGCAGGGGCGAGTCACAGCCCAATTTTTTTCATCGTCCCTACCCGGCGACGAAACCTGTCCCGGGGCGTTTGGCGGGTTGCCGTTCCCTTGGCGGTTGAAGGATGTTACGGTTTTGGCCAGCGGAGCGGTGATCCGGGGAATACCAGTGGCGAACGTGCAGCGCAGGTTGTCAGCGATATTGTCCGCCGACGTGGTCGGCTATTCCAGGTTGGTGCGAGGCGATGAAGTGGGCACCATCAATGCCCTGAAGCGCCTGCGCGCCGAGGTGATCGAGCCGAAACTTGCCGAACATGGCGGGCGTATCGTCAAGCTGATGGGCGACGGCTTGCTGGCGGAATTTCCCAGCGTCGTCGAAGCCGTCAACTTCGCGGCCGATGCCCAAGGCGCCCTGGCGGCGGATGCCGGCCAAACCCCGCCGGAGCAACGCATCCGCTACCGCATGGGCATAAATCTCGGCGATGTGGTCATCGACGGCGAAGATATCCAAGGTGACGGCGTCAATATCGCCGCCCGCCTGGAAAGCATCTGTGAACCCGATGGCCTGTGCATTTCCGATTTGGTCTATCAGGCCATCGCCGGCAAGACGGCGCATACTTTCGACGACCTGGGCGCCCAGGACCTGAAAAATATCAAGACGCCGATCCGCGTCTGGCAATGGCATCGGGGCGAGAACGGAGCCGTAACGGGCAATGAGATTCCTATCGAACAACAGGTCAAATTTTGCACCAGCCTGGACGGCTGCAACATTGCCTATACGGTAATCGGCAAAGGCCCGCCTCTGGTCAAGGCGCCCAACTGGCTGAACCATCTGGAGTACGACTGGCAAAGCCCCATCTGGCGCCATATGCTGCAGGCGCTCAGCAGGGACAATAGCCTGGTAAGGTTCGATCAACGGGGCAGCGGGTTGTCGGACCGGGAGGTCCCGGAGATTAGCTTCGAGACCATGGTCCGCGACTTGGAAACCGTGGTCGACGCCGCTGGGTTGGACCGCTTTGCCTTGATTGGCATTTCACAAGGGTGTGGCTTTTCAATTGCCTTTGCGGCCCGGCATCCCGAAAGGGTCAGCCATCTGGTACTTTATGGCGGCTTCGCCCGTGGCCTGAGGAAGGCGAGCAGGGGGCGGTTCGAGGAGCAGTTTCAATTGGGCCAGCAGATGATGTTGAGCGGCTGGGGCCGGGACAATCCGGCGTTTCGGCAATTCTTCACTTCGTTGTTCATGCCGGGCGCGACCAAGGAACATATGGACTGGTTCAACGAATTGCAGCGCCGCTCGGCAACACCGGAAATGGCCGCCCGCCTGTACGAAGTGTCGGGTAACATCGACGTCAGCGACCTGTTGGCCCAGATCGAAGTACCGACCCTGGTGCTGCATTGCCGCGACGATGCCGTCGCGCATTTCGAAGCGGGCCGCCGCCTGGCCGCCAGAATCCCAAATGCCCGCTTCGTCGCCCTGGATGGGGAAAACCATCTGATCCTGGAGGACGAACCGGCCTGGCCGCGGTTCCTAATCGAGGTCCGGCAGTTCCTGGCCGACGACGATTAGGGTATAAACCAATATAACACCACCTATTCTTTCGCTTTGGCCCGGCCTGGCGAATGGTCTCTCGCGCCCATTGGAAAACACCGCAGATGGCTAAATTCTCAGTACTCGATCTGGCCCCCGTGCGCGAAGGCGCCACGCCGGGGGATGCTCTGCGCAATTCCCGCGATCTGGCCCGGCACGTGGAGGCCGCCGGATATCAACGTTTCTGGCTGGCGGAACACCACAACATGGTCGGCATCGCCTCGGCGGCCACCGCCGTCGCCATCGGCTATGTCGCGGGCGCCACCTCTCATATGCGGGTCGGCGCCGGGGGCATCATGCTGCCGAACCATTCGCCCCTGGTCATCGCCGAGCAATTCGGCACCCTGGCCTCGCTCTACCCCGGCCGCATCGACCTTGGCCTTGGCCGGGCGCCGGGCACCGATCAACAGACCCTGCGGGCCCTGCGCCGCCATCCCGCTACCGCCCAGAACTTTCCCCAGGACGTGCTGGAACTGCAGGCCCTGCTGGGGCCGCTGCAACCGGGCCAGGCGATCCAGGCGGTGCCGGGCACGGACACCAACGTGCCCCTGTGGATCCTTGGCTCCAGCCTGTTCGGCGCCCAACTGGCGGCCATGCTGGGCCTGCCCTATGCCTTTGCATCCCATTTCGCGCCAGAGGCCCTGATGCAGGCGATAGAGGTCTATCGGGAAACTTTCAGACCCTCGGCACAGCTCGACAAACCCTACGTCATGGTCGGCGCCACGGTCGTCGCCGCCGAAACGGAGGCCGAGGCGCGCTATCTGTTCACCACGCCGCAACAGCAGTTCACCAATATGTTCCGCGGCACGCGGGGCCGCCTGCGCCCGCCCATCGACGATATCGAGGAATTTTGGACACCGGTGGAGAAAATGCGGGTTTCCGCCATGCTGGCCTGCGCCTTTCATGGCACCGCCGACGGCATCGCGGCACAGTTGGCGCCCTTTATCGAACAAACGGGCGCGGACGAACTGATGATCGCCTGCTCCATTTATGATCATTCGGCCCGGATCCATTCCTATGAAATCCTGGCCGATGTACAGCGTAATCTGGAAAGGAAATCCCATGCTTGATCGGGAACAAGAGGCGCTGCGCCTGCAAGCCAGGGAACTGGCGGCGGGAGAGATCGCGGCGCGGGCGGCCGAGGTGGACCGCTCGGAGCAGTACCCGTGGGACAACGTAACGGATCTGAAGGAGGCCGGCTTCTTCGGCATGACCATTCCAAAGGTCTATGGCGGCAAGGGCCTGGGCTATCTGGAAGCCGCCCTGGTGGTCGAGGAAATGGCCAAGGTCTGCGGCGTCTCGGGCCGTATCGCGGTGGAAGCCAACATGGGCGCCATTGGCGCCATCATGGCCTATGGCACGGAAGAGCAAAAACGCCTAGCCGCCGATCTGGTCCTCTCGGGCGATAAACCGGCGATCTGCATCACCGAGCCCGAGGCCGGCAGCGCCGCCACCGACATGACCACCCGCGCCGACAAGGTGGGCAACCAATATATCCTGAACGGCAAGAAGCATTGGATAACGGGCGGCGGGGTGTCCCGCCTGCATCTGATTTTCGCCAAGGTCTATGACGAGGATGGTCGGGAAGAGGGCATTGGCGGCTTCATCGCCATCCGCGGCGAGACCGAGGGCCTGATTATCGGCGGCCGGGCGCCCACCATGGGCCTGCGCGGGATCCCGGAAGCGGAGGTGATGTTCGAGGATATGGCCCTGCCCCCCGCCAATTTGCTGCTGCCGCCGCGCGGTTTGCGCAAGGGCTTCGCCGATCTGATGACCGCCTATAATTCACAACGGGTGGGGGCCGCGACCGTGGCCCTGGGCATAGCCCAGGGGGCCTACGAGAAAGCCCTGGAATACAGCCAGGTGCGCGAGCAGTTCGGCCGCCCGATCTGTGAATTCCAGGGCCTGCAATGGATGCTGGCGGATATGAGCATTCAGCTAGGCGCCGCCCGCGCCCTGGTGCACGGCGCGGCGACCAATCTGGTGGAAGGTTTCCCCGATGCCCTGGCCGCGGCCCAGGCCAAGGTTTTCACCTCGGAAATGGCCATCAAGGTGACCAACGACGCCCTGCAGGTGTTCGGCGCGGCGGGCTATTCCCGCGACAACCCCCTGGAACGCATGGTGCGCGATGCCCGCATGTTCACCATCGGCGGCGGCACCGCTCAAGTCCTGCGCACCCTGATCGCGGGACGGATACTGGGCATGAAGACGCCGCAGACCAGAGATGGGTATACAAAGCTGGCGGCGAAATAGGCTAGGAGAAAAGATATGATGCGCCAGTTCTTGTTGCCAATCCTGCTCCTATTGTCCGCCAGCGCCGCGGCCGGCGGCGATCCCGCCATCATCACGCCGCTGACCGACTGTCCGTCGGTGCGTCCGGCGTGCATGGTTTTCCACATCTATCTGACGACGCCCGAGGTCAATGGCGAGGGCCATGCCCCCTATACCAAGGTCATCTCAATGGACCCGGACAGATACGACCTGCCCATCATCGCGGATGTCCTTGGCAGGCTGAACGGCGGACCGGAAACGATCCACCGGATCGCCTTTCGCAATCGTCAGGGCGCATTGTACTGCCAGGATTCATCGGCCGCCACGGTAGCTGCCGGCAAGAATGGCCAGGGCACCATCCTGACCGATCAGGGCGAATTGGAAATCACAGACCCCTCGGTCAGGGTAGGGACCCGCAAATCATTGGCCGTGATCGACCGCAAGACGCTGAAGGAAACCAGGCACGCGACGCCACAATGGCAAAGCCATTTCTTTCTCGACCAATTGGCGATGGCCAGGGGCGGCCGCGCCTATTGGCGGGAGAGGAATGCCTGCCTGGATATCGACGGCGGCCCTCGTTTCAAACAAGTACCCGCCACCCATTGCAGAGGCGCCAAATTAGAGCCAGCCGATGCCCGGACCGTGGAAACGGTGCGAGGCACCGGACGATACGATGGAGAGCACAAGAAGGAATCTTGCCTATCCGGTTATCACCCACACCCACTATATGTAGTGTGTCTCCTTGGACTGCAGGCAAGGGCCGGCGCAGGCGCATTGAGGAGGCGATCCGGCTAATTCTTGATTGTTCTGAAAACCGAA
>JAKZRK010000253.1:0-17056 GCA_047518225.1 Alphaproteobacteria bacterium | reverse complement strand
GCCGCTGTAACTCAAGAAGTGATGCTGGAAATGGCGAATCATCCCGTTTCAAAACATCAATTTCCACTCTGACACCCTTGCCTGCCGTATGACGGCACACCCTACATATAGTGGGTGTGGGTTACAACCGGATAGGCACGCGTTAAGGTAGCATTTACTTTAAATGTTTCTTATTTACCGTAATTGCGGGGAAATAAAGGGGCAGGGGCGGTTTTCCTCCTCCAACCGGAGGAAGCCGCACTGTGATGCGTTGGCACCGACATCTACATATGGTATGCATGCGGACGCGAAGGCCGATTTCGCATGAGACGAATTCACCGGCTCCCTACGTTGGTCATGGCCGCTGTTTAGCTGGTGTCTTTACTGAAGGCATGATTGAGAAGGATTGTTGAATGCCGCGAACCAGTTCCCTCATGGAGTCACCTGCCGAGAATGGGTTTTTCACCCAGGATGTGGCGGAACGGGACCCGGAGTTATTCGCGTCTTTGGCCGATGAATTGCGGCGCCAACAGAATCAGATAGAACTGATTGCATCGGAAAACATCGTCTCGCGCGCGGTCTTGCAGGCCCAAGGCTCTGTTATGACGAACAAGTATGCCGAGGGTTATCCCGGGCGGCGCTATTATGGCGGCTGCGAATATGTCGATGTCGCGGAACGGCTGGCCATTGACCGGGCCAAGGTGATTTTTGATTGCGCATTCGCCAATGTGCAGCCGAATTCCGGCTCACAGGCCAATCAGGCGGCCTTCATGGCCATCCTGAAACCCGGCGATACGGTGCTGGGCATGTCGTTGGCGGCGGGGGGACATCTGACCCACGGCGCGCCGCCCAATCAATCGGGTAAATGGTTCAACGCGGTGCAATATGGCGTGCGCCGCGAGGATGCCCAAATCGATTTCGAGGAAGTGGAGCGGTTGGCCAAGGAACATCGGCCAAAATTGATCATTGCCGGTGGTTCCGCCTATCCGCGCGTGATAAATTTTGCCGCATTCCGCCAAATCGCCGATCAGGTGGGGGCCAAGCTGATGGTCGATATGGCGCATTTCGCCGGTCTGGTCGCCGGCGGCAGCCATCCCAGTCCCTTGCCCCATGCGGACGTGGTCACCACGACAACCCACAAGACCTTGCGCGGTGCCCGTGGCGGGATGGTGTTGTCGAACGACGAAGCCTTGGCCAAGAAGATCAATTCGGCTGTCTTTCCCGGCCTGCAGGGTGGCCCGTTGATGCATGCCATCGCCGGCAAGGCGGTCGCCTTCAAGGAGGCCATGACGCCGGCCTTCAGGGTTTATGCGCGGGCGGTGGTGGATAATGCCCGTGCCATGGCGTTGGTCTTGCAGGAACGCGGACTGGATATCGTCTCGGGTGGCACGGACACCCATTTGATGTTGGTTGACCTGCGCCCGAAAGGACTGACAGGTGACATTGCCGAGGCGGCGCTGGAGCGGGCGGCGATTACCTGCAACAAGAATGGCGTGCCCTTTGATCCAGAAAAACCAACGGTGACTTCCGGCGTCCGGCTGGGTACGCCGGCGGGGACGACCCGGGGCTTTGGCATCGGCGAGTTTCAAACCATTGGTCATCTGATCGCCGACGTCCTGGATGGCGTGGCCGGTAATGGCGTGGCCGGTAACGACACGGTCGAGGCGGAGGTGCGCGCGAAGGTCGAGGGCATGTGTGCGGCCTTTCCGATTTATTGAGAGATTGCGTTTCAGGGGCTGTGCGCCCGCGCATAAGGTGCTTTGCGAACCCATTGTGAACAAGGATAGATGGCTCTGATGCGTTGCCCATTTTGCGGTCATAACGACACTCAGGTGAAGGACTCCCGCCCCACCGAAGATAACGCGGCGATACGCCGGCGGCGCTTTTGCGCTGATTGCGGTTCGCGCTTTACCACCTTCGAGAGGGTGCAGCTGCGGGATCTGACAATTTTGAAAAAGAATGGTCAACGGGTGGCCTTTGACCGGGACAAGTTGATCCGCTCGATCCAATTGGCGACCCGCAAACGGCCGGTGGACGAGGAGCGGGTTGAGAGGGTGGTGAACGGTATTCAGCGCCGCTTGGAAAGTTCGGGCGAGAGCGAGATCCGTTCTGAAACCGTCGGTGAACTGGTCATGGAGGCGCTATCCAATCTGGATCCGGTGGCCTACGTCCGCTTTGCTTCGGTCTACAAGAATTTCCGTGAAGCCCGCGATTTCGAGGATTTCATTGGCCAAATCGGCGGCGACGAGGAGATTGAGAACGATTGATGCCAGGCTGCCAAATCGTTCGGATGATGATTATCTAGGCGTGGCCCTGGCTCTGGCCCAGCGCGGCCTGGGCAACGTCTGGCCCAACCCGGCGGTGGGTTGCGTGCTGGTGCATCCGGGCCGGGACCCCGTCGGCGACTTGGTCGTGGGCCGGGGCTGGACCCAGCCGGGCGGCCGCCCCCATGCGGAAACAATGGCCCTGGAACAAGCGGGGCCCAGGGCCAAGGGCGCCACCGCATACGTCAGCCTGGAACCTTGCGCCCATCAGGGCCAGACCGCGCCGTGCGCCGGGGCCTTGATCACGGCAAAAATCGCCCGCGTGGTCATGTCTCTCCCCGATCCCGACAGCCGGGTCAATGGCCGGGGCGCGGCGATGTTGCGCGCCGCGGGTGTTACGGTGGATTGGGCGGAAAGCGAGGCGGCGGCAGCGCTGAATGCCGGCTTTCTGTCGAAGGTGAACCAAGGCCGGCCCCTGGTAACGTTGAAGCTGGCCTCGACCCTGGATGGCCGCATCGCCCTCGGCGGTGGTGAAAGTCAGTGGATTACGGGACCGCAAGCCCGCGCCCGGGGCCATCTGTTGCGGGCCGAACATGATGCCGTCCTGGTTGGCATTGGCACCGCCCTGGCGGACGATCCGGAATTGACCTGCCGCCTGCCGGGCATGATCGGGCAGTCTCCGGTCCGGGTCGTCTTGGACAGCCATTTGCGGTTGCCCGGCGACAGCCGTCTGGTCCAGGGCGCCAAGGATCACCCTCTGTGGCTGGTCACCGGGCCGGGACAAAATAGCAGGGCCTTGGACAAACCCGGCGTGGACATTCTGGCGGCGCCACTGGACGGGCAGGGCCGGATTGATCCGCGCGGCGCCTTGGAGGCCCTGGCGGAGCGGGGCATTACCAGGGTTTTGCTCGAGGGCGGCAGCGGCGTTGCAACCGCTTTTCTGGCCGCTGAAGTGGTTAATTATCTAGCCTGGTTTCGTGCACCAGGGCTGATCGGGGATGATGGCTTGGCGGTTGTCGGCGCGTTGCGCGTGGCGGGGTTGGCGAATATGCCGCGCTTTCAACGCCAGGGAATTGAGGCGTTGGGAGATGATGTACTGGAAAGCTACGTCTATCGGGCGTAATAAAGGGTATGTTTACTGGCATAGTTACTGATATCGGCCGGGTCAAAAAGGTCGAACCCGCCGGCGATACAAAATTTGTTATCGCCGCGCAATATGATAGCGCCGTGATCGCCATCGGCGCCTCGATCTGTTGTTCAGGGGTTTGCTTGACGGTGGTGGATAAGGCGCCGGGTTGGTTTTCCGTCACCGCATCGGCGGAAACTCTGGCCTGTAGCAATCTGGCCGGTTGGGGGATCGGCAGCGCCATCAACCTGGAACGGGCCCTGAAGGTGGGGGACGAGTTGGGCGGGCACATCGTCTCGGGACATGTGGACGGGGTCGTGGAAATCGCCGGTATTCAGGAGGAGGGGGATTCACTGCGTTTCCGCTTCACATTGCCGGACGAGCTGGCGCCCTTTATCGCGCCGAAAGGTTCCGTCTGCCTGAACGGTGTATCCTTGACCGTGAACGAAGTGGATGAGAGGGGCTTTGGCATCAATATCATTCCCCACACACAAGAGATGACCACCTTTGGTACGGCGGAGGCCGGCGACCGGGTCAATTTGGAAATTGATGTACTGGCCCGGTACGTGGCGCGGCTGGCGCAAAAGGAGACGCTGTGAACGAAATCATAGTTGAAGATCTGGAATATCTATCGAGTATAGAAGAGATTTTGGAAGATGCCCGGCAAGGCCGGATGTTCATCCTGGTTGATGATGAAGGCCGGGAGAACGAAGGTGACCTGATTATTCCAGCTTCCATGGCGACGCCGGAAACAATTAATTTCATGGCCCGTTATGGCCGCGGCCTGATCTGTCTGTCCCTGAATAGCGAGCGGGTGCAGCAACTGGGCCTGCCGTTGATGGCGCAACGCAATGAATCCCGGCACGGCACGGCCTTTACCGTTTCCATAGAGGCGCGGCACGGCATTTCCACGGGCATTTCCGCGGCTGATCGGGCCCGCACCGTCGCCGTCGCAATCGCGCCGGGAAGCGACGCCAGGGATATTGCGACGCCGGGTCATATCTTTCCCCTGATGGCCCGTGATGGCGGTGTCCTGGTACGTGCCGGACATACGGAGGCGGCGGTGGATGTGGCGCGGCTGTCGGGCTTGCCGCCCGCCGGTGTGATCTGCGAGATCATGAATGATGACGGCACCATGGCGCGGATGCCCGATTTGATAAAATTCGCCCAGTTCCATGGCCTGAAGATCGGCACCATAGCTGATTTGATCGAATACCGCCGGCGCACGGAAACTTATGTGGAGCGCCGCGCCGAGGCGGATTTCAATAGTTCCTATGGCGGTAATTTCCGGGCCGTGGTCTACGTTAACAAAATCGCCTATTCCGAACATGTCGCCTTGGTCAAAGGGGATGTGACCGCGCCGGGCTCGGTGCCGGTGCGCATGCATGCATTGGACGTGTTGAGCGATACCCTGGGAGATACGGCCGGCAAGGCGGGTGTCTTGCAATCGGCCATGCGGCTGATCGCAAACGAAGACCGGGGCGTGGTGGTCTTGATCCGCGAAGCCATGCCCACGGCCGTTTCGGACAAGATCCGCCGCAAAGCGGGCGAACATGTGCCCCACAGGATAGAATTGCGTGACTATGGCATCGGGGCGCAAATCCTGTTCGATCTCGGGGTGCGGGAAATGGAATTATTGACGAATTCCGATTATGATATCGTCGGTCTCGATGGCTATGGCTTGACCATTACCGGCATCCGCCGCATTCCGATCGAGGAATTGTAAACCCAAATGAGTGACACACCCCACCTCCTGATCGTCGAGGCCCGCTACTACGAGCAGATCTCCGACGAATTGGCGAAAGGCGCCGTGGCGGCATTGGATGCGGCCGGGGCCACATATGATCGATTGGCAGTGCCCGGTGCGTTCGAAATTCCGGCCGCCATTCGTATGAGTATCAAAGCCATGGAATTGGTGGGCGGACGGCGGCGCTATGATGGCTATGTCGCCTTGGGCTGCGTTATTCGCGGCGAGACATCGCATTACGACTATGTCTGTGGCGAATGCGCCCGCGGTCTGATGGACCTGACCCTGGAATATTCCGTTGCCATGGGGTTTGGCGTTCTGACGGTGGAGGACGAGGCGCAGGCCTGGGTGCGGGCGTCGGTCGATCAGGGGGATAAAGGCGGGGTGGTTGCCAATGCCGCCCTGCGCATGATCGATGTGAAACGCGAATTTGGATATTTCCCACGATGAGCCGGGGAGCGGGGACAACAAAAATTTCGCTTGGCGCGTTGCGCCGGGCCTCGCGTCTGGCGGCGGTGCAGGCGCTTTATCAATTGACCCTAAGCAGCCCGGACGCGGGCGATGGCGAGGTCGAAGATACGATTATCGAATTTCTGACCCATCGGCCAGGCGCCGCGCTGCCCGAGGATGCCTATGCCGAAGTTGACGGCGATCTGTTCTCCGACCTGGTGCGGGGCACGTGCCGCCACCACGAACATCTGGTGGAAATTCTTGATAATGCGCTGCCGCGGCGCTGGAAATTTGATCGCCTGGACCGCATTTTGGCCGAGGTTCTGGGCTGTGCCGTCTACGAATTATGCTATCGCCCGGACGTTCCGGTGGCGGTGATCATCAATGAATACGTGGAGATCACGAAGGCTTTCTACGACGGTAACGAGGGCGGCTTTATCAACGGCGTGCTGCAGGAGGTCGCGCAAAAGCTGCGGGCGGAGGAAGTCCTGGAGCACAAGAATGAGCGCGCGAACTCCAACTGACCCGGCACCGGGTTCGATAACGGTGCGGGGGCTCGGTGAATTCGATCTAATCGGACGTTACTTCGCGCCCTTGGCCGGCCCTGGCGCGTTTGGATTGGGCGATGATGCGGCCGTCCTGACGCCGACGCCAGGCCGGCAACTGGTTTTTACTGCCGATGCCATCATCTCGGGCGTTCATTTTCTCGACACCGATCCGGCGGGTGACGTGGCGGTAAAGCTGCTGGCGGTCAATCTGTCCGATCTGGCCGCCATGGGGGCCGAGGGGGTGGGCTATCTGATCACCGCCGCCTGGCCCCGCGATCTGGATGAAGCCTGGATTGCCGCTTTTGCCCGGGGCTTGGCCGAGGGGCAGGCGGCACATTCCGTTGCCTTGCTGGGCGGCGATACAGTCGCGACCCAGGGACCCATGAGCCTGTCGCTGACCGCGATCGGCGAGTTGCCCATGAATAGCGCCCTGCGCCGAAACGGTGCCCGCGCCGGTGACCGTATCTATGTCTCGGGCCGGATTGGCGATGCCGGCGTCGGCCTGCGCATTCTACGCGACGGTCTGAAGGGCGGTGCGGTGGCGGATCGGCGGACGGCGCTTGAACGCTATCGCCGGCCGCAGCCGCGTCTGGACCTGGGCCGGTCCCTGCGGGGCCTGGCCAGCGCCTGTATCGACGTATCCGATGGGTTGGTAGCCGACCTGGCTCATCTGTCGGAACAATCCGCCGTCCGCATGGAGGTCGAACTGGATCGGGTGCCCGTTTCGCCCCTGGCGAGCCTGATCGGTGGGGCCGTGGGCGCGATCGTGGCTGGCGATGACTATGAGCTGCTATTTTCGGCGGCGCCTGGGAACGAAACCCGTTTGTTGGCCGCCGCCCGGGACGTTGCGGCGCCGGTCACCTGTATCGGCCGGGTCCTGGCGGGGCAAGGCGTCCAAGTTTTCGACCAACGAGGTAACGCCGTCGTTCTGGACCGCGGCGGCTATCGCCATTTCTGATCGCGGACGGCGAATTTTGTTTTTATCGTTGTAACCTTCTCATAACCAATTTTTGCCATGCTGGGCGCTGGTGCATGGCCCGTTCGGATTTACGCCGCCGGGCCGGGCGCGATGTTCGATTAATTGGCGTCGCTAATGCGACTTAAAAAATTGGTTTAATAGCTATTTTTCAAAGAATCCGGGCACATTTAATCATCTGTGCCCTGGGCATATGTGCGGGGCATATCGTGAAGAAATTCATCATGGGTTTGCTGGCGTTGATCGTGTTGCTAGGCGGCGCGGGCGGCGGATTGTATGCCATGGGCATGCTTGACGAGCCCTTGGGCCTTAATCAGGAAGTAGCGGCCAAGGACGAAGGGAACGAGGGTGCCGCCAGCGGACGCGGCACCGACGCCGAACAGGCCAGTGAAGCGCTATTTGTGCAGTTCGAGCCGATTTCAGCGCCGGTAATCTCCGCCGGACGCGTGCAATATCAGGTCATCTTGACCCTTAGCCTGCAAGTCGCCGACGCTGGCGTGAAGAATGACGTACAGGCGGTTCTGCCCCGATTGCGGGATGCCATGCACACGGAGCTTTTCACCAACCCCATCGCGGTCAATGACGACACTGGCACAATGGACTTGGCTGATTTGAAAAAGCGGGTGTTGCTTTTGACCAGGGGCATGCTGGGCGACGAGGGTATACAGGATGTTTTGGTTCTAAATGTTTTGCGTATGGGCGGTTAAAAACCACGGCGGCCATGCGCGCCGCGCCCTCTAATTCGCCGCTTGTCCGGGATTTAACAAGCGATTAGATTTACCGGGTGTTTGCCCATCCCCAATATCGCAATGTCACGCTTTTGGCAATTTGCCAGTCGATTTTCGTTTGCGGCCAGACCACTCTGTTTTTCGTGGGCGGCTTGATCGGCTACCAGTTGGCATTCGACAAAACGCTTGCGACCTTGCCCGTCAGCGCGGTCATCCTTGGCACCGCCATGATGACAATTCCGGCCTCGTTGGTGATGCGCAGGGTGGGCCGCCGCGCCGGTTTCATGGGGGCGGCGGTGGTTGGCGTTTGCGGTATGTTGACCTGCGCCCTGGCCCTGTACAATTCCATGTTCTGGCTGTTGTGCCTTGGCGCCCTGACGGTGGGATTCTACAATGCCTTTTGCCAATACTACCGTTTCGCGGCGGCCGATGCCGCGTCCCCGTCATTTCGGCCCAAGGCGATTTCCCTGGTCATGGCGGGGGGCGTTGTTGCCGGTGTAATCGGCCCGTCTCTCGCCGTCCGGTCCCGCGATTGGTTGCCCGACATCGAATATCTGGCGAGTTATCTGTTGCTGGCGGCCATGACGGCCGGTGTATTCCTGCTGGCATCGATGGTGCGGATCCCAAAGTTGTCGGAGGCGGAATTGCGGGAGACCGGCCGTCCCCTGCTAAAGATTATGCGGCAACCGCGCTTCATCGCGGCGGCCGGTTCCTCGATGATCGGCTATGGCGTCATGGCATTGTTGATGACGGCCACGCCCTTGGCGATGGTTTCCTCCGATCATCCGGTCAGCGATGCCGGTCTGGTCATTCAATGGCACGTGGTGGGGATGTTTGCGCCGTCGTTTTTTACCGGCCATTTGATCGACCGCTTCGGCTTGATCAAGATCATGCTGAGCGGCGCCATTCTGTTGCTGTTCGCCATTTTCGCCGCCCTTTCGGGTGTTCTGCTTCAACACTATTTGGTCTCGATGTTCCTGGTCGGCCTGGGCTGGAATTTTCTTTTTATCGGCGGTTCGACGCTGTTGACCGAGACCTATACCACGGCCGAGCGGGCCAAGACCCAAGCGGCTCACGATTTCATGGTTTTCGCCACCACCGCGTTGGGCTCGTTTCTGTCGGGACATCTGCTGTTCAACTTTGGTTGGGATCTGGTCAATCTGATGGCCCTGCCTTTTATCGTCGCCGTCACTTTGTTGATTATCTGGTACGCCTTCATCAGCCGCGGCCAGGAAAAGGCGCTGCCTTTGTCCTGACGGCGACCTCGGCCGGCTAAGCCGTTTCACCCATGCGCTAAACCCATGTCGAAGGCACCGGTTGCGTTTCGGACGCTTCTCTGGCATTTATCGCGCGCATTTTCGCCCCTGGCGGAATAGCAGGGTCAGGCGCCTAAATTTGACCCCACGACCATCGACGAGATCCAGCAAAGAGGATGTGACCTATGTCAACGGGATTGGCTTTTGCCATCGTCTGCGGTTTGATCGCACTGGTTTACGGTATCTGGGCGGTGCGCTCGGTATTATCGGAAAGCGCCGGTAACGAGCGCATGCAGGAAATCGCGGCTGCCGTTCAGCTTGGCGCCAAGGCTTATCTGAATCGTCAATACCTGACGATCGGCGCGGTTGGCGTGGTGATCTTTGTCATCCTGTTTCTGCTATTCAACATCTCGGTCGCCCTGGCCTATTTGGTCGGCGCGGTGCTGTCGGGCGCGGCGGGCTATATCGGCATGAACGTCTCGGTGCGGGCCAACGTGCGCACCGCCGAAGGCGCCCGCCAAAGCCTGGCCAAGGGCCTGGACATTGCCTTTAAGTCGGGCGCCATCACCGGCATGCTGGTGGCCGGTCTGGCCCTGTTGGCGGTATCGGTTACCTATGCGGTGCTGCTGAAAATGGGCGTTGGGGGCCGCGATCTGATTGATCCCCTGGTGGGCCTCGGCTTCGGCGCTTCGTTGATTTCCATCTTTGCCCGTCTGGGTGGCGGCATCTTCACCAAGGGCGCGGACGTTGGCGGCGATCTGGTTGGCAAGGTGGAAGCCGGTATCCCCGAGGATGACCCGCGTAACCCGGCCACCATCGCCGATAACGTGGGCGACAATGTGGGCGATTGCGCCGGCATGGCCGCCGACCTGTTCGAGACCTACGCGGTAACCGTGGTGGCCACCATGGTCCTGGCCTCTATCTTCTTCGCCGGTGATGCGGCCCTATCGGGTCAAATGATGCTGTATCCTCTGGCCATTGGCGGGGCCTGCATAATCACCTCGGTGATCGGCACCTTTTTCGTGAAGTTGGGCAGCAGCCAGAACATCATGGGCGCGATGTATAAAGGCTTCATCGTTGCCGCCGTGCTTTCGGCCGTGGCCCTGTGGCCGGTGACCGACTGGATTATCGGCATGGGCCAGATTGGCGACAAGGGTTTCTCGGGGCAGGATCTATTCTTCTGCGGCCTTGCCGGTCTGGCGGTTACGGGCCTGTTGATCTGGGTCACGGAATATTACACCTCGACCGAGTACCGTCCGGTACGCAGCATTGCCCAGGCCTCGACCACGGGGCATGGCACCAATGTTATTCAGGGTCTGGCCATTGGCATGGAATCGACCGCCATACCGGCCCTCATTATCATTGCCGGCATTCTGATCTCCCATTCCCTGGCCGGCCTGATGGGCATCGCCATCGCGGTGACCACTATGCTGGCCCTGGCCGGCATGGTGGTGGCCCTGGACGCCTATGGTCCGGTGACCGATAACGCCGGCGGCATCGCCGAGATGGCGGATATGGACGAAGACGTACGTAAAACCACGGACGCCCTGGACGCGGTGGGCAACACCACCAAGGCCGTGACCAAGGGGTATGCCATTGGCTCCGCCGGTCTTGGCGCCCTGGTGCTGTTTGCGGCCTATACCGAGGATTTGAAGTTCTTTGCCGCCAATTCCGAGCAGTACACTTATTTCAAGGATGTGGCGGTGAATTTCGCCTTGTCCAACCCCTATGTGGTGATCGGTCTGATCTTTGGCGGCCTGTTGCCCTTCCTCTTTAGCGCCTTGTCCATGACGGCGGTGGGCCGTGCCGCCGGGACAGTGGTGGAAGAGGTCCGCCGGCAGTTCAAGGAAGATCCCGGCATCATGGCGGGTACCTCGAAGCCGGATTATGGCCGCGCCGTCGATTTGCTGACCAAGGCCGCGATCAAGGAAATGATCATCCCGTCCCTGTTGCCGGTGCTGGCTCCCATAGTGCTGTATTTTGTCATGGTGGCAATCGCCGGCAAGGGCGAGGCCTTCGCCGCCGTTGGCGCGATGTTGCTGGGCGTTATCGTAACGGGGCTGTATCTGGCGATCTCCATGACGGTGGGTGGCGGCGCCTGGGACAACGCCAAGAAGTATATCGAGGACGGCAATCTTGGCGGCAAGGGGTCGGAAACCCATAAGGCGGCGATTACCGGCGACACGGTCGGCGATCCTTACAAAGACACCGCCGGCCCGGCCGTCAACCCGATGATCAAGATTACCAACATCATGGCTTTACTGCTGTTGGGTGTCCTGTCTCATTGGAATTGACCTGCGGAATTGATCTGCGGAATTGATCTGGATCACCGATCGTCCGCCATCAGAGCCGAAATAGGAAACCCCGTCGGCGCTTGCCGACGGGGCTTTTCGATCAGCCATTGGCGGGCGGTATTTTGCCGCCTCTTAGTCTTCTATTGGGGTTGGTTGGAAAAGCGGCCGATGTTGCCGAACAACTGCTCCAGCACCGTCATTTCCTTGCCCCTGGTTGGGGTTTTTCGCTCTACCGGCACCAGGGCCTCACCGTCCGCCTTGGCATAACGCTGAATGTCACTGACCACGCCGGCCTTGTTGAAACGCACCGCCAACACGGCCTGTTCCAGCAATTCCTCGTCAAAGAAAGCGATATGTTCGGTTTCCCGCTTCACATAAAGCCAGGTTTCGCCATTGAAATTTGCAATGGTGGTGGGCGACCCGAATAGGGAAGTGACTGAATCGCGGTCGTGCACACCGGGGCGCAGTTTGGCCACCAGCTCATCATCGGGCATATAACCGTGGCTGCTTTGCATGGGCGAACAGCCAAGCAGGACAGCCGTCGCCAAGGCCGCCAGGGGCGTACGCAAGCGCGACCGAATAGAATGTCTTTGGTGTATAATCGTTATATTCATCGGCGGGGAACATGCCACCGTTGCCCGAGCCGAGTCAATCTGGGCGTCGCAAGGTGTCTCTTTGTTTTCCTATCAGCGCAAGGTCGAATAAGTGTTGAGAAATTGGTTTCGCAAGCGCGACCGGGGCCAGGATGTAGCCCATGCGCTGTACCTTACCGCCGTGGCTCAGGCCCGGCAGCCCATGTTTTATAGCGATCATGGCATCCCCGATTCGGTTGACGGGCGCTTTGAACTGATCGTCATGCATGTTTTTCTACTGCTGCGGCCCCTGAATAAATTGGCGCGGCACGGCACGGCGCCAAAGGTGAGTGGACGGGCCGGCGATATTGCCCAGGCCCTGTTCGATGCCATGTTCGGCGACATGGACCGCTCTCTGCGGGAAATGGGCGTCTCGGATATTGCCGTGGGCAAGCGGGTGAAGCATATGGCAAAGGCCTTTTATGGCCGCGCGGCGGCCTATGACGAAGCTTTGGCGGGTCCAGACGGGCTCTTGGGCGAGGCTTTGCGCAGAAATTTATTTGGCACGGTCGCGCCGACGCCGGCTCAACTAGAGGCGATGGCGGATTATCTCCGTTGCCAGGCGGGGCATATGGCTTCGCTCTCCGAGGCGCGGACTTTATCCGGCGATATGCAATTCGCGCCATGGCCCGGAAAAGGCGTTGACCAGTGAATTCGATATCCGTATTTTGCGCCGGCCTTGCTGCCCGCGCTGCCTTCTCAAAGGAGTGGCGGCGCCCGTCCAGGTCATTCATGGAGTTGGAGAATTTGCGGTGACCGATACGCGGGCACAGCCGGAATTTAGTCGCTTGGTGCAAGTCGACGCCATCGGTGCCGACGGCGCCGTCATTAAGATGCGGGCTGACGCGAAGGAACGCGCCGCCTTGGCCCTGCGGCTCGATCTGCCTAGCGTGGCGGATTTGCAGGTGGACGTGTCGTTGCGGCGGACGGCGGTCGGTCTGGTGCGGTTGAATGTTGATTTTTCGGCGAATGTGGTACAAACGTGTGTCGTGACGCTTGAACCTGTGGCGGCAAAGGTTTCGGATCGTTTTTCCCTGCTTTGTGAAGGCGAACAAAAACGGGGGAAAAAGGACCATACGGAGGGCGAGGTGTTCGTGGATCCTTTCGGTGAGGATCCGATCGAACCCTTGGACGATGGTCGAATTGATGTTGGCGAGTTGGTCGCCCAGCATTTATCGCTTTCCCTTGATCCTTATCCGCGTACACCCGGGATCAAAACCGAGGTGGTGATGGAGGGCGCGGGGATCGAGGTGGACGGGACCAACACGGGAGCCGACATGGTTGCGGGGGCCGACGGAGCGCCAGAAGATAATGCGGGCACCAGCCTGGACGATGTGAACCCCTTCGCTGTTCTGGAAAGATGGCGATCTGGCGGAAGGTCTGGCGGGCAGGGTGACGGCGGCACCGGAAGTGGTGCTGTTTGAGCGGTGTGAATAATGAGTGCGATGAAATTTTGTGACGACATTGTGTGATGAAATCGGGCCGTGACCGTTGTGGTCGGTGAATTTAGGTCCCGGACAACTTGGATGAAAATGTGAAGCTATGGCTGTACCTAAGAAAAAAATCTCCGTATCGCGTCGCGGTCAGCGCCGTTCCCACGATGCCTTAAAAGCCTCGGCCTACGCCGAATGCCCAAATTGCGGCGAATTAAAACGGCCCCATCATGTGTGCGTCGCCTGCGGTTATTACAACGACCGCGAGGTCAGCGAACCGTCAAGTGCCGCCTGATCCTGAAATAACAACGCTCGGTCCACTCGCGTGACCCCTGACATTACGATTTCGTTGGATGCAATGGGCGGTGATGCTGCCCCCGGCATGGTCGTCGGCGGCGCCGCATTGGCGCGCGAAAGGCATCCCAACCTGCGGTTCCTGTTGTTTGGTGACGAGGCCAAGATATCTCCCTTGCTGTCCCGTCACCGTATCTTGCGTGATGTGGCGATCGTGCGCCATACGGACCGTCAGGTGGCGTCGACGGACCGGCCCAGTCAGGCGCTGCGCCAGGGCCGGCAAACCAGCATGCGGCTGGCCATCAACGCGGTGACCGACGGCGAGGCGGGTGGGGTCGTCTCGGCCGGTAATACCGGTGCTTTGATGGCCATGTCGAAATTTGTCCTGAAACCCATGAAGGGGATCGACAGACCGGCCCTATGTGGCTTTCTGCCCACCTTGCGCGGTGAAAGCGTCATGCTCGATCTCGGCGCCAATGTGGAATGCGACGAAGACAATCTGGTCCAATTCGCCATCATGGGGGCGGCCTTTGCCCGCACTATCCTGGGCCTGCCGCGACCTACGGTCGGGCTGTTGAATGTGGGCGAGGAGGAGTTGAAGGGCAACGAAGCCGTCAAGGGCGCCGCGGCGATCCTAAACGAGGCGGACTTGCCCTTGCGCTTTCATGGCTTCGTCGAAGGCGATGATATCGCCAAGGGCACCACGGACGTGGTCGTGACCGATGGCTTCAGTGGCAACGTGGCGCTGAAGACGATGGAAGGGACAGCAAAGCTGTTTTCCCAGTTCCTGCGCACAGCCTTTAGCCAGTCCCTGATGTCAAGGGTTGGCTATATGCTGGCCAAACCGTCGATAATGGCCTTGCGGGAACGGATTGATCCACGCCATCACAACGGCGGCGTCTTTCTGGGCTTGAATGGCATCAGCGTAAAAAGCCACGGTGGCATGGACGATGTTGGCTTCGCCACGGCTATTGGTCTGGCGGTGGATATGGTGGCGGACGATCTGATTGGCCGTATCACGGCCGATATGGCACAATTTTCCGATCATGACGAAGCACGGGACCGGGCCGTGGCCCGCTAGGATGATAAAGTCCGTATTCATAGGCTGTGGCGCGTATTTGCCCCAACGCAGGCTCAGCAACGACGAATTGGCCGCGAAAGTCGATACATCCGACGAATGGATATTCGCGCGTACCGGCATCTCCAACCGGCATATTGCCGCCGATGGCGAGATGACCTCGGATCTAGCTTATGCCGCGTCAGTCGATGCACTGGCCGCGGCCGGCATGGCGGCCAGCGAGTTGGACCTGATTATCCTGGCCACCGCGACGCCGGATGAAACGTTTCCCGCCACCGCTACCCGGGTCCAGGCCCGCCTGGGAATTGCCGGTATCCCGGCCTTCGATGTGCAGGCGGTCTGTTCCGGCTTCGTCTATGCCCTGGCCATCGCGGATAATTTTATCAAGGCCGGACAGGCCCACAATGCTCTGGTAATCGGCGCCGAGACCTTCTCGCGCATATTGGACTGGGAAGACCGGGCCACCTGTGTGCTGTTTGGCGATGGCGCCGGCGCCGTGGTGCTGCGGGCCGAGGACGGCACCGCCGATGATACGCCCGCCGGCGGCCAACGCGGCATCATGTCGACCCACTTGCATGCCGATGGGCGCCATCACGATATGTTATATGTCGATGGCGGGCCCTCATCCACCGGTACGGCGGGATTTTTGCGCATGCGCGGGCGCGAGGTATTTCGCCACGCGGTCAAAAATCTAACCAGCGTCGTCACGGAGGCGCTGGAGGCCAATGACCTGTCGCCCGACGCCATCGATTGGCTGGTGCCCCATCAGGCCAACAGACGGATTATTGATCACACCGCCCGGAAGCTGAAATTGCCCGCCGAAAAGATCGTATTGACGGTGGCCGAGCACGGCAATACCTCCGCCGCCTCGGTGCCCCTGGCGTTGAACGAGGCGGTAAGGGACGGACGGATCAAGCAGGGCGATGTGATTTTGATGGAGGCCATGGGCGGCGGCTTCACCTGGGGCGCCGTGCTGGCCCGGTGGTGAGTCTGTACAGGGTTATTTCGCCCACATGTAGGCAGCTACACCGGCCCGGCGGGACGCCGATTTTAGCGCGAATCACTATATTACTTAAACTCCACCCTGCATCCCTTTGATATTGACTGGAAACTACCAGTTTGCTAGGGTCTCGATCCTGACGGACCAAGGGGAAGAGACGTGGCAGGCAATACCGTAACGCGCGCGCAATTGAGCGAGGCCGTGTACCAAGAGGTGGGGCTGTCGCGCAATGAATCCGCGCAGTTGGTGGAATCCGTCCTGGCTGAGATTTGTGACAGTTTGGTTCAGGGAGACACTGTAAAGGTTTCGTCTTTCGGTAGTTTTTTGGTGCGTCAGAAAGGCGGACGTATCGGCCGCAATCCCAAAACCGGTGAAGAGGTGCCCATCGCGCCCCGCCGGGTTCTGGTCTTTCGCCCCAGCCATGTGCTGAAAGAACAGGTCAACCGGCATCTGAGCGGTTCCACCGCCGGTGTGGCTGCGGTCGACTGACCGGGAACGTGGTAGATATCGTGGGCGGCGCCCCGCAAACGCGCCGGAGAACCAAGGCACCCGGCGCCTTTCGCACCATCAGCGAAGTCGCCACGGACCTTGAGGTTCCCCAGCATGTCCTGCGTTTCTGGGAAAGCAAGTTTTCACAGGTCAAACCGTTGAAACGGGGCGGGGGCCGGCGCTACTACCGGCCCGAAGATGTGGATCTGCTGCGCGGCATTCGTCATCTTCTCTATTCCGATGGCTACACGATCAAGGGCGTACAGAAGCTGCTGCGCGAAATCGGCTCGAAATCCATCATGGAGTCCGGGCGTTCCTTGTCAACGCCTGGCGGGATCAGTGCGGCCGGCGTGGCGGCTGCGCGTACCCGCCGGCAAAGCGGCGCGTCCGCGCCGCTACCTGATCCTACGGCGTCGGATCATGCCGCGCCCGGGGCAACTCATGGCGCCTTGGCCGTGGCCGCCCATGCGGGCGGCGGTGCGGCTGGGGCGAATTCCGGTCTGACGGCGGCACAGCGCGGCAAATTGTCCGATCTGGCTGCCGAATTGGGCGAAATTCGAGAGATTCTGCGGCCTCCCACCACAAAAGTCTGAACGCCGCCGTGATTGCAATTGTTTCGTCGGGTGGTGGCGGTTATATTCCCCTGAATAACGGATCGGCGGCTAAAGTCGGTTCGGTCATTGTCGGAGCGTAGCGCAGCCTGGTAGCGCATCACACTGGGGGTGTGGGGGTCGGTGGTTCGAATCCACTCGCTCCGACCAA
>JAKZRK010000252.1:0-4904 GCA_047518225.1 Alphaproteobacteria bacterium | reverse complement strand
TCGGATAGCGAAGACCCTTGCGGTCGTAAAGGCTACGGTTCTCGCGCGTCCACATCGGCCATCTCCCAAAAACGAATCGATGGCACTACAGAATCATAAATGATTCAAACGAATCAACCTCTTTCGGGACGGACACTTAGGCTTTCGACAATTGGTCTCTGATGGTGCGTTTCATAACTTTGCCCGCGGGATTGCGTACGAGTTCATCCTGGAAAGTAATATGGCGCGGAATTTTATAGCCGCCCAGATACTGCCTGCAATGTGCTTCGATCGCTTGCGCCGTGGCTTGCCGGCCGGGCCGGGAGACGATGACCGCGGCCAGACATTCTCCCCACTGCTCGTCGGGAATGCCGACCACGGCGGCCTCGGCCACGCTTGCATGACGCAGCAGCACTTCCTCGATCTCCCGGGGATAGATGTTGATGCCCCCCGAGATCACCATATCCTTGCGCCGATCCATGATGGAGAGAAAGCCGTCTTGGTCCATTCTGCCCATATCCCCGGTCAACAGCCAGCCCTCATCCAGGACTTCGGCGGTTGCCGCCTCGTTACGGCAATAGCCATTGAACAGCGTCGGTGACTTGACCCAGATATCGCCAATTTCGCCAGGCTCGGCCGGGTGGCGGTCCTCCCGCCGCACGGCGACCTCGGTGCCCCGGATTGCCGGGCCGACGGAACCCGGTTTGTCCTCGATCAACTCAGGCGCCAGGGCGTTGGAGATGCCGACCTCGGTACAACCATAACATTCGTGGATGATGCCTTCGCCGAAAAATGCCACGGCGCTTTGCTTCAAGGTCCGGGCAAATGGCGCGGCGTTGACGACAATGCCGTTGAGGCGAAAGCCGTCGCGTTGGGCCAACATATCTTCCGGCAGCGCCAGAATTTGATGAATATGTGTCGGCACCATGAAGGCGGAGGTAACCTCGCCGCTGGCCAGGCGCGCCATGACATGGGCCGGATCAAAAGCGGCCATCAACTCCAGGGTGCCGCCGTTGAAGACACTGGCCATGGCAAAGCCAAAACCACCCCCATGTGCAAGGGGTGCAAAACAGAGGTGCTGGTCCCGCGGGCCGAGACAGCGGAAATGATATGCCATGGCCGCGAACAGGTAGCTGCGGCAATGGTGGGACAACATCACGCCCTTGGGCTCCCCCGTGGTGCCGGAGGTATAGGGTATGCAGAAGGTCGCCTCGCTGTTGGCGGGTGGCACGGGTTTATCCAGGGATTGCCGGGCCAGCATATCTTCGTACCCGGTTTCGAGTGACAGAACCGATGCGCTGTCGAACCACTCTAGACCGCCTCTAAGATCATCCGGGCAGATCACCACCTTGGCCTGGCAGTTGTTCAGGATTTGTCGCAATTCCTTTTGCGCGGCCCGGTGGGTGGGTGTCGCCACCATGACGCCGGCGCGGGATAGGCCCGCGACCAATTCGATATAGGGCAGACAATTGGGTGCATAGATCGCGGCGCAGTCGCCCGCAGCCAAATTCAGTTCGTCGCGCGCCAGGGCCGCGACACGCTGGATGCGTTCAGCCAATTGGGCAAAACTCAGGCAACGGGCCCCAAACAGCAATGCCGTTTTGTCCGGATGACGTAACGCTCCCGCCATGACGCCCGAGGCAATGTCGGCGCCGACCAATTCGGGCGATATCTGAAAAGCCGGTGAATTCATTTCCGGGCGGCTTCCCGTTCGGTGCAAAATTTGCCGACGTTATGGATCGTGCCCATGCGGTTATCCCTGTCATTTGGCCCTAAAGCTGGCCCCAAAAACGACACTTTACGCGGGCCAGTATGGCATGGGCTTCGGCCATAACCAGAAAAACTCTATACTGAGATACAGCTCATTGGGGCCGACGGGAGGGGTATGGTCATGCCGGAGCGGAAACTGTGGCGGCAGTTACGGGATTGCCTGACCGAGAACGAGTTGATAACCGACCCCGAATTGCGGGCGGACCATTCCCATGACATCGCCGGCGGGGAGGCCGTCGCCGCCGCCATTGTCCGGCCCGTCACCATTGATGCTCTGGCCAATGCCGTATCGGCCGCGGCGGGGCTTGGCTATGCCCTGGTCCCGCGCGGTAGCGGCCATTCCTATAGTGGCGGCACCGTGCCAGCCACCACGCGCTCCGTGGTGATCGATACCTCCGCCCTGGATCAGGTCATGGAAATCGATACCGTAAACCGGATTGTCCGCGTGCAGGCCGGTTGCACCTGGGCAACGCTGCTAGAGGCACTGGCGCCGCATGGCATGCGAACGCCGTTTTTTGGCCCGTTGTCCGGGTTTCGTAGCACCATCGGCGGTGCCCTGGCCCAGCGGGCGACATTCTTTGGCTCCGCCATGCACGGGTTTTCCGACAACAGCGTCGTGGGGCAGACAATTGTGCTGGCGGATGGCCACATCATGCGCACGGGCGTCGGCCATGACGGCCGGCCCCATCCGCAACCCGGCGGGCCGGATGCTGGCGCCCTCTTCCTGGGCGATTGCGGCGCCTTTGGCATCAAGGCGGAGGCCAATTTGCGCCTCATCAAACGGCCCGGCGCGGAGGTTTTTGCCTCTTTCGAATATGCCAACATGGCGGCGATGCTGGAGGCGCAGGTGGCTTTGTCGGGCGGTGAAGGCATTGCGGAATGTTTTGGCTTTGACCGCCAAGCGCATATCAATCTTGCCAACAGCGGCTTTGAATTACTGGAAGGGATGGAGATCGCGGGGGATGTCCTGCGCCAGCAGGGATCACCAACCCAGCGGCTGGGCCGCATGGTACAGCTGTTTCGGGATGGCCGTCGCAAGGTTGCGGATTTGCAATGCTCGCTTCACCTTTGTATCGAGGGAGAGGACGAGGCCCACGCCCACGCCCGTCTCGCCAGGGCCGGTGCGGTGGCAATCCAGGCCGGCGGCGAGGCCGTGCCCGATACTATTCCCCGTGTTACCAGGTCACGGCCCTTTCGCCCCATCAAGGCGCTGCTGGGGCCAGAGGGGGAGCGCTGGCTGCCATTTCACGGTGTCTTTCGCCTGGGCGATATAGCGGGCGCCCATACCGCCTTCGCGGCCGCTTTGGCCGAACACGCGCCGGCACTGAGGGCCCACGGGATGAAGCTGAGTTTGCTGACCGTCAGCAGTGGCGATGCCATTATCCTGGAGCCGCACCTCTTTTGGCCCGATAGCCTGCATCGATTTCACCGCCATCATGTCACCGGGAAGCAACTGGAACGCTATGGCGATCGTGCCGACCGGCCGGAGGCGCGCGCCTTCGCACATGATTTGCGGCGGCAATTGGGCGATGTCCTGCACAAGGCCGGGGCGGAGCATTTGCAAATCGGCCGTTATTACCCCTATGAACAGGATATGGACCCGCTCCGGCGTGAATTGATGCGGGCCATCAAGCATTATCTGGATCCGGCCGGATTGATGGCGCCCGGTGCCCTGTTCCCAGCCGGATAATCAATCAGGCCCGCCAATTGCCGCTCATAAACTGCCGTCCAGCAGAACGAAGTCAAAAAATGGGACCGCGATCCCGCCGTCCCCGAAAAGCTCCGCACCCAGCGGCGGAACCCGAACACCCAAGGGCGCCAATAATTCCAAGACCAGGACACCCCGGCCCTGGCTCGAAATATCATGATTTTGAAAAGAAATTTGGTACGCCCGCCCGGGATCGAACCGAGGACCTACTGATTAAAAGTCAAGGCGGGCATATTGCGGGAAATTTCTAACACATTGATATAGCTTATATTTCAGCCTCCCAGATTGCGGTTGCAAACGGGATATGGCGGCTGTATGCTGTCTTTCCGGGACACAACGGGACACGCGGAGGCCAGAATGTCACTTACCGAACGCCGTATCAGGGACGCCGCCCCGAGGGCCGCGACCTGGATTCTGTGGGACGCCGCTTTCAAGAGCTTCGGCGTGAGGATCGCGCCGGGCGGGACGAAATCATACGTCCTGGACTTCCATGACGCCGGGAAGCACCGGCGAGTCACGCTTGCCCGCGTCGGCGAGCTGCCGCTCAAGCAAGCGCGCGCACTCGCGTCCCGGCAAATGGCCAAGGTCCGGGCCGGAGACGCGCATATGCTCGACCGTCGCCGGGAGGCCGCCGAAGCGCCGACCGTCGCCGACACCGTTGACCGCTTCCTGAACGACCACGCCGAACGGCGCATTGCGATCGGGCGCATGAAGCCTCGCACCGTCGCGGACTATGCCTCGCAATGCCGGGCCGTGATCCTCCCGGCGCTCGGGGCCATGCCGGTTGCCGCCGTGGAGACCGCCGACGTGGAGCGCATGGTGGACCCGCTCAAGCGCGTCATGCGGAACCGCGTCCTGGCGCTGGCGTCCCGGATTTTCACACTCGCCGAGCATTGGGGCCAGCGCGGCCAGCACACGAATCCGGCGCGTGGTATCGAGCGAAGCGTTGAAGGTGCTCGGGACCGTGTGTTGTCGCCTGCCGAATTGGGTGCGCTGGCCGGTGCGCTGGCCGACCGCGACGGCCGCAATCCGGCTGCCGTCGCGGCCATCCGCTTCGCCGCCATGACCGGACTCCGCATTGGCGAGATACTGGCGATCCAGTGGGAACACCTGGACGCGGAGACCGGCGCGCTGTTGCTCCCGGAGACCAAGACCGGGCGGCGCTGGCATGACCTGCCCGCCGCCGCCGTGGCCGTGCTCGACGGCCTTCCCCGCATCAATGAATGGTGCTTCACGAACGGGCGCGCGCCGATTGGCTACAAGCATACCGCCGCCATCTTCCGGGCCGCTGCCGCTGCCGCCGGTATTGAGAACACCCGCCTGCATGATCTTCGCCGCACCGTCGCCACGCGGGCCGCCGCGTCCGGTCTCGGCATCCTTGAGCTTCGCGCGCTGTTGGGCTGGAAAACAACCGCCATGCCCGCGCGGTACGTCGCGCTCGCCGGTG
>JAKZRK010000251.1:0-18267 GCA_047518225.1 Alphaproteobacteria bacterium | reverse complement strand
CCTTTGTCACTAACCATGGGGGCCATGCCTTGACCCAGGCCATTTGTTTCGCCGCCGTGGCCGCCGCCTGGTTGCTGAAAATCGCCTATTGGCGGGCTATCGACGGCGCCACGGGCGCCGGCAGTGCGGCCTCGGCCATCGGTCTGGGCGGCCTGAAAGGCCTGGAAAAGGTCCGCCCCCTGGACCCGCCCCATGTGCAGGATAATTACCTACTGAAGGAAATGGGTTTCACTATCGCCCGCAAGCACGCCGCCAAGCTGCGCCGCCTGACCCATCTGACGGCCTTCCTCCTGCCCCTGATCCTGATCGTCATACAGGCCACCGCCTCCGGTCCGCTAAGTTTGCTGGCGGCGGCCCTGGCGGCGGTGTCCATGAGTTTTGGCGTGGTCATTGAACGCTGGCTGTTCTTTGCCGAAGCCCAGCACAAGGTGATGCTGTACTACGGCGCGGAGAACATTTAGAGCGCCGCCCATACTGTATTTTTATTCGTTTTTGGCTCGCCCAAATTTTCGGTCCGGCTAAAACAGGCCGGTGATTTGACCCTTTTCGTCCAGGCCGATGGTCTCGGCAGCCGGGCGGGAGGGCAGGCCGGGCATGGTCATGATGTCGCCACAGACCACGACCAGAAATTCGGCGCCCGCCGCCAGGCGGATTTCCCGGATCGAAATCAAGTGGCCCGAGGGCGCGCCCTTGCGGTCCGGATCGGTGGAAAAACTGTACTGCGTCTTGGCGACACAGATCGGCAGATGGCCGTAGCCCTGATCCTGTAATTGTTGAAAGCGTTGGCTGACCACGCGGTCGGCGCTGATATCGTCGGCGCCATATATGCGCTGGGCCACGGTGCGCATTTTCTCCCACAACGGCACCTCGTCCCCATACAGCGTCTGGAAATTCGATGTACCCGATTGCGCCAATTCCACAACTTTGTGGGCCAGGGCTTCCGCGCCCGCGCCGCCATCCGCCCAATGGCTGCAAACATGGGCTTCCACGCCTAAACCCTTGCAATATTCACTGATCGCCGCCATCTCGTCCTGGCTATCGGCGTCGAACCGGTTGATGGCGACCACCGCCGCGACGCCAAATTGGGCCAGATTTTCCAGATGCCGCCCCAGATTTTCCAGGCCCCGTTGCAGGGCGGCAACGTCTTCCTTGCCCAAATCATCGCGGGCCACGCCGCCATGCATCTTCAGGGCCCGCACTGTGGCCACCAGCACCACCGCATCGGGGCGCAGATCCGATTTGCGGCATTTGATATTGAAGAATTTTTCCGCCCCCAGATCGGCGCCGAAGCCGGCTTCGGTCACCACGAAATCAGCCAACTTCAAGGCGGCCTTGGTGGCGATGACGGAATTGCAGCCATGGGCGATGTTGGCGAAGGGGCCGCCGTGGATGAAGGCCGGATTGTTTTCCAGGGTTTGCGCCAGATTGGGCTGTATCGCATCCTTCAGCAACGCCGCCATGGCGCCGTCTGCATCCAGCTCCCGCGCGGTTACCACCTCCCGGTCACGATTTTGCGCCACCACCATATTGCCCAGGCGGCGGTGCAGATCATCGCCCCCCGAGGCCAGGCAAAACACCGCCATCACTTCCGAGGCCACGGTAATGTCAAAGCCGTCCTGGCGGGGAAAGCCGTTGGCCACACCGCCCAGGTTGGCGACGATGGACCGCAGCGCCCGGTCGTTCATGTCGACCACCCGGCGCCAGGATATGCGCCGGGCATCGATGCCCAGCTTGTTGCCCCAGTAAATGTGGTTGTCCAGCATGGCCGCCAGCAGATTGTTGGCCGCGCCGATGGCATGGAAGTCACCGGTAAAATGCAGGTTGATATCTTCCATGGGCACGACCTGGGCATAGCCGCCGCCCGCCGCCCCGCCCTTGGTGCCAAAACACGGGCCCAGGCTGGGCTCCCGCAGACAGATCGCGGTCTGCTTGCCGATCCGGTTCAAGGCATCGCCCAGCCCGACCGTGGTCGTCGTCTTGCCTTCGCCCGCCGGCGTCGGCGTGATGGCGGTAACCAGGATCAACTTGCCGCTGGGCCTCTCCCCCAACGAGGCCAGATAGCCCAGGTCAACCTTGGCCTTATCAGGGCCATAGCAGTACAAATGCTGGGTTGGGATGTTCAGTTTTTCGCCGATCTGTTCGATCGGCAAAGCGGTGGCGTGACGGGCGATTTCAATATCTGGCTGCATGTTTTTGGGTATCCCTTATTAGACCTCTTCCCGGCCCTGGCGCGAGGGGATTTTTACCAGCTCGGCGGTAAAGTCGACCTGCTCGTCGAAGCCGGCGTCGACCGCATCCTTGATCTGTCCGGCAATGGCACTATCCAACATGCTTTTCCTCCCGCACCCGGCAACGGCGCCAGAATAGGGTCATCGGGCGACGGTAACCAGCCCGAATGGCAGGAGATCGGCCACCGACAAGCTGTTTTCCCGGAATCTTCATATGGGCTGAGACGATAGGCAGGATTTTTCAGGCATGAAACTACGGCGTATCTGGAGTTTTGCTTAACGGCAAGGACAGCGCTAGGCCAAAGGAAATCATGCCAAGAATAAATGCTTGATTTAGCGGCCTGGATTGGTGATTATTGAGTCCAGGTACAGGGAGTGACAATAAGAAAAAACAGATGCAAAATTAAGTATTCGCCGTATAGATTTGGTATTTACATGGAGAAATAAGTATCTCTTTTGAATATCAGGATAGTGACGTTACTATATTTTGCTTTTTCTGCGAAGACTATATAATTAGTCGCATAATACTATAAACCAACCAACAGGGAAAGGAGTCGTTCCCAACGGGGGCGGTAATCACAGCATGAAACGAGTTGACCAACTGAAACAAATCGAGTTGACCCAACTGGTGCAAAAGGGCCGGATCAGCCGCCGTGATTTCATGGCCAAGGCAACGGCCCTGGGCGTCACGGTAGCAGCGGCGTCCACCATCTGGAGCGGTTCCGTCCAGGCCGCGCCTAAAAAAGGCGGCAGGTTTCGCCATGGTTCCGCCCATGGCAGCACCACGGATACGCTGGATCCCAGCACATTCGAGAACGGAAATATCATATCGCAGGGCTATGGCCTTCGGAATCATCTTACGGAAGTCGACAACGACGGCTCTTTGATCCCCGAATTGTGCGAGAAGTGGGACGCCTCGGACGACGCATCGGAATGGACGTTCACCGTACGCAAGGGCGTCGAATTCCACAACGGCAAGACGTTGGATGCCAACGACATCATATCAACCATGAATTATCACCGTGGCGTGGATTCAAAATCCGCCGCGAAGCCCCTATTGGCTCCAGTCACAGAGATAAGGAAAGACGGCAACGACAAGGTTGTTTTCAAATTGTCGGGTGGCAATGCCGATTTCCCTTATACGGTCAGCGACTACCACCTCGCGATCCTGCCAGCGGACAAGGAAGGCAAAGTGGAATGGCGGTCCGGCAATGGCACGGGCGCTTACATAATCGAGAAGTTCGAACCTGGCGTGCGCAGCACGTTCAAACGCAACAGGAATTATTGGAAATCAGGGCGGGGGCATTTTGACGAAGTCGAATTTCTGACGATTGGTGATGTGGTGGCGCGGACCAATGCGCTCACCACCGGCGAAACCGACGCTATGAGCCGTTGCGATCTGAAGACCGTGCATTTGTTGAAACGGCGCAAGGGAATCAAGGTCGAGGAAGTAACCGGCACCCTGCATTACACCATTCCCATGCACACGGATGTGGCGCCCTTTGACAACAACCATGTGCGTTTGGCCTTGAAATATGCGGTGGATCGCGAATCTCTGTTACAGAAAATTCTGCGCGGCCATGGCGTGGTGGGCAACGATCATCCGATCAGCACCGCGAACCGCTATCACGCGTCCGATCTGCCGCAACGGACCTACGATCTGGACAAGGCCAGGTTCCACATGAAAAAGGCGGGCCTGACGTCACTGTCCGTGGATCTGTCCGCCGCCGACGCCGCCTTTGTCGGCGCCGTGGATGCGGCCGTGTTGTACAAAGAGCATGCGGCCAAGGCCGGCATCACTATCAACGTGGTGCGCGAGCCGAATGATGGCTATTGGTCCAACGTCTGGCTGAAGAAACCCTGGAGCATGGTCTATTGGGGTGGCCGTCCGACCGAGGATATGATGTTCTCCCAGTCACTGGCCGAGGGCGCCGATTGGAACGAGAGTCACTTCTCCCATAAGCGCTTCAACGAACTGCTGGTCGCAGCGCGGGCGGAATTGGACGAGGCCAAGCGCCGCGCCATCTATGTGGAAATGCAGACCATTGTGAACATGGAAGGCGGCACCGTCGTACCCTTGTTCGCCAATTATGTCTTTGCCATGTCGGACAAAGTTCAGCATGACAAAAAGATGGCAGGCAACTGGGACATGGATGGCGACAAAATGCTTGAACGATGGTGGTTCGGCTAAGCCAAAAGGGCACGGGTCCCTAGTTTAATGCCGCAAATCTTGAAATTGGTGGCCCAGCGCTTGGCGCTGGGCTTCCTCACCCTTTTCGTGGTTTCCTTGATTATCTTTTTGTGCGTCGAATTGCTGCCCGGCAATTTTTCCGAAGCCATATTGGGGCAGAGTGCGACGCCTGAGACCGTGGCCGCGTTCAACCGTGAATTGGGTCTCGATCTTCCGCCCCACGAACGCTATGTCACCTGGCTGTTCAACATGTTGCAGGGGGATTTCGGGCGCTCCCTGGCAAGCAAACGGGAACTTTCCGAACTGCTGGGTTACCGGCTGGAAAACACTTTATTCCTGGCCAGCGTGGCGGCCGTCATCGCCATTCCCCTGGCGGTCAGCCTGGGCATACTTGCCGCCCTGTACCGCGACAGTTTTTATGACCGGGCGGTGAATGTGGTCACGTTGAGTTCCATCTCGTTTCCGGAATTTTTCGTCGCCTATATTCTGATCCTCGTGTTGGCGCAGAATTTAGGCATTTTCCCGGCCATCTCCAACATCAGCGATGACTTGAGTTTCTGGGAAAAAATCTACCGCACCGCGTTGCCGGCCTTTACCCTGACCTTGGTTTGCGTTGCCCATATGATGCGCATGACCCGGGCCGCGATCATCAATCTACTGGCCTCCCCCTACATTGAAATGGCCCGCCTGAAGGGTTTGCGGCCCGGCCGCATCATCCTCAAGCACGCCCTGCCAAATGCCCTGGCACCGATCATCAATGTGGTGGTGCTGAACATGGCCTATCTGGTGGTCGGCGTGGTTCTGGTCGAGGTTGTGTTCGTCTATCCCGGACTGGGGCAATTATTCGTGGATTCCGTTCGCAGCAGGGATATTCCGGTGGTCCAGGCCTGCAGCCTGATTTTTGCCATGACTTATATCCTGTTGAACCTGCTAGCCGATGTGCTCTCGATTATGAGCAATCCGCGCCTGTTGCATCCGCGTTGAGGGAGGATACGCGATGACCATGCCCCTCACGGCCGCCACCTTCGGCCAACGCGCGTCGCCCTGGGTCAGCCGGATCGCCATGGCGGCGGTGCATTTTTTTATCCTGGTCCTGTTCCTGCAAAACGTCGCGGCGGATACCTGGAGCGCCATCATCGGAATTCTGTTTGCCCATCTGTACAGTGTCGTCGTCCTGACCTCTTGGAACCGCATTGAACGCACGGCGGCCGGCGACACGGTGATCGTAACCGTCACCTTGGAATTCATACTGATCGCCTTGATCTTTTGGGACCGGGCCAGCGGCTGGCCCTGGTCGACGCTGTTTGGCCTTGGCCTGGTGCAAGCTTGCGCCTTCGCCGCGGTGCGTTATTGGAAGGATCTGCGGCAAGCGCCCAAATCGGCCTGGTTCGGACTGATCATCATTCTGATCTATGTCATGGTCGCGGCGACGGCGCCGATCATCGCCCCCTTTGGCGAGACCGAGATCGTCGGCGCCGAATATGATGTCTGGAACAACAAGAACCTTCTGGGCACGGATAATTTGGGCCGGGATATGTTTACCCGGCTGATCTATGGCGGACGCAACACGGTCGGCATCGCCTTCGCCACCACCGTTCTGGCGTTCATGCTGGGTGGCCTTGGTGGACTGCTGGCGGCCGCCATGCGGGGCTGGGTGGATCAGGTGTTGGGTCGGCTGGTTGATGTTTTGATGGCCATCCCGTCGTTTATTTTCGCCCTGCTGATACTGACTATTGTCGGCACCTCGGTCCCTTCATTGATCTTGGTGATCGCCATTTTGGATGCGACCCGGGTGTTCCGCCTGGCCCGCGCCGTGGCCATGAACGTGGTGGTATTGGAGTTCGTCGAGGCGGCCAGCCTGCGAGGCGAGGGCCTGTGGTGGATCATAAAAAGCGAAGTCCTGCCGAATGTTTTGCCACCCCTGGTCGCCGAATTCGGCTTGCGCTTTTGTTTCGTGTTCTTGTTCTTGAGTGGTCTGAGCTTCCTTGGCCTGGGCATTCAGCCCCCCACGGCGGATTGGGGCAGCATGGTGCGAGACAACGCCACCTTGATTATCTATGGAGACATCACGCCATTGCTGCCCGCCGCCGCCATCGCGGTGCTGACCATCGGCGTTAACTTTGTGGTTGATTGGTTCCTGCACAAAGCTTCCGGATTAAAGGATTAGGCGCGGTGAGTGACGCAACTATTGGCGAGATCATATTGGATATGCACGGCCTGCGCATTGAAGGCCACAGCGACGAAATCTGGCACGAAATCGTGCATGGGATTGATGTAACGCTGCGGCGCGGTGAAGTGCTGGGCCTGATCGGCGAATCCGGCGCGGGCAAAAGCACCATCGGCTTGGCCGCCATGGGTTTTGCCCGCGACGGTTGCCGCATATCCGGTGGATCGATCACATTTGACGGCGTTGATCTGGCCAAGGCCTCCGACGACAGTCTGCGGCGGTTGCGCGGCTCGCGCATCGCCTATGTGGCGCAAAGCGCGGCCGCGGCCTTCAATCCGGCGCATAGGCTGATCGATCAATATTGCGAGGCCCCGGTACAGCACGGCATCATGCCCCGGTCCGAGGCCGAAAGCGACGCTATCGACCTTTATGAACGTTTGCGCCTGCCGGAGCCGGAAAGCATCGGCTTTCGTTATCCCCATCAGGTTTCTGGCGGACAATTACAGCGCGCCATGACCGCCATGGCCATGGCCTGCCGCCCCGATCTGATCATCTTTGACGAACCGACCACGGCGTTGGATGTAACCACCCAGATCGAAGTATTGTCCGCCATCAGGGATATTGTCAGACAGTTCAATACCGCCGCCATTTACATCAGCCATGATTTGGCCGTGGTCTCGCAAATGGCGGACCGGATCATGGTCCTGCGCCATGGCAATCTGATTGAAGAGGGCGAGACCAGGGGCATGATCGAGGATCCGCAAAAGGATTACACGCGCGATCTTTTGGCGGTGCGGACTTTTCGCAAGACGCTTTCGGATGAACCCGATGCCGAAACGCCGTTGTTGCGGGTTGAAGGGGTCAATGCGTCTTATGGCAAGGTTCCGGTGTTGTATGACGTTTCCATGGATATCCACCGCAAGCGCACGGTCGCGGTCGTTGGCGAGTCGGGCAGCGGCAAAAGCACCATGGCGCGGGTGATCACCGGCCTACTGCCCCCGTCGCAGGGGCAGGTATTCTATGATGGCCATGCCCTTGCGCCCAATCATCGCCGCCGTAACAAGGATGAAAAGCGGCGTTTGCAGATGATTTACCAAATGCCCGATACGGCGATCAATCCGCGCCAGAGGGTGCGCAGCATCATTGGCCGGCCGTTGGAATTTTATCTCGGCCTGCGGGGGGAGGAACGTGACGATAGGATCCGCCAGTTGCTGCAAATGATCGAACTGGATCCGGATGAATTTATCGACCGCTATCCAGGTGAGCTGTCTGGGGGACAAAAACAGCGTGTCTGCATTGCCCGTGCACTGGCCGCGGAACCCGAACTGATCATCTGCGACGAGGTCACCTCGGCCCTGGATCAACTGGTCGCGGAGGAAATCCTGAAACTACTACAGCGCCTGCAGGACGAACTGGGTCTGGCCTATATGTTCATCACCCATGACCTGGCCACGGTGCGGGCCGTGGCGGACGAGATCGTCGTGATGTTGCAGGGCAAGGTGGTCGAACAGGGGCCGAAGGCTCGGGTTCTGAGTCCGCCGCACCACGAATATACCGCGTTGCTGTTATCCTCTGTCCCGGAGATGGACCCGGACTGGCTGGATAATCTACTCGATAACCGGCCTGAACAAAACGCCTGAGCAGAGCATCCGCGGGGCGGGCTATTCGGCCTTGTCCGGGTTGAGTTTTGCTCCGGCGGACACGTCATAAAGCTCGCTTTTGACGCCAAGGTAGTTGTCCCAGGCAAACCAATAGGCGATATGGCCCGCCACCCGCGCCAGCCGGCTGCCATCGGGGCCGATCAGCGCGTCCTCGGTCACCGTCCACGAACCGCCCGGCCCCTGCAGTTTTCCCGCCAAAACGCCGTCTTGGTCGTGGCTCTGGAAAACTCGCGCGCCCCGTTCATAGGCGCGCACGGTGCGCGAGGCGGCCGCGCCCAGCAGAACCAGATTGCGCCCAGCCATGCCGTCATTGATCACGGCGCCGCCTGTAAAGGCGGCCAAAGGCCACGCCTTGGCGGCGGCAAAGGCACGGATGCCGAAAACATAGGCTTTCTGCTTTAGCGGCGAGCCCGGCCGGACCAGGGACGGAAACATCAGGTCCGGCGAGGCGAAATAGTCTTTGTAAACGGCCGCCGATCCATAGTCGCGGCGGTACCCGGTTGCCAGCGCCAGCGCTGTGGTTCGCGGATGCGCCTTGCGCCATTGCCCCCACGTAGTGATGGCGACGGGGCGTATCTTCAGACGAATTCCGCTTCGCGCCAGGGGCCCGGCCACGGGCTCGCCGGTAAACTGGTTCCACAGGCTCAAGGTTTCCCAGTCGAACATCAGCTTGTTGGAACGATAAAGCAGTCCCGAGGACCCGAAAACGAACGGCTTTCCCCGGCCCGGCAGTCCAACCCGGCCGGGCAACAGGGTCTCGTACAAAATGCCGGAGCCGCACAGGGTGCAGTAGGCCAGGGCAACGGAAACACCGCCGATGGTGTCGTTGAACATCTCGTGCCAACCCATGATGCGCAAGGGATAGGCGCGTGCGTCGCCGGCAATTTCAACACCGAATACCAGGTCGTCTTCGGCTAAATAATCCGCCGCTGCCGCCTTAACCATATGGGGATTATCCAGGGACGGGATACCTGTCATGGCCCCGACGCCGCCCCAGACGATCTCCTCCATGCGTACCCGCATACTGTTCGCATTTTGCCATCCAGGGCGAAAGAAGACGGCGAATTTAGGGTCGATCCGCCGCAGCATATCGATCATCAGGGTGGCGAAGCTGGGGTGGGGGCGAAGGCTTTTATTGGCTTCCTGCCACAACATCCATTGGAACCAGCCTTCCGCATGATGCCCGGTCAGGGCTTTCAAGGCCGCCAAAATCGGGGCCTCGTCACTGCTGGAGAATTGCAGGCCCAATATGAGGCCGGCCACCACATCCTGCTTGCCCCGTTGGCGTAAAATTTCCAGCGCCTTGCCGGCCCGTTCCGGCGAACCGAAAACCACCGCCCGGGCCGCGCCGGCCACGGCATCGTCACGCAGACCGTGGCCGGCATGGACGAGAGGGGAGGCGAAAAATAGTGCCGGGAGGAGGAAGAGAACGACAATCCGCTGGAAAACCCGGTCGCGGCCGCGCCAAAGCCAGGCTGGTGAAGCGACCCTCATGTCAATTGAGCAGCGCCGAGCCGGCCGTCGTTTCGGCCTGGATAATCTCTTCGGCCTTGGCCCGGCGCTCGGGCGGCAAACGAATGGAGTCCCTCATTGAGGTTCCGCACCTGATCCGGCGGAAGACTATTTTGTCTTCGACAACGACCACGCCATCCCGTTCCAGCAAGCCATGAACGGTCTCGGGCTCCATGGCGGGCTGAACATGGGAAATTTTCGACATTGACGGGCTCTCCACGCGGAAAGAAAAGGACAGGGGGGGTCCAAAATCAGTCAAAGTCTAGCATGGCGGAGGGGCCCATGCCATTGGCGCGCACCGCGCCACGGTCTGGTCTACTGGCAGTGTATCACCGCCAATATCATGTTCACCTTGGAACCGTCATCCGACAAGGGTAACAACAATTGCTGCATCCAAATGAGGCGGTCCTGGCTCTGCTGAAATTCGATGCGCGCGTATTGCGGCTCGGCGCTATCCACCACCCGGCGAAATAGGGCGGCAACCTCGTCCGCCTGGGCGCCATAATCGATTTCCGACAGACGGCACCCGGTCAACTCGCAGCCGAAGCGGCTGACGACCTCAGTGCCCACCAAGCGAAAGCGGATCTGCGGCGCTTGCGTATCCGCGGACCGGCCGCCAACTTCGGCCAGCATCAATTTGGGCAACAGGCGGGGAATATCGGCGGGGTTCAGATCCCGACGCGCCGGCATGGACCGTTGGCCGCGCAAACGCCGGTGAATTCCGGTTCATTCAGCAAATAATCTAAAATATTCCATGCTGGTTTAGAGACGTTCCGGGCTTTTCGGGATCATTTGATGGCGTCCATGGTCGTTTCCGCCACGATATTGAGTAATCGCAAATGGTCGGAATTCTTAGGCCCGGGCACTGGGCCGGGCCTGCATGCGTTCATGCCAGGCGACAAATTTCTTCAGGTTCGGATCGATGGGTTGGTCCACGCCGGCGAAATAATCAACAAAGCCGTACAGCAGAATATCCGCCAGGGTCAGGCGCTCGCCCACCACGAATGTCCTGCCGGCCATCAAGCCGTCCAGCCATTGCAGCTTGTCCTGGGCCGCCGCCTTCAAATCGTCGGCCGCCTGGGGTATGCAGCGCATGCGGTCCTGGAACATCTTCAAGCCGGTGGAAAAGCGGAAGCCGTTAGCCATGGGTTCGCAAATATTGAGATCGATGCGCCGGGTCCACATGCCGGTTTCGGCTTTTTCCTCGGCCGTGGCGCCGATCAGGGGTGGATCCGGGTACCGGTCCTCCAGATACTCACAGATCACCGTAATTTCTGCCAAAATGCTGCCGTCATCCAGTTCCAGGGCCGGGCATTGTCCGGCCGGATTGAGTTTAAGATAATCCGCCTGGCGATTGACGCCGGCCCGGATATCGACCTCTTCCGTAGGCAATTCGATGCCTTTTTCCGCCATGAACATGCGAACGACGAGAGGGTTTGGTCCTCGGGAATTATACAATTTCATGCTGCTTTCGATCTCCCCATCAAAATCGTGTCTTGTTTTGCGCAGTTTATACCACACTGCGATGACAGGGACCCATGGAGTTCGTATCCACGCAGTGTGGTATGAGACCAGCGCGCCGGGAATGGCGGGTCGTGCCCCGCGACCGCGCCGCCCAACCGCCAGATCCGCCGCCATCCACGAACCTCTTCATACAAAGCCACCAACACAAGGGGTCGGAAAATTGCCCGCCGACGCCCGCGAAATCATGCTAGGACTAAAATACAACGGGCGATCCCATGACCCGGCCAATAGGGACAATTCACTCGTGAACGACCACGACAAAGACCTCTAGGCGCGGCCATGTCCAGTCTGCTGACAATTATTCTGGTTCTTACCCTGGCCGCGGTCCTGGGCGTATTGCTGCTGGGCATCTACAGCATGGGGCGTGGTGGTGAGTTCAACCGCAAATACGGTAATTTGCTGATGCGCTGGCGCATTGTGCTGCAATTTCTCGCGGTTGGCATCATGATGTTGTTGTTTTACATATATTAGGGCTAGAGCGTTTCCGGGCTAGGACGGCGAGGCAGGCAGGGGAAAACAGATGGTCAAGTTGACGAAAATCTATACCCGTGGCGGCGACGGCGGCGAGACCAGCCTGAGTGATGGCAGCCGGGTGGCCAAGGACGATTTGCGGGTCGAGGCCTATGGTGATGTTGATGAATTGAATGCTGTTATCGGCCTGGCGCGGCTGCATGCCACTGCTGCCGCCGGCGACATCGACGAAATGTTGGGCCGCATCCAGCATGATCTGTTCGACCTTGGCGCCGATCTGTCCACCCCCATTGCCGAGGCGCCGAAACATCCGCCCCTGCGCATTCAGGACAGCCAGGTGGATCGGCTGGAGCGGGAAATTGACGCCCTGGGGGGGGCGCTGTCGAGCTTGAACTCCTTCGTCCTGCCCGGCGGCACGGCCCTGGCGGCGCATTTGCATCTGGCCCGCACCGTGGCCCGTCGGGCCGAACGCCTGGCCACCACCCTGGCCGGACGGGAAGCCATCAATCCGGCCGCCCTGCGCTACCTCAACCGCCTGTCCGATCACCTGTTCCAACTGTCCCGCCACGCCAATGGCGACGGCGAGACGGACGTCCTGTGGCAGCCCGGCGTTAACCGTTAGTGATCTGGAACTGAAGCACGTCGTACTTAGGACGGCTTATAGGGTTGGCGCAGGGCGCGTTCGACCATTTCCAGGCGGTCCTGGCCGTAGAACATATCGCCATCGACGAAATAGGTCGGCGAGCCGAACACGGACCGTTCGATTGCCTCGTCCGTATTGGCCTGATACATGGCCTGCATCTCGTCCGACAAGGCTGCCTGCAACATCGGTTCCGGGCCCAGTCCGACGCTTTCGGCGATCCTTGCAAGGGTCTCGCGGTCGGCCAAATCGGCATCCTGAAGCCAATGGTCACGCAGCATTGCATGGGCCAACCGATCCACATCGTGGCCTTGCCTCGCGCCGGCAATCACCATGCCGTTGCACAACGCCATGTCGTTGTGGTGGTGGGCGGGATAGCCATCCATGACCGGGGCGCGACGTTCCTCTGCCCAGCGGTCGATCTCGCGGCGAAAGAAATAGGCCCGGTGCTTCGGAGTGCGTTCCCGAAACGACGAGGCCCCGCTCGCCGGCACCGACTGGTTCAGATCGATGGGCCGGTGCACGATCGCGCGGCCCGCCGCCTGGGCTATTTCCATGAACCGGGCCGAACCAAGATAGGCATATACGGAATGCGCGGAGTAAAAATATTCGATCTCGGACATGGTTTGCTCCAATATGTTTCGGATCCCCTGGGGATATCATCTGGACTGGCGCCCCTCAGTCAAGCGGGAGATCGCTATCGATATGGAAAACACCCCATGAGCATTCCCATTCGCACCATCGATCATGTCGTCGTCATGGCCGCCGATATTGAACGGTCGATCGCGTTCTATTGCGACGTCCTGGGCGGCAAGGCCCGGTATTTGCAGCGCTTTCGCGATGGCCGGCTGCCCAGTCTGCCGATCGAGCTGGGCGGCGCGGTGGTCAATCTGCAGCGTTTGGAAGAGCCGGCCTATATTGTCGCCGAACGGCTGGAATCCGGCACCTTGGATGTCTGTTTCCGCTGGGACGGCACCATCGCCGAGGCGGAGGCCCATCTGCGCCGGGCCGGGGTGGCGATTATCGAAGGGCCGGTGCCGCGCTGGGCAGCCGACGGCGTTTGGGGGCACTCGGTTTATTTCCGTGACCCGGATGGCAATTTGCTGGAATTCCTCTCGACGGCGGAGCCAATGGAACCATTATTTACCGAGTAATGTAACGATCGCGACCCAATTCCAAGGGGCCCCGATAGGAACCCGTTGAGACGCCTATGGGGGCCACTTGGTATTATTACCGCGACAGGGGCCACTGCGCGTTGACTCGCCTTTCCCGCTTCACTATTTTGCGGCGCAGCATGAACCAGCGGTCGCGATAATCCGTCCGCCCGGCACGCGGGAACGGGAAGCCGCGCGACCGGAAGACTATCCCCATGAGAAGAGGCAGCCGATGAAAGTTCTCGTCGCCGTCAAGCGCGTGGTTGACTACAACGTCAAGATCCGGGTCAAGGCCGATCAGACCGGGGTTGATCTCGCCAACGTCAAGATGTCCATGAACCCGTTCGACGAAATCGCCGTCGAAGAGGCCTTGCGCATGAAGGAGGCCGGCACGGTGGACGAGATCATCGCCGTATCGATTGGCGTACAGCAGTGTCAGGAGACCATCCGCACCGCCCTCGCCATGGGCGCCGACCGCGGCATTCTGGTAAAGACCGATGAGCCATTGGAGCCCCTGCACGTGGCCAAGATCATGAAAGCCCTGGTCGACGAGGAACAGCCGGGCTTGGTGATCCTGGGCAAACAGGCGATCGACGATGATTGCAATCAAACCGGCCAGATGCTGGCCGCCCTGCTGGGCTGGCCGCAAGGCACCTTTGCCTCCAAGGTCGAATTCGGCGACGGCACCGCCAACGTGACCCGCGAGGTGGATGGCGGTCTGCAGACCCTGAATTTGAAGCTGCCGATGATCGTGACCACGGACCTGCGCTTGAACGAGCCGCGCTATGCCTCGTTGCCGAACATCATGAAGGCAAAGAAAAAACCCATTGACGAAAAGACGCCGGCGGATCTGGGCGTCGATACGGCGCCGCGCCTGACCACCCTGAAGGTGGAGGATCCGCCCAAGCGGGAGGCCGGCGTGATCGTCGAGAACGTGGCTGAACTGGTGAACAAGTTGCGTAACGAAGCGGGGGTAATCTGATGTCCGTCCTGGTAATCGCCGAACATGATAATGCCGAGTTGAAACCCTCGACCCTGTCCGCCGTGACCGCCGCCTCCGCCCTGGGTGGCGAGGTGGAAATTCTGGTGATCGGCAGCGGCTGTGCCCCGGTGGGAGAGGCGGCGGCGAAAGTCGCGGGCGTGGCCAAGGTGCTGGTCGCCGACGACGCGGTATTCGCCAATACGCTGGCCGAGCCCATGGCCGATCTGGTGGTGTCGTTGGCGCCAAATTATGCCGCCGTGCTGGCGGTGGCGAATACCATCGGCAAGAATTTCATGCCCCGGGTCGCCGCTTTGCTGGATGTCTCCCAAATCTCGGAGATTTCCGCCATTGAAAGTCCCGATACCTTTGTCCGGCCCATTTATGCCGGCAACGCCATGGCCACGGTGCAATCATCAGATGCCATCAAGATCATCACCGTGCGCGCCACCGGCTTTGAAAAAGCGGCGGCCGAGGGCGGTTCCGCCAGCGTGGAAGCCGTCGCCGCCGCCTCCGATCCGGGCCTGTCCTCTTTCGTGGGCGAGGACCTGTCGGTATCCGAGCGGCCCGAATTGACGGCGGCGAAGATCATCATCTCGGGCGGCCGGGGCATGCAGTCGGGCGATAACTTCCCGATCATCGAGAAAGTGGCGGATCTGCTCGGTGCGGCGGTCGGCGCCTCGCGGGCGGCGGTCGATGCCGGCTTCGTGCCGAACGACTATCAGGTCGGTCAGACCGGCAAGGTCGTGGCCCCCGAACTGTATATCGCCGTCGGAATCTCGGGCGCTATTCAGCACCTGGCCGGCATGAAGGACAGCAAGGTAATCGTCGCCATCAACAAGGACGCAGAGGCGCCGATCTTTCAGGTCGCCGATTACGGTCTGGTCGCCGATTTATTCAAGGCGGTGCCGGAGCTGGAAGAAGAGTTGAAAAAACTGCCGCCGGCATAATCAGCGCAATTTTTTCCATCATCCGGAGGCGCTGGCGCGGCTTAAGTGATTGGTTCAATTGCTCTATCTCAGAGTATCCGAGCACCTTTTAGACCAAATGTGTTCCAGGAGCCGGCGTGTTCAGCCGGCGGAAGGGTAAACGATGATCCAAACCATTGGCATTATTGGCGCCGGGCAGATGGGCAATGGCATTGCCCATGTGCTGTCTGCCGCCGGCTATGACATCCTGCTGACCGATACCTCCAATGCCCAGATGCAGAAGGCATTGAAGGATATCGAAGCAAATATGCAGCGCCAGGTTGGCCGGGGACGGTTGCAAGAAGTGGAGATGGCGGCGGCCCTGACCCGGATCAAGACCGTGGCCGGCTTGCCGGAACTGGCCAACGCGGACCTGGTGATCGAGGCGGCGGCCGAGGATGAAGACATCAAGCGGCAGATCCTGACCAATCTGGGACCCCTCCTGAAACCGGAAGCCCTGATCGCCACCAACACCTCGTCCATTTCCATCACCCGTCTGGCCGCCGTTTCCGGGCGGCCGGAACAGTTCATGGGCATGCATTTCATGAACCCGGTGCCGGTGATGGAACTGGTCGAACTGATCCGCGGCATCGCCACGAACGAGGCGACCTTTGCCGACGTGCGCGACGTGGTGCTCAAGGTCGGCAAAATTCCTACCAATGCCGAGGATTTTCCTGCCTTCATCGTCAACCGTATTTTGATGCCAATGGTGAACGAGGCGGTCTATACCCTGTACGAGGGCGTCGGCACCGTGGAAGGCATCGACAATGCCATGCGCCTGGGCGCCAACCACCCCATGGGCCCGCTGGAACTGGCCGATTTCATCGGTCTGGATACCTGCCTGGCCATCATGCAGGTGCTCTACGAAGGCCTGGCCGACACCAAGTACCGGCCCTGCCCCCTGTTGGTCAAATACGTCGAAGCCGGCTGGCTGGGCAAAAAAACCGGCCGCGGCTTCTACGACTACAAGGGCGCAAAACCGGTCCCGACGCGTTAGCTCGCATCCAGCCCGGTGCCGCCGTACAGCCATTCCAGGCGGTCGTAGTAGTCTTCCACCGACAAGTTTCCCATGATGTGGTTCCGCACGCGGGCGTGCGCCCCGTCGGGGTGGTAAATGTGATCGCCAATGGCCCGCGCGCCCAACTGGACCCGGGCGGTGCGGATCATGCGCTGTTCGTTATAGGCGGCAAAGGCGCGGTCGATATCGCCGCTATGGCGTTCCATCATGTGGGCGAGACAGACCGCGTCTTCCAACGCCATGCAGGCGCCCTGGGCGTAATATTGCAGCATGGGGTGGGCGGCATCGCCCAACAGGGTGACCCGGCCATCGACCCAGTTCTCCACCGGGTCCCGGTCGCATAACACCCAAAGCTTCCAATCGCTGCCATGGCGGATGACCTTGAGGATTTTTTCGTTGATATGCTGAAAGCCATCCAACACTTCGGCGTGGCTGACCGGCTTGCCGGCAACGGGTTCGGGGGCGTGGTTGTGATAGGTGACCACCAGATTGAAGACCCTCCAGTCGGACAACGGGTAATGCACGATATGACAGCGCGGCCCGGCCCACAGAGTGGCGGCGTTCCAGCGCAGATCTTCGGGCATTTGTTCGGTCGGGATAACCGAACGATAGGTGGTGTGGCCCGATACTCTGGGCCGATCGTCACCCACTACCTGGCGGCGCACGTTTGACCACAGGCCATCGGCGCCGATCAGGGCCGTGCCCGCGACCTGTTCGCCACTAGCCAGATTGGCGGAGACGCCATCGTCCTCCTGGTCATAGCCCACCACATCCGAGTTGACCCGCAGCTCTATCAGGGGGTTATCCTGGCAACCCTGCAGCAGGACGGCGTACAAATCGCCCCGGTGCACCACCGCATAGGGGTTGCCGAAACGCTTGCGGAACGGCTCGTCCAGGGGGATATGCATGATCTCGTCGCCGCTCATGGCATCCATCAGGCGCAACTGGTCCACGTAGACGGCGTTTTTCCGCGCGGCATCGCCAACGCCCAGATAGTCAAAGGAATGAAAGGCGTTTGGGCCCAACTGGATGCCGGCGCCGATCTCGCTCAATTCGGGGGATTTTTCCAGGACGACGCTGCCATAGCCCTTTTGCGCCAGGCCAAGGGCGGCCGCTAGTCCGCCGATGCCGCCGCCGGCGATGATGAAGCTTTTCTCGCCCATGAGCTAATTTGGTCCTCTATGGGGCTGGCGGCCCCGCTAATGGATTGCCGCCTGGGAAAATTGGCGGACGCCGTAACCGCTCTAGTTGCCGGTAAAATTGGCCTTGCGCTTTTCGACGAAAGCGGCCACGCCCTCGCGATAGTCGGCGCGTTTGCCGCAATCGGCGAAACATTCGGCTTCCAATTGCAATTGGGCTTCGAACTCGTTTTCCAGGGACCGGTACATCAGCTTTTTGCCCATGCCATAGACGTGGGTGGGTCCGTCGGCCAGGCGGGTGGTCAGCTTGTCGCATTCGGCATCCAGTTCCGCGCCGGGCACGACGAAATTCACCAGGCCCATATCGGCCATCTGTTGCGCCGTGTAACGGTCGCCCAGCAAGGTCATCTCCATGGTCTTCTTGATACCGATGGCGCGGGGCAGATGGAACGAGGAGGAGCCGTCCGGGGTCGTGCCGATGTGGCAATAGGCCAGGGTGAAAAAGGCGTCTTCTTCGGCGATCACCAGATCGCAGGCCGCGGCCAGGGAAACCCCGGCGCCGGCGGCGGCGCCGCGGACCTTGGCCACGATGGGCTTGGGCATGCGGCGCATGGA
>JAKZRK010000250.1:0-26562 GCA_047518225.1 Alphaproteobacteria bacterium | reverse complement strand
GGTGTTCATGAGCATCTCCTCGGAGAAACTCCGAAAAGTGCTCCATCCAATTCAAATCGACACCATGCATTTTCGCTTCAAACCCCGCAGAAATCCTGGCTCTCAAAGCCAGCACCGCTCAGTTAACCGGACAGCAGTGGGCGAACCTATGAAAAAGGCCGGCAGATCGTCGATCATCTGGATACCTCCACCGACGTCTTCTTCGTCGCCGAAGGCCGGGTGCGAGCGACCGTATTTTCAGTTGACGGTCGGGAAGTCACTTATCGCGTCATCGATGCCGGCGACTTCTTTGGTGAATTCGCGGCGATAGACGGGGACGCTCGTTCCGCGAATATTTTGGCGCGATCGGACTGCGTAATCGGCATATTATCCGCTGCGGATTTCATCAATGTCATAGGACGCCATGAAAAGGTTGCGCATGCCTTGCTCAAGCGGTTCGTCGGTCAAATCAGGGTGCTTTCCGAGCGCGTTTTCGAATATTCGACAATGGCGGTCAACAGCAGGGTACGCGCCGAGCTTGTGCGGTTGGCCGACGACGCAGCACAATGCAACGATAAAATTGTCATTTCACCTGCACCCACCCATGCGGAACTGGCGAGCCGGGTGAGTACGCATCGGGAGGCAGTTACCCGTGAATTGAACCAGCTTGCGGATCTTGGCATCGTCGAAACGACGACGCCTACGAGGAACATGTCAAGTTCATCATGGCGGAACGGCTCTCCACCATGATCATGGTGATTGGCGCCGCCTTCAGCAATATCATGGACGAGGTGTTCCGCAGGGGTGCCGACCTTGGCGACGAACTGAAGGGGCTGGAAGCTAAACAAGTGGCAGCTTATGCCGAGGAATCCCTGCGTCTCAATCCGCCAATTCCGCTACTGTTTCGCGTTTGCGAGAAGAATAAGGTACTTGGCGGCGGCGCCTTCCAGAAAGGCGACCTGGCCTGTGCCAACATCGAAGCGGCGAACATGGATCGGGACGCGTTCGAGAATCCGAAAAATCACAACTATGAACGGGAGGTTGCGCCTTACCTGAACTTCGGCCCGTCGGGCGGCCCGCACAAGTGTTGGGGCAAACCGCTGGCACAGCCGATCCTGTCGGCCGCAGCGGAACTGACCAGCCTGCGCCGCGCCGCCGGCCCTGCCGGCGAACTTGTCGACGCGGCGGGTCTGCCAAACCACCTGGTGGCGCGCTTCACACCGGGCTGATCGGGTGCATCGCCCGATCCGAAGCCGGACTAACCCGGGGGGCGTGCCAAGGGTTCCATGGCCGCCGCAAAGCGGTTCAGGTTCAGGTCGCCATAGATCGCCAGCGCCAAGCCGGCTTCCTGCGCGGCATCGTCGCCGCCCAGCGTCCCGGCGAGGCGGGCCAGGCCGGCATGGGCATGCGCTTGCAGCGGCTTCATGCTGTGCTGTCTCGCCAGCTGCAGCGCCTGCCGGTAGTCGGCAGCGGCAAGGTTGATGTCGGGCGCATGCTGGCGGCGGATTTCACCGCGCGTATAAAATCCGTAGGCGGCGTGGATAGGCTCGTTGACCGCCTGCGCGATGGAGATGGCTTTGTCGGCGCTCTCGGTTGCCTCTTCGACAAGGCCGCAGGCAAATTGCGCCTCGGCCAGCGCGTTGTGGATGTAGAACCAGCAACTACGTGCGCTCTGACGGTAAATGCCGTGATCAATCGAGTGGCGGGCAACCGACAGCGCCTCTTCCGGCTTTTGCGCGCCGACCAGGGCGGAGGCATACCAGCCGGAGACGATCGCCTCCATGGCGAAAAACTTCTCTTTGTAGCAAAGCGCGCGCGTCGCCGACAAAATCCGGACCGCACCCGCATAGTCGCCCGTGCGCCATTCGTGCAAGCCCAGGCCCAGGTGCGCCAGGAGCTGCGAATAGGGCTGGTTCTGGTCGTCGGCGACCTCGGCGGCGCGGGTGAAATGGGTAAACGCTTCGGCAAAATCGCCGCGGTCTGTCAAGAACCATCCAAGAAACGAGCGCGACAGAACGCTTTGAATACCGACCGCGCCAAGACGGGCACGTTCCAGACCGCCCGTCAATGTACCGACCAGCTTTTGGTGCAGCTCGATCGCATGATCGAGTTCGCCGAGCGAATGGCAGACATTGGCAAGCGTGAACTGGGCATAGACCGTCAACGGCAGGGACTGTTCCGCCTCGCCGATCGACAGTGCCCGTTCGGCTAGATCATGCGCACGTGAATGCTGTCCCGAAATCCAGTAGGCCGTAGCTAGATGACAGCTCGCCTGCGCTTCCTTTTTGCCCAACCCTTGCGCCCGTGTCAGCGAAGCCGCATGCTCCAGACCCTGCACAAGCTCTGCGTAGGCCCCTTGCTGTTGCAATGCATCGACGCACAACAGGACGAAATCCACGGCGCGAAGCTGTCCCTCGTCACCCGACCGCTCGCACATTACCCGGGCCCGGCGGTAGAGCGTTGCAACAGTTTGCACGGCTGATTGCTGTACGCCCGAACGGCAGGCTTCCCAAATGAAATCGAGCGCGCGCGGCAGGTTGCCGGCGTGCTCGGCATGGTGTGCCAGTTGCTCCAGGTACGGCCCCTTGCCGCCATGCACGTCTTCCAGCGCCTCCATCGCGCCTTTGTGTATGCTCCGCAGCAATGGTCCGACGATGCAATCGTAGCAGGCGTCCCTGAGGATCTCGTGAATAAAGCTCAGCATGTCGGTTTCGATGAAATCGAGGAACCGGTGCGCGGTCAGGTCATTGATGGCTTCATCAAGCGCGCTCTCGTCCAAATTGACCATGTGCGCCAAAACCGGCAACTCGACCTGCTGGCCAAGTACGCTGGCGGCTTCCAGCACCCGGCGCGAGGAATCGTTAAGGCGATCGAGCCGTACCTGGATAATGCCTTCCACGCTGTTCGGCAACGCCAAAGCCGGGTCCCGCGGCTGCTGGCCTCGCGGCGAGGTCAGCAGCCTGACGACTTCTTCCAGCACGAAAGGGTTGCCTTCAGGCCGTCTGATCAGCGTCTCGAATTCTGAGGATCGCACCGGCTCGGACGTCTCGTTATGGTCCGCCACCAGGCTCATGGCCAGCAGCCGGCTGATCTCATCAGACAAAGGCGGCAGACTGATGACCTGATCCGCCAGCTCGGTCAACATCGTCTCGCCTTCCGTACGAGCGGTAAACAGAAACAATACGGGTAGTGTGCCGGCCATGCGCCTGGCCTTGCGGATGCAGGCCAGGAATTCGGTGTCGATCAAATGCAGATCCTCGACGACGAATAGCAGGGCCCCCTGTCCGATGCGGCTGGCGATGGAAGTCACAATCACTTCCTCCAGGTGCCGGCCCCTGTCCGCGGCGGCCAGCTTCTTCCAGTTTGGGTCAGTCGGCTGCACATCCAGCAGTTCCTGCGCGGCCGGAAGCAATACTTGATCCCAGCCGGCGGCGCGAACGGCAACGTCCACTTCGGCCTCGCTGGCAGTCGGTGAAACACCCAGGAAACTGCGGACAAATGCCTTGAACGGCGCGTAGGGCGTGGTGCTATGCAACGACAGACAACGCAAATCGCTAACATTGAATTCCTTGCCGCGCGCCCAGCGCGCAACTTCGTGACACAATCGGCTCTTGCCGATGCCGGCTTCACCGGCAATGCCAGCGGTCGAGCCTTGCCCGGCTCGTGCTCGCTCAAGCCGCGCGACAATGGCATCGAACTCGCCGCCGCGTCCCAGGAACGGGGTCAATGGGCGGCGCGAGAAATGCGTCCTAAGGTCGTATTCGGAAGAGGCATCGATGAGTTCGAGCACCTGCACGCTGCCAGACGTCTCGTCGCGCTCCAGCACGCCCAGCGGCAGTGTGCGTAAATCGCCGCTGACCAGATCGACCGTATCCTGGGTGACCGCGACGGATCCCGGCCGGCACAGCGCCTCGGCTTTCGCCGCTGCATGGACCGTCCAGCCGACGGCATCCAGCTCCGTACCGACATCACTGTGCAGCGTTCGCGCGACGATCAGACCGGAGTTGATACCAACTCGTACGCTGATATTGATTTCCTCGCCGGCTCGTCTGACGGTAGTTGATTTGAACTCACGGCTGATGGCGAGCGCGGCAAGACATGCGCGGATTGCATGGTCCTCGTAGGCCAACGGAGCGCCGAAAATTGCCATAACGCCGTCGCCCTGGACCCGGGCGATTGTCCCTCCGAAGGCTCTGATCGGCGACCTAAACCGCGCAAGCGCCGCATCCAGAAATTCCATCGCATCGTCTGGATCAAGCCCGGCCACCAAGGCAGTCGATGACACAATGTCGGCAAACAAGATGGTGACGATCCGACGCTCACCGGCCTGAGACGGCATGGGGAAACTCGGCGATGCGGATTCGTCTGGCGTTGTAGCAACCGCGGCATCCGCAGCCGAACCTGGTTTGGCTGGTTTGCTCGGTTCGCCCATACCCTCCGTTCCCTTTGCGCGCTATGACGGCTAGCATAGAGGATTAACGTCGATATGGAGAACATCTTTGTCGTTTCAACCCGAGATTTCGCCAAAGCCGCTCCAGCCTGACGCCCGGGCACCGTCCAGGCGAAGCTTGCATCAGCGTCGCAGGCAGTGTCAGGGGAAACTCACTTGAGCTGGCGATGGCATCTCGACAAGGTTTTCGTGCGTATCAATGGCGAACTGCGTTACCTACTGGCGGGCGGCCGGTCACGAAGGCGAAGTGCTGGAGTCATTTGTCACCAAAAGGGGGGATCGCATGGCTGCGCTGCGGTTCATACGCAAAGCGATGAAACGATATCCTTAGAAACGCCGATCCACATAAAAATTCGCTATTTACGCTTAGGCTGGATTTCGAAGATTTTTTCCTTCATTTTCCTGGCAAGGCAATTCTGAATATTTGGCCACGCAGAACAATGATCATGAATTAGGGCTGTCTTCAGATGGTATTGCATTCGTTTGCGCAAGGGGTTGGATTTTGAGGATTGGCCTGGAATTGACTAGTCTGCAGGCGTCATGTCAAAGGGAGGCTGCAATGCGCACCATTGAAATTTCCGATGCTGAAATGTCGAAGCGGGTCGCGCGATATTCCGAGCTTGAACCCTTGGAAGCGCAAAAGAATACGAACATTCCGGTGCAAGCCGCGGATGTGGTTTGGGCGCGAAAATTGCACTCGGTGATCGGTCTGGATCAGGACGTTGACACGCCGATCAATGCCAGCGCGCCGATCATCGGCGCCGGTGGAATAACGATTACCTTCGCTTCCTGCCCACCGGGTACGGGTCCTTCGCTGCACGCGCACCGGAAAACCTATGAGACATTCACCGTCATGCAGGGGCGTTTCGAGGTATTTTGGAACGATGACGGTGGCAACCGGTTGGAACTGGACCGCTTCGACACGATTGCCGTGCCGCCCGGCGTGTGCCGCGGGTTCCGCAACATTGGCGATGGGGAAGGGATATTGCAGGTCATCATCTCGGGCGGCGTGCACGACCTGAACGACATCGATTTCGCGCCGAAAAGCGCGGCGGAGATCGAGGCCATAAAGCCCGGACTGCTGAAGACGTTCCAAGACACCGGCCTGACCTTCACCGCCGGCACAGACGATGTGGAATGATCCGGGAACGGGTACGCCCTGTATTTAGTCCCTAGGCGGCTGTGTTAGTCCTTTTGCCACCGCGGGGCGCGCCGAGCAGCGTTCCACATAGGCGGTGACGTTGGTGTAATCGGTTAGTCCGACTACGTCTCCCGCCCCGTAGAAGCCCTCGATAACGCGGATCCAAGGAAAGGTCGCGACATCGGCGATGGAAAAATCGTCTCCCATGATGAAGGGGCGCCCGTCCAGCTTCAGGTTTAGGACATTCAACAGGCGTTTGGTCTCGGCCACATAGCGGTCGGTCCGGTATGGGTCAGTGATCTTGTCCGCCGCGAATTTATAGAAATGCCCCAGCTGGCCGACCATTGGTCCAAGACCGCCCATCTGAAACATCAGCCATTGAATGCATTCGATACGCGCCGCCGGGTCAGGCGGCAACAGCATGCCGGTCTTCTCAGCCAGGTAAAGCAGAATCGCGCCGCTTTCAAACAATGGTAGCGGCACACCTCCCGGGCCGTCCGGATCGATGATCGCCGGGATCTTGTTGTTCGGATTGAGCGAAAGGAACTCGGGCGTCAACTGATCGTCCGCCCCGAACGACACCAGGTGAGGCTCATATGCCAAGTCCATTTCTTCGAGTGCGATGGAGACTTTCACGCCATTGGGTGTTGGCACCGAATAGAGTTGAATGCGGTCCGGATGCTGGGCCGGCCAGCGTTTGGTGATCTACAATTGTGAGAGATCGCTCATGGATGATATCCCGTCGATTGTTGTTCGCCCAGTGTCATGGATGGTAGCTTGGGTGGCGATGCGAAAGCGAGAGGAGATCGGAACATGCGCGACAAGGACTATCTGTTGTCCCTATTGGATTACAATGCCTGGGCCAATGAGGAATATTTCAAACAGATTAGGGACCTGCCGGCAAAAGAGGTGATCAAGCAGCGCGAGTCTCTGATGAACAGTATCCACATATCCGTGAACCACCTCTTGATGATCGACAAGATTTGGCTGGGCCATATGAAGGGTACAAAGCATGGGTTCACAAAACTGCAAACCATCCTGCACGAAGACCTGGACGATCTCTGGGCCGCCAAAAGACAGATGGACCGGGAGATCAGGGACTATGTTCGCGGGCTCGACGGGGACGCGCTTGAAGAGGTTGTCACGTATGAGCTGATCGGCGGCAATCAGGGAAGCTTGCCGCGCTATCTGATTATCACCCACTTGGCTATTCATGGTGCCTTCCACCGCGGCTTCATCGGCGACATGTTTGGCCAGGTTCCCCTCCTGCCCGCCGGCCAGGACATTCCCGTGTGGGAGCGGGCGGTAAGAAAAAGATGAAACTGGGCTTTTTCACAATGCCGATCCATCCACCGAGCCGCAGCCTCACGGAGACTTTAAAGGAGGACCGCGAACTCGTCCTGTTGGCCGAGGAACTAGGCTTCGTGGAAGGCTTCATCGGCGAGCACATTACCGATGGGGCGGAGAACATCACCTCGCCCCTGATATTCATCGCCTGGCTATTGCGGGAGACCTCGCGCATCAAACTGGGCACTGGGACTGTAAACCTGCCCATTCACCATCCCGCGGTGGTCGCGGCGGAAGTCGCCATGGTCGACCATATGGCCGAAGGGCGTTTCCTGTTTGGCATCTCTCCAGGCGGCTTGATCTCGGACGCCGAGGCCATGGGGATCCTGGACAACGACCGCACGGCGATGTTTTTGGAAGCCATCAACCATATTCTCGCCATCTGGGAGGGCGAGCCGCCCTACAACCTGGAAGGTGATTTCTGGAACATCTCCACCGGGCGTACGGCCATTCCGGAACTTGCCCAGGGCACCATGGCGAAACCCTACCAACGGCCCTATCCCCCCATCGTGGTCACCGCCGTGGCGCCCTTTTCCCAGGGCGTGGCGGCCGCCGCCGAGCGGGGCTGGGACCCGATTTCGGCCAATTTCCTGCAGCCTCAATGGGTCAAGACCCACTGGGGCAAATATGTCGAGGGTTGCGCCAAGGGCGGCCGGGTGGCGGATCCCGCCAACTGGCGTGTCGCCAAGAGCATCTTCGTCGCGGATAACGCGGCCACGGCGGAGCGCTACGCCACGGAGCATCAAGGGCCCTATCACTTTTACTATCATTCCCTGTTTACAAAACTGCTCCGTGTCGGCCGCGCCAATTTGTTCAAGACGGATCCGGACATGCCCGACGACGCCCTCAACCTGGAGACCATCGTTGATCAACTGGTCATTCGCGGCACCGTCGATCAGGTCGTCGATCAAATCCTGGCGTACCGGGAAACCATCGGCGATTTCGGCACTCTGCTCTATGCCGGGCACGACTGGACGGACAAGGTCCTCGCGCGGCGGTCCATGGTGCTGATGGCCGAAGATGTCATGCCCAAGGTCAATGCCGCCATCGGCAAATAGAAATTCAGGGAGCGGTTATCGTACCGAGCGCGGCAAGGATACACTCCGGCGTGGCGGGATGGGTGTTCACGCGGGCGCCCAGCGGCCTCAGGGCATCGTTAATGGCATTGAGGACGGCGGCCGGCGCGCCGGCGGTACCGGCCTCGCCCGCGCCCTTGGCGCCAAGCTCTGAATCGCCGGTCGGTGTTTCGATGTGGGCGATTTCGATATCCGGCATCTCGGCCGCCATGGGGGTCAGGTAATCCATCATGGAGCCGTTGAGGAGCTGCCCCTGGTTGTCATACAGGCAATGTTCGAACAGGGCCCCGCCGATGCCCTGCACCACACCGCCGCGGATCTGTTCATCGACCAGTTGCGGATTAATAACGGTGCCGCAATCCTCCACCGCCCAGTGTTTAAGCAGGGTGACAAACCCTGTTTCGACGTCAACTTCCAGCCAGGAGGCCTGAACGCCATTGGTGAAAGCGAAAGGGTATTGTTTGGGCACATAGTGACGGGTCGCCACCAGCTCGCTCTGAAAATCCTTGGGCAGGGTGTCGGCCCGGTAGTAAGCGATGCGCCCGACTTCGTCCAGGCCCATGCGATCGTTGCCATCCGCCATATCGACCACCCGGCCGGCCCGGATGTCCAATGTCTTCGGCTCGGCCTGCAGGATGACGCCCGCCACCTTGAGAATGTTTTCGCGCAGCGCCTTGCCCGCCTGCACCGCCGCCTCGCCACCGATGCCCGCGGCCCGCGAAGCCCATGTGCCGCCGCCGTAGGGGACCACATCGGTGTCACCGGTAATGACCCGCACCTTGTCCATTGCCACGCCCACGGCGGTAGCCGTAACCTGCGCCATGACCGCCTCCGCGCCCTGACCCTGCTCCGTGACGCCCGTGGTGCAAATGACATTGCCCTTGGCATCGAGACGCAGGGTGCAGCCGTCCTGAGCGGAAATCCGCGCACCGCCAACGCCGTAGAACATGGCGCTTGGATTGGTCAGTTCGATGAAGGTGGCAATGCCAATGCCCCGATGGACGCCCATGGCGCGATGGCTTTTCTGCTCGGCCCGCAATGCATCGTAATCCATTAATTCCAGCAACCGGTCCAAGGCGCGATGGTGGGACAGCCCTTCGAAACTGAGGCCGGTCGCCGCCGTGCAGGGATAGGCATCGTCAGCGATCAGATTGCGCCGGCGGACTTTGACCGGGTCCATGCCAATGGCGGCGGCGGCCGCATCGACCAGACCTTCGGTCACGGCGGTGGCAATGGGGTGGCCAACGGCCCGGTACTGGCACATGGGCACCTTGTTTTGGAAAACCACCGTGGTCTTCGCCCGGTAGTTGCCACAGGTATACTGGGCGCCGGTCAGGTTGACGATCTGGTTGGCCTCTATTCCGGAGGTCCGGGGATAGACCGAATAAGGGCCGATGCCGGTCAGATCGTCGATCTCCATGCCGAGAATTTCGCCGTCATCGGCGATGGCCATGCGCCCCCTGATACGATGGTCCCGTGCGTGAATGTCGGTGAGAAAGGATTCCAGACGGTCGGCGATGAATTTGACCGGCCGGGCCAGCATGACGCTCAGGGCGGCCGTCGCCATCTCATCGGCGTAGGTATGCACCTTGATGCCGTAAGAACCGCCCACGTCGCCGCAGATGACACGGACATCGTGCTCTTCCAGACCCAGATGGGTGGCAAAGATGTTCTGCATCATGTGCGGTGCCTGGCAGGAATGATGCACCGTGAGGCGCCCCTCCGCCGGTTCGTAACTGGCTAGGATGGCGCGCGGTTCCACGGTGACGCCGGTGTGGCGGCCAAAGGAGAACTCTTCGTCAACCACCGTGCCGGCGGCAAAAGCGGCGTCCACGTCGCCCGCCTCGAAGGCGCGCTCCCAGGCCAGATTGTCCCCCAGATCCTGGTGAATGACGGGGGTTTGATTGTCCAGGGCTCGTTCTGCATCGACGACCGCCGGCAGTTCGTTCCATTGCACCTGGACGGCCTCGACGCCGTCTTCGGCCTGGGCCCGCGATTGTGCGACCACGGCGGCGACGGCCTCTCCCTGCCAGCACGCTTTTTTGATAGCGATGGCGTGCTGGGGTTGTGATTTCAAGCCCGCCAAATGGCTGAGCACGCCAACCCAGGGCGTGCAGTATTCGGCCAGCTCGGCACCGGTGAAGACAGCAACGACGCCGGGGCTGGCCTTTGCCGCGGCCGTATCGATCCCATCTATGCGGGCATGTGCGTAGGGCGATCGGACATAAGCCACGTGCACCATGCGCGGCAAGCGAATGTCATCGACGAAGGTACCCCGCCCTTGCAGCAGACGCCGCACATTGGGCCGGGGAACACTGCGCCCGATGTAACTGTTCGGCCGGTCGAGGATGGCGTGCAGCTTGACTTCGCTCATGACGCGATCTCCCCACGACGGCTGGCCGCGACGCTTTCCACGGCATCGACGATGGCCTGATAGCCCGTGCAGCGGCAATAATTGCCGGAAAGGTAGGCGCGGATTTCCTCCCGGCTGGGCGCAGGGTTGCCGGCCAGCAAGGCCTGCGCGGTGAGCAGCATGCCAGGGGTGCAATAGCCGCATTGCAAGGCATTGCGTTCATGAAAGATGGCCTGCAGGTCGGCTAATTCGCCGCTATCGGATACGCCTTCTATGGTCTCCACCTGGGCGCCCTCGGCTTGCGCCGCCAGAACCAAACACCCGCGCACGATATCGCCGTCCAGGCGCACCGTGCAGGCGCCGCAGGAGCCGTGCTCGCAGCCGACGTGGCTTCCCGTCAACTCCAATTCATAGCGCAGGAAGTCGACCAGGGTTTGACGCGCCGGCACGCGGGCGGATACCAGCCCGCCGTTGACGGTAATCGAAAGGTCGATCATCGGTTCCATGAAGTGATCTCCATTTTGCCTCACGCCGCCAATCGGGAGAGCGCGCGCCGGGCCAGGACGCCGCAATGGTGCAGTTTGGTTTGCGCGCCGCAGCCTGGCTGACCAATCGCTTCAAAATCGTCGCCCAAGGTCGCCGCCGCCGCTTCGATATTTGCCTCGGTTAGAACCGCGCCTTCAAGTTTTCGTGCGGCGGTTGACGCCAGGACCGGCTTGTCACTGGCGCCGAAAAAGGCCAGGCGCAGATCGCGGACACGGCCGTCGTCAATACGTCCGTGCGCAGCCAAACCCGCCAAGGCGTAATCCCCGTGGCGCCGCGCCAGTTTGCTGAAATCGGAACGATAGCCTGGGTCAATTACGGGAACTTCAACGGCCCGAAGAATCTCGCCCGGGCGCAACGCGGTTTCAAATGTACCGGTAAAGAAATCAGCCGCCTCGACCTCTCGTTTGCCATCAACGCCCACAATCTCAACCCGGCCACCCAGGGCCAGCAGGCAGGCGGGGAGTTCGGCGGCGGGATCGGCCAAGGCCAGGCTGCCGCCGATGGTACCCCGGTTGCGGATCGCTGGGTGGCCAATATGATGCGCCGCCTCTCGCAACAGCGGCGCGGCCTCTGCGATCAATTGAGAGCTGGCAAGTTCGCAGTGGCGCAGCAATGCGCCCATGCGCAACCGGCCATCTTGTACGGAAACCTCTGTCAGTTCCGGCAGGGCGGTGATATCGACGACATGGCTGGGAGCCAACAATCGCATGTTGAGCATGGGCAGCAAGCTCTGGCCGCCGGCGAGGACGACGGCGTCGGTATGTTCGCCAAGGAGCGCCAATGCCGCGTCCATGGATGCAGGCCGAACATAATTGAACGCTGCGGGCTTCACGGAATATCCCCCTCATGCCGCCATGGGCCAGATGGCACGATAGTCCACAAATCCCACCGTTGGCGCCACTAGTTTCATGGAATATTGTAGCCGCGATTACCACCAGCGCAAGCGGCACGCCATACTCCGCTCTTTTCCGCTAATCGGTGTTGTGGTAGGACTGGTATCACTCAAATGTGAAGAAGGGCGTTCTGTAGCAGTCAATAAAAATCCAAAATCAAAAACTTTATCGATCAGGGGAGGCAGGCAATGTTTAGGAATATTGTGATCAAGCGCCGGATGCTGGCGCTGGGTGGGATGGTGGCTGCGGCCCTTTTCCTTACTCAAACTTTGATGCCGACGACGGCGCGGGCGGCGGAACCCATCAAAATCGGTTTTAGCATGGCACTCACCGGGGCCCTGGCTGGTGCTGGCAAGGCGGCCTTGATCGCCATGGAAATCTGGCGCGAGGATGTCAACAAGCAGGGCGGATTGCTCGGCCGGCAGATCGAATTCGTTTACTACGACGACGCCACGTCGCCCTCCAAGGTGCCGGGCATTTACACCAAGCTGCTGAATATCGACAAGGTCGATTTGGTTGTCTCCAGTTATGGCACAAATGAGATCTCACCGGCCATGCCAATCGTCATGCGCAAGGGGCTGGTTTTCATGGCGCTGTTCGGACTGGCGGTAAACGACCGTTTCAAATACGACCGCTATTTCCAGATCATGCCTGCCGGGCCGGTGCCCAAGGTAGATTGGTCGCGGGGCTTCTTCGAGCTGGCCATGGCACAGAGCCCGGCGCCGAAAAGTATCGCGCTGTTGGCCGAGGATGCGGAGTTTGCCCGAAACGCCGTATCGGGCGCTCGCATCAATGCCAAGAAATCCGGTCTGAAAATCGTTTACGACAAGACGTTCCCGTTTGGCTCCTCCGATTTGACGCCGGTGATCCGGGCCATCAAGGCTTCGGGTGCCGAACTCATTTACATTGGATCCTATCCCCATGGCTCGGTTGGCCTGGTCAAGGCGGCGAACGAACTCGGCCTGAAGGCCAAAATGTTTGGCGGCGGCATGGTCGGCCTGCAATTCGCGTCGATCCAAAAGAACCTTGGCCCCATGCTGAACAACATCGTCAACTATGATTTCTGGGTGCCTGAGCCGACCCTGAAATTTGAAGGCGTGGAAGCATTCCTGACAAAGTATCAGGCTGCGGCCAAGGGTAAAAAGGTTGATCCGTTAGGACATTATCTGCCGCCCTATGCTTATGCATACCTACAGATCCTCGGCCAGGCGGTAACCGCGGTTGGTAGTCTCGACCAGAAAGCCATCGCCGCGCATATCCACGCGAACACATTCAAGACAGTGGTTGGACCTGTCAGTTTCGCCGAGAACGGCGAATGGGCGAAAACGCGGACATTGCAGGTTCAGTTCCGCGATGTTGCACCGAATAACATGGAGCAGTTCAATCATGCCGGCAAGCGTATAGTGCTTTATCCGAAGAGCGTGAAATCGGGCGATATCGTTTATCCGTACAAGTAACGATACTGATACGACCGTTCAATCAGGGGCCTGATCTCCGTGTTCACTGGCGAGTTGTTGATGAACGCCATCGTCTCGGGTCTCCTGATTGGCGGTTTCTACGCGGCCGTCGCGCTGGGCCTGTCGATCACTTTCGGCTATTTGGAAATCGTCAATATCGCCCATCCGACGTTCGTTATCTTCGGTTCTTACGTGACCTACATCATCAATCTGCATCTCGGCTTTGACCCTGTTCTGGCTGGGTTGATGACGGCGCCGGTGTTTTTCCTGCTCGGTATGTTCCTCTACCGATTCTATTACGTCAGCTTCGAGAGAGCCGGGCAGGAACCGCTAAACGGCCTTGCCTTCTTTTTTGGCCTGATGTTCACGGTCGAGGTTCTGCTGATCCTGGTTTACGGGGTCGATTACCGGCTGGTCAGCGCGCCCTACATCGGCCAGACATGGCATCTTGGTTTTGTCGATTTTCCCCTGCGCATGACCGTGCCGTTCGTGGTCGCGACAACCATGACCTTGGCTGTTTACCTTTTCCTCTCCAAGACGTTCGTGGGCCGGGCCATCAAGGCGGTGTCCCAGGACCGCCTGGCCCTGCAGCTGATGGGCGCCGATCCCGTCCGGATCAAGCAATACGCCATGGGTATCGCCATTGCCACGGCAGCCATGGCGGGATCGTTGCTGATCATTATCGGGCCAGTCGAGCCATCCGTGGGACGGCTTTATATTGGCCGGGTTTTCGCCATCGTGGTCTTGGGCGGCATGGGAAGCGTCGGCGGAACCTTGATCGCGGCCTTGTTGATCGGAGTCGTCGAAAGCTTCGTGGCGACCTTTTACGGACCTTCGTGGGCGCCTGCCGTTTCCTTCGGCCTCCTCTTCGTCACCCTGGCCCTGCGTCCCCAGGGCATGTTCGGCCGGGCCTAGAGTTAGGTCATGGGTAGATTTTGGATCATTGCGGCCACGGTATTCCTAGCCGGACTGCTGTTCACCGGAACCGTCGACAACGAGTTCTATTTCTTTTCGGGCTATGTCATCCTCCAGGGCATGATCATGGCCACCGCCTGGAATATACTCGGCGGCTTCACTGGCTACGTGAACTTTGGCTCGGCGGGATTTTTTGCCGTCGGCGCCTATACCTCCATAGCCCTCAATCAGGCGTTTGAATTGCCACTACCCATACTGATCCTGGCCGGCGGCCTGGTCTGCGGTCTGATTGGCTTGGCCACGGGCTATCTGACTTTGCGCCTGAAGGGCATATATTTCGCTATATCAACCCTGGCCATGGCGATTGTTTTCGAGACCTTCGTCAATAACTGGGAGTACGTCGGCGGCGCCGCTGGCGCCTACGTCCTGACACAAGTCGACAAGTTATTCTTTGCCTCTCATGTTGAATTGCTGTTCATGGTGATGCTGATGATCGCCATCGCCGCCGTCGCCTTGGCGCGTTATTTGAGCACGTCGCGGATCGGTCAGGGGCTGACGGCGATCCGCGATGACGAGTTGGCGGCCGAATGCATGGGGGTGCCGACCCTGCGCTTAAAATTGATTTCCGCCACGGCCATGGGCGTCTTCATGGGCATGGCTGGCGCGCCCTATCCCTTCTTTGTCACCTTTGTCGATCCGATCTCGGCGTTCTCGTTGTTTATCGCCGTCAACGCCATCGCCATGCCCCTGATCGGCGGTACCAAGTTTTGGTACGGACCGGTGATCGGCGCCCTGGTCCTCGGACTGACCCAGGAAATTACCACCGTGACGATTTCCTCCGAACTCAATCTGCTGATCGTTGGCGTCGTCCTGATCGGTTTCATTACCCTGGCGCCCGGTGGCATTGCCGGCCTAGTGCAAGATTTCCGTCGAAGTAGGAAGGGCTGATGGCCGCGCCTCTGCTTGATGTCCGCAATCTGACAAAGCGCTTCGGTGGCTTCGTCGCCCTGGACGGAGTCGACATTCATCTGAAACCGGGCGAAAGGCTGGGTCTTATCGGCCCCAACGGTTCCGGCAAGACGACCATGATCAACTGCATCTCCGGCGCGCTTTTTATCGACGAGGGCGAGATCGTTTTCGAAGGCCGGGATATTACCGCCCTGCCGGCGCATCGACGCGCCCGCCTGGGTATCGCCCGCAGCTTTCAGATACCAAAGCCATTCCGCTCCATGACGGTCATCGAGAACCTTCATATTCCCCTTGAGTACGCTGCGTGGCAGCGCATCGAACATGGCCGCGTCGGCGAATTGGCCTTGGAAATTCTTGAACGCATGGGCCTGGCGGACTTGGCGCACACGAACTGCAGCGACCTGACCCAAATCGATATGCGCAAGCTGGAACTGGCCCGGGCCTTGGCGGCAAAGCCCAGCGTGTTGATATCGGACGAAACCATGGCGGGCCTGTCGAGCGGAGAAGTCGACGAGATCCTGGAAATCCTGTTTGCCCTTAACGAGGGGGGCGTCGCGGTGATCATGATCGAACATATCATGCGGGCCGTCATGCGGTATTCCGAGCGGATCGTGGTTCTCGATGCCGGCCGCAAGATTGCCGAAGGCCCCCCTGACGATATCGTGCGCAATCCGGACGTCGAAAGGGTCTACCTTGGAGAATAGGATTGTCATCGATAATTTGGTCGCCGGATACGGACCGGTTCAGGTCCTGCGCGGCGTCTCCATGAACGTCGAGCCCGGCGAAACGGTGGTACTTCTGGGCTCCAACGGCAACGGCAAAAGCACCTTGATCAACGCCATCATGGGTATCCTGCGCCCCAGTGCGGGAACCATCGTCCTGGAGCGTGACGGCCGGCGCATCGATCTGGTTGGCAAGACGCCAGAGGAGATCGTCGGCCTGGGCATTGCCCTGGTGCCCGAAGGCCGCCGCCTGTTCCCGGCACTTACCATCGAGGAAAACCTGATGCTCGGCGCCTATCGCAAAGACGCCAGGGCGGAAATCGCGGAAAACCTGGATTTCTGTTTCGAGGCGTTTCCCATTTTGCGCGAGCGCTTCAAGCAGATCGCCGGCAACATGAGCGGCGGTGAACAACAGATGATCGCGTTCTCCCGTGCGTTGATGTCGGCGCCGAGTATCTTGTTGATCGACGAACCCTCCGTCGGCCTTGCCCCGATATTGGTCAAACGCATGATCGAGAAAATCCAGGAATTCAAAGTGCAGCGAAATTTGACTATTCTGATGGCCGAACAGAATTTCAACCAGGCCATCAAGATCGCCGACCGGGGCTATATCATCGTCCACGGCGAGATTGCCTTTGAGGGCCGCGATGCCGAAGAACTCAAAAACAACGAACTGATCAAGCAGTACTATCTGGGCGTTTGATCTGACGCCGGTTTGCGGATGAGAGGAGGATCATATGACCTTTCCCAAGGACCGCGTGCCCTATTCCGCCATTGTTGACCGGCCACCGTTGGTTCTGCCCGACAGCGCCCGCATGGTTGTTTGGATCATCGTCAATGTCGAGGAATGGGGGATTGAGCGGACCATGCCGCGCACGGTTCTGACCCCGCCCATGGGGCAGCCGCTCATGCCCGACCTGCCGAACTGGGCCTGGCATGAATACGGCATGCGGGTGGGGTTCTGGCGTTTGCTTGACTGCCTCAAGAAATATGACGCCGCCGTGACCCTGGCGATCAACGGCTCGGTGTGCGCCAGCTATCCCCGCGTCGCGACGGCCGCTCTCGAGGCGGGCTGGGAGTTCATGGGCCACGGCTTTGTCCAGGGGCCCATGCACCACGTCGATGACGAGGCGGCGGTCATCGCCGAAACCATTGAGGCGATCCGCGGCTTTACCGGCCGGGCGCCGCGTGGCTGGGAAAGCCCCGGTCTGGGCGAGACCTTCGATACCATCGATCATCTGGCGGCCGCCGGCATCGAATATGTCGCCGACTGGGTGCTCGACGACCAGCCGGTGGAGATCGCCACCGCGCATCGTCCAGTGCTCTCCATCCCCTATACGGTGGAGACCAACGACATCACCATGATCACGGTGCAGCACCACCAGGGGCGAGAAATTCTGGCCCGTTCAATGGCCCAGTTCGACCGCTTGTACGAAGAGAGCGCCGAGATTACCCGGATCATGGCGGTCAGCCTGCATCCCTACATCACCGGTGTGCCCCATCGCATCGGCTATCTGGAAAGCCTGCTGGCTTATATTCGCGAAAAGCCCGGGGTGCTCATGTGGACAGGCGAACAGATCTGCGACTGGTACCGATCCCAGCAGCCCGGCAAGTGAATTCGCGGCAAGTGCCCCGGAGCGGTTCCGGGCTATTGTCGTAAAATCAGTCCGGCGCCTGCTGAAACTCAATCATGTTGCCGAAGCCGTCTTCGAAAAAGACCTGCAGAGAGGCGGTCCCGACCAGGCTCTCAAAGACCCAATATTCGATGCCCCTTTCACTCAATTCCGCCTTCGCCTCGTCAAGGTTCTCCACCGCGAAGGCAATATGGGGACGGGTAGGGTCCTCCCTCTCGGAGCGCGCCCTGGGTGATTGGCCGTCTGCGCCGAAGATGTGGACCTGCTGGCCGCGGTCGCCGGCGCGGATATTGACCCAGAAACCCGGTATTCCGGGAATATGCCCGCGCTCCTCGTCAATCTCCAGGCCCAATAGATCGCCGTAGAAAGCGCGCGCGCCGGTGACATCGTCGTCTCCGGGCGGAATACGCATGCCCGCATGCAACAGGCCCACGACTTTTATACCCATGGCTGTCTCCTAACCGCGGCGATCATGCAACACCCGCGCTGCCGCCCGCCGAAAATCCGGGCCGTGCCCGGCCCTGCCCCGGGGCCAGCACGAAGTCGTACCGCATGGCATGGAACGGGACGGGCAGACCCCATTTGGCGGCATCATCGGGCGCCTCCATTTTCACGAACTCCGCCACGAGTGACTCCTTGACGCCAAAGACGGCATCCGAATCCAGATATTCGTCACCTTCGATGAAGATTTCCGTCGTCACCGGCTCGAAGCCCTCCGCCGAGACGATGAAATGGATGTGGCCGGGCCGCATATTATGGCGGTTGCATAAATGCAGGAGCTGCCCGGCGGGACCATCGTCAGGGATCGGGTAGCTCGACGGCAGCACCGTGCGGAAATGATATTCGCCGTTATCGTCTGTGCGCAGGCGGCCGCGCAGGTTCATGTCGGGTTGCCCATCATCAATGTTCTCGTACAGGCCCTGTTGGGTCGCCTGCCAGATATCGAGAAGCGCGCCCCTGATCGGGGTCCCGTCCAGATCCTTGATCGTGCCATGGACCAAAGTGGGATCGCCGCCCGTATCACCACGGTCGATCAGCTCACCGTTCGCCACCTCCGGCGCATCAGCCCGATAGAAGGGTCCCAGTACGCTGCTTTCGGTCGCCTGGCGCGACTTTCGGGACAACATTGTATCGACCAGAATGGTAAGGCCCAGGGTGTCCGACAGCAGCAGGAATTCATGGCGTTTGTCATCGGAGATCTTGCCCACTTCGGTAAAAAACCGGGCCGCCTCGAACAATTCGTCGGGGGTCAGTTCGACCTCGCGGGCGAAAGCATGCACATGGGTGATGGCGCTTTCAAGAATTTGTTTCAGGCGGGGATTGTCCTTTACGTCAATCTTGTCGAGAACGGCTTTAGTGACATTTTCTTCGGTAAGGTCTCGCATGCATTTTCTCCCATTAAAACTCAATGATAAAAAATTCAACGATCATCTCTCGTACCGCCGTGGGCCCGGCAGTGCCCGTGTGGCCAAAGTCTATCAGTGCCTATGGGGTGAATCTACGAGTGATCGCGAAGTTAGACAATGACCGTAACCGGCGGCGACCGAGCTATGCCCAAAAGTTGGTGACGGGGCTCCAGTATCGATGGTCCTTGCCGTCCTTCTGTCGGGTCTTGCAGCGTAAAATCATAGCCCAAAACTCCCGCCATGAACCGGGCGCGTCAATGGGGTAGGTCGGCACTACAGACGATATTGGGAAAAGTGAGGCGACAGAACAGCGGAAAACTGCCATTCAGACACCGCAAAATAGGCCAAAATAGCTGAATCTTTAGTCGAACCGCTTAAGAGGGCTAGCTACCGCTTGGTTCAAGTCCCGACTTCCGAAACCGAACAACCACCCATCAACATTCGTAATTTTAGCTGTTGCAGGTACTGTTGCGGCGCTCGTGAAACATCACCCACAAGGTGGCATACTCTATTGGCGCTGCCATTGAATTAGCTGGTATCATACAAGCACAACTTATATATTTGGCGCACAGCCTTGGATTTCAGGTCCGTCTCATAGGGGGATGAAGTCTTGTGCCAATTTCAATTTTTCAAGAAGTTCGATCTGTAAGCCCCGAACTTTCCACACCGGATCTGCTGCGGTTTCTGATCGACAAAAAGTTCGCCGGAAAAACACTCGTGACGGCATCTCTCAAGGCGCCGAGCGTGGCGGTTTTGAAAATGGTTGCCGACATCAATGCAGATACACCAGTCGTATTTTGCGTCCCCGGGTTTCAGTTTCCGGAGAGCGTCGCTTATCGCGAGCGCATTATCGAGCTGTTGGGCCTGAAAAACGTGAGCCAGTCCAAGGGTGGCGAGGCCAAGATTCGGCCCGGCGACCACGACCATTGCGAGCGCATGTGGGCCGAGCACCGGGACTTGCCGAGCAGAAGCGTCGAGATCGTCCACCTCAATCAGACTCTGGCGTCCTACGATTGTTGGATATCGGCCGTCTACCACCAACCGCTCTCGTCGAACGTCACCCATAGGGTCGACGTGGAGGGCCGGCTGATACGCATCGATCCGCTAATCCGATGGACCAGGGAGGACGTCGGGGCATTCATGCGCGAGCACAAGCTGCCGTTCCATCCGCGTGCGATCCGGCGCGAACTCGCTCCGCCGCCGGAGAACGTCTCGCCTCCAGCCGACTATCACTATTAGAGCGTTTCCGGCATCTCGGAACAACGGGTCGCGCCGCTTCCCAAAACCGGGACGGGCGACAGATTGCCAATTTTACATATTGCTAGTCTGCCATAAACTTGACACCTTGGAAATCAGCAGATCGAGTCGGGCTTTGCGCGCGGCGCTAAATGGGGGGTTGTGACAGGCGCGATGCCGACTTACGTAATTCCGAAAATAAATTTGATGTGCACTTTCCCGCTCGTGGCGCGGCCAACATTTGGCCGCCGCATGCGGTTGGCCAGAATGGTGTTATTCGCTGCAGCCGCGCCTTCAGTCCCAGCCTTGAAAATAACGGTCCAACTTTGAGGTAAGTTAATGCTCACCAGCAATCCCTTCGCCGAACTGTCAGCGTCCATACCTGCCGCCGTCATGCAGACGTACATCGTCGCCATGATTATTTTGGTTGCCGGTGGCACGCTGTACGACATCATTCACAAGAAGAGCGCCAAGTACTTTTTCGACAATTGGCGGACTGCGAAAGAAAAAGGAACGCGGCAAGTCAGTGGTGGGGAAATGGTCTCGCTGGCGGTCCAAACCGCTGTCGTGGAGGGCCTGACATCCGGTGAGTTCTGCGACGCGCGGCGTCGAATTGCTCACGTTTTGACAATGTACGGCTTCCTCACTTACGTGATAACGACCGTCATCATGGTGTTCTGGTACCCGTCTGTCGCCACGCCCACGCCCGCCATATTACCACAATTGTGGACCATCGGGGGCCTGTTGGTTTGCCTTGGCGGTTACTGGTTCTGGTTTTTCATTCGGGTCGACGTCGTCGCCGAGGGCAATTCACCGTTCCGCGTCATACCTGCCGATTTGTTCATCCTCTCGCTTCTCGCCAGCGTGACACTCGCCCTGGTATGGGCGTATTTGCAGGCGATGGGCAACTCATGGACAAATATTTTCCTCGGCTTGTACCTAATCGCCACGACGGTGCTATTCGGATCCGTTTCGTGGTCCAAGTTCTCGCATATGTTTTTCAAGCCCGCGGCGGCCTTTCAGAAACGGGTGGAAAACGCCAACGGCTGGAGAAGCAACCTGCCGGCCCCGGCCGACAAACCGGCAACTTTTGGCAGCGCCCGCAGACAGCCCCGAAATTATTGATCTACAAATCATTGGCCCTCTATTCAGGAGAGAACGGACCATCATGCCGACATTTGTCTATATGACTCGTTGCGACGGCTGCGGACATTGCGTCGATATCTGCCCCTCGGACATCATGCACATCGATCCCACCAATCGCCGCGCCTATAATATTGAACCGAACATGTGCTGGGAATGCTATTCCTGTGTGAAGGCGTGTCCGCAAAATGCCATAGACTGCCGCGGTTATGCCGATTTCGCTCCCCTGGGCCACAGTGTTCGCGTGCTCCGGGAAGAGGACAAGGCGACCATTTCCTGGAAGATCGTTTTCCGGGACGGACGAGAAAAGAATTTCGTCTCCCCGATTCGGACCACGCCATGGGGATCGATCAAAGCACCGTCTGATTACGAGGCGCCGGCCCAGGATGCCTTGAGTAATCAGGAACTCGCCCACGAACCGGAAGCACTCAACATAGATAAACTGCCCGCCTTGACGCCGGATAGACTCAAACTAGGGTTGGTATGATGAGTTTGTTCACAGGCCGTAAAACGGTTTTGGTGGATTCAGATATCCTCGTCATCGGCGGCGGCATGGCCGGCTGTGGGGCCACCTACGAATCCAGGTTTTGGGGGCGCGAGCTAAAGGTTGTCTGCGTCGAAAAGGCGAACATCGAACGCAGCGGCGCTGTCGCTCAAGGCCTGTATGCAATCAATTGCTATATGGGCATGCAATGGGACGAGAACCAGCCCGAGGACCATGTCCGCTACGCCCGGAATGATCTCATGGGGCTGGTGCGGGAGGATCTGGGGTACGACATTGCCCGCCACGTCGACTCCACGGTGCACAAGTTCGAGGAGTGGGGCCTGCCCATCATGAAGGACCCCGAAACCGGGCGGTATCTGCGCGAAGGCCAATGGCAGATCATGATTCACGGCGAAAGCTACAAGCCGATTGTCGCCGAGGCCGCGCGCAAGGCAGCCACCGAAATCTACAACCGGATCATGGTGACCCACCTGCTTAAGGATAAGACGAACCCCAATCGGGTCGCAGGCGCCGTCGGTTTCAATGTCCGCACTGGGGATTTCTACGTCTTCCGCGCGAAGGCCGTTATCGTGACCGCCGGCGGCGCATCGCACATCTTCAAGCCCCGCGCAACAGGTGAAGGCATGGGACGGACCTGGTACGCACCATGGAGCAGCGCCTCCGCCTATGCGTTACCGATCCTTGTCGGCGCCAAGATGACGCAGATGGAGAACCGCATCGTCCTGACCCGGTTTAAGGACGGCTATGGCCCGGTCGGAGCCTACTTCCTGCATCTCAAGACCTATACCGAGAACGCCTATGGAGATAACTACGAGCCCACATGGTACGAACACACCAAAGAATTGGTCGGGGATTACATTGATCGCCACCCGGTGCCGACCTGCCTGCGGAACCACGCATTTCTGCAAGAGGTCAAGGCCGGCCGTGGCCCCATCCGCATGGTCACCAAGGAGGCCTTCCAGGATCCGCATAAGGAGCAAGTTGGCTGGGAGAACTTTCTCGGCATGACGATCGGGCAGGCGGTGGTCTGGGCCTCGCAGAACATCGATCCCAAACATACCAATCCCGAACTGACCACGTCCGAACCATACGTCATGGGCTCCCATGCCACGTGCTCGGGCGCATGGGCGAGTGGTCCGGCGGACTACGCTCCCTCGGAATACCAGTGGGGATATAACCGGATGATGACCGTCGACGGACTTTTCGGCGGTGGCGACACCATTGGCGGCACCGCCCACAAGTTCTCGTCGGGATCCTTCACGGAAGGCCGGATCGCCGGCAAGGCGGCGGTCAAATACGTGAACGATATGCGTAGTGAGCCGCCACAGGTTAGCGAGGCGGAGTACGAAGATCTCAAGAAAGTAATCTTCCAACCGTTGGAGACCTACCGGCTTGGCCGGGCCGAGATAGTCGCGGGAACCGTTTCGCCAAGCTATTTGTTGCCTATGCATGGTCTTCAGCGTCTGGAGCAGATCATGGACGAATACGTCGGTGGTATCAGCTCCCACTACACGACGAATAAACCTTTGCTTACGCGCGGGCTGGAGTTGCTGAGCATGTTGACGGAAGACCTCGACCATCTTGGGGCCGAAGACCTGCACCAGTTGCAGCGGTCGTGGGAGCTTCAGCACCGGGTCCTGGCTTCGGAGTGCGTCACCCAGCACACGATGTTCAGGGAGGAAACGCGATGGCCGGGGTATTACTATCGGGCCGATCATCCAAAGCTGGATGATGCCGATTGGCATTGTTTCACATTGTCCCAATACGATCAGGATTCCGGAAAGTGGGCAATGGAGAAGGCCCCGGTGTATCATATTATCGACTGAATGGGATCCGTCGGGTCGGACGCGGACGAGCGAGCGGAAAGGTGGCCAAAAGGATCATGATCATTGCCCAGATCGCCGATACCAATCTCGTGGCCGCCAATGCGGCGGACCCGGCGTACGGCGCGCGGACAGAGAACCTTCGCGCCTGCATCGCGGACATTAACAGCCTCGACCCCAGGCCCGACGCCGTCATCCATACCGGCGATATGACCCAGCACGGTCAGGCGGCGGAATTTGCCCACGCCCGATCGCTCCTGGACGCGCTGGAGGCGCCCCTCTACGTCACGCCCGGCAACCGTGATGGCCGCGCGGGAATGGCGCGGGCCTTTGAGAGCGAGGGGTACATGCCGCCCAATTGCATTTTCGTACACTATGCCGTCGAGGCGCATTCCGTAAGGCTGGTCGCGGTGGACTCCCTGGCCGACGACGGCAGTGCCAAGGGAGATTTTTGCGGGGCCCGCCTGGCGGCGCTCGATGCCACTCTGGCCGAAGCGCCAGGCAAACCGACGGCGCTGTTCCTGCACCACCCGCCTTTCGACGTGCCGGCTGCTCCCGACCCGTTCGCCTACCGGCGCCGCCAAGCGGCGGCCGATCTGGCGGCGGTTGTCTCGCGTTACTCCCAGGTGGTCCGCATCTTCACTGGCCACATGCACCGCCCATGGACGGCGACAGTGGGCGGCGTTGCCGCCAGCACCGTTCCCTCCGTCGCCGTTGACCGGCGCTATGGTCATTATGCACCAACGATGGCTGGACGGCCGGTTTACCAGGTACACAGGTTTGATGGCCGTTGGGGCTTTGCCAGCGAGACCCGCTTGGTCGGTACCGGGACGGATTCTTCGTAACCTTGTCAATTCGAGGGCAACCGGAGAGAAGCGGCATGTCAATGCTCACACCGCCACACGGAAACGGCTTGCTCAATCCGTTGCTTGCGCCCGAGGCCGAGATTGCGGGTGCTTTGGAGCGTGCCGCGCGGTTACCCAAAGTGCCGATGTCGAGCCGCGAGGTCTCGGATCTGCTGATGTTGGCGATGGGGGCTTATACGCCGCTCACCGGGTTCATGGGCGAGGCGGACTGGCGCGGCTGTTGTCTGGACATGAAGACCGCCGCCGGCCTGTTCTGGCCGATCCCGATAACTCTTTCGTGCGAGAGCGATCTTGCCGACGGCATTACTGTCGGTGACGAAGTGGCTCTGGTCGATGGCGCCGGCATGATATTCGGGATCCTCGAAGTCGCGGAAAAATACCAAATCGACAGGGCTTTCGAATGCTCCCATGTTTACCGCACCACGGATGTCGCGCATGCAGGGGTCGAGAAGGTGATGCGGCAGGGCGCCGTTAACTTGGCTGGACCGGTGATTGTTTTAAACGAGGGCCATTACGGCGAAACCTACCCCGGTCTTTATTATCGCCCGGCCGAAACCCGGGCGCTGTTTCAGGATCAGGGCTGGACCACCGTCGCCGCCTTCCAGACACGCAATCCCATGCATCGCAGCCATGAATACCTGGCGAAGATTGCGGTTGAGATCTGCGACGGGCTGCTGATCCATCAGGTCCTTGGCGCGCTCAAGCCGGGCGACATCCCGGCGGCGGTCAGGGTCGCGTCGATCGACGCCCTGGTCGCGAATTATTTCGTGCCCGGCACCGTGGTTCAGGCCGGATATCCTATCGAAATGCGCTACGCCGGGCCGCGCGAAGCCTTGTTGCATGCGGTTTTCAGGCAGAATTTCGGCTGCTCCCATCTGGTGGTCGGTCGCGACCACGCCGGGCTCGGCGACTACTACGGACCGCTCGACGCCCATCACATCTTCAATGAGATCGACAAGGACAGCATGGAAATCCAGCCGCTAAAGATCGATATTACGTTTCATTGTTACAAGTGCGGCGGCATGGCGACGGGCCGGACCTGTCCGCACGGCGAAGAAGACCGGCTAAACATCTCGGGCACCAGGCTGCGCGAGATGTTCGCCAACGGAGAGCAGATACCCATGGAATACAGCCGGTCCGAAGTGCTCGATGTGTTGCGGGCATACTATCACGATGTGGAGTGATGCCGTTCCGATGAAAGGACAGCCGGTTCTTTGCTTCCGCAATTGGCACGTTTCGTTGGTAAGACATATACGGTGACACATAGCCGCTTATGGCACACAGGGTTGGTGCTGGCCCCTAGCCGCGGTTTCCGGTCTGCCTCCAATATTGAGCCAAGCCAATCTGATTAGAAACCATCGGCAATGTCCCAAGGCGTCAGTCTGGCAACCTCGCCCTGCATAAGGGGGCAGGATGGCGGTGGACAAATCGTTCGTACCTGTTCCGCCCCGGAAGGGACATGTCGTTTCTAATCAGCCGTCGATGATCGCTCCGCATTACGCCGATGGTACTGTTCCGCGCCGAAGAGATTTGACCTGCTCTCCTCGGTCCATTTTGTCTGATCAGCCTTGTCCTCGAGCTTTCTCATGTCTTTGGCGACCGCAGGCCTAGCGGCAACGGCATCGAGCCAGCGCTTGACGTTCGGAAAATCGTCGAGGCTTTGCTCTTGGCGTCCGTGAAGCCTGCACCAGGGGAAGATCGCTATGTCGGCTATGGTGAACGAATTCGTTGTGACGAAATCACGCCCGTCGAGCCTGGTTTCGAGCACCTGGTAGAGGCGGGGGTCCGGGGAATCCATGTGTGCTTTTGGCTGGGCTGTATGTCGGCAACTGGCACTCTGCGATGGTAATGGCCCGACACCTTGAAGGGGAAATTTTACTTGATGGCGGAAGTGGCCGTGTCGACGGCTAACCATTGGGAATGACCCAAGGGAGAAATTTCGTCGCCCACCAGGCTACTCGGTCGGTCGTGAAGTATTCTCAACGTATTGATTGGATGTGATATTTGTAGATTGAGGCGCTGGTTTATTTGCAAGAAACTGGCGCGTATGGCGTGAAAACCTTGCAAATTGCGTTTCGCTTTCAGGCGTGATTCACTGGTC
>JAKZRK010000249.1:0-12944 GCA_047518225.1 Alphaproteobacteria bacterium | reverse complement strand
ACTCTACAATGCCCAGTGGATCGTCGAAAAGAACGGCTACCTGAGCCCCGCTCAAGCTCGTCAGGCGTGGCACGCCGCGATCTCAATCAGGCCCGCCGCGTGAGACAAACTTGTGTCCAAGGAACCGGGTGCGCTACAAATCTTTGTAATACATCAGTGATCTCCATCACCGCGCGCCGCCAGGGGATGCCAATTTGAACACGGAATTTGAGGCGCAAGACCGCAACATTCTGGTCACGGGCGCGGCCAGCGGCGTCGGCGCCGCCCTGTGCCGGCGCCTGGCGCGGCCGGGCACCCGGCTGTTCATTCATACCCGCGCCAACCGGGCCGGCGCGGAAGCGGTGGCGGAAGCCGTGGCGGCGGCGGGCGGCCGGGGCGAGGTTCTGCTTGGTGATCTGGCCGATGCGCCCGTGGCGGACGGGTTGGTCGCCGCCGTGGCGGCGCATGGTAATTTGGATGGACTGGTCGCCAACGCGGGTTTCGCCGACAAAACGCCAATCGCGGATCTGGACGATGCCGGCCTGGCCCGCAGCCTGGCGGCCATGCCCGGCGCATTTCATCGCCTTTGCCGGGCCGCCATGCCCCTGTTGCAGGCCGCACCGGCGGGACGGGTGGTTGCGGTTTCGTCCTTTGTCGCCCATCGCTTTCAGCTCGATGGGGTATCCATGCCGGCAAGCGCGGCGGCGAAGGCGGGGTTGGAGGCCCTGGTCCGCGCCCTGGCCGTGGATTTGGCGCCATATGGGGTGACGGTGAATTGCGTCGCGCCCGGGTATGTCCAGAAACAGGCTGGTGCCCATGCCGCCCTGGATGCGGGGAATTGGCAACGGGCCAGCGCCCGCATCCCCCTGGGCCGCCTGGGTCAACCTGACGAAATCGCCGCTCTGATCGAATTTTTGCTCTCGCCGTCGGCGGCGTATATCACCGGCCAGACCATTCATGTGGACGGCGGTATGAGTCTTTAAGACGCAGCAAAATCGCGATGGCCCCGGCGGCCTGGCGGGTGCGGTCCGCGTTCAAGCTCTCGTGATCGCATTTGATTGGCATTGCTTTCCGGAACTGGCCAAATTGCAGGTTCACGATAACAATTAATTTGACTGGGAGGCCCAATCTATGTCGAACGCCACCGCGAAAGTGAAAATTATTCTAGGCTCCGTGGCCATTGCCGCCATGACCGCTACCGCTACGCTGCCCAGCGCCCTGGCGGCCTGCGCGCCCAAGAGTGCCTGCAATCCCTGTGCCGCGAAAAAGGCCTGCAGCCCCTGCAATCCTTGCGCCGCGAAAAAGAAGTAAAGCGTCTCGAACGCCCCCTGAACCCGCCGCGCCGAGTGTATCTGGCGGTGCGGCGGGTTCTATTTTGCCTGTCTGGCCGGGTTCATTGCGCCGCCGTCGCGCCCTGCTGCTTTAACTGCATGGCAGCCTCGTCCAGGGCGCGGGTGAAGCGGTCGAACATTTCGTCGATCTCGCTGGACGAAATGATCAGCGGCGGGCAGAAGCCCAGAATATCGCCCGGCATGGCGCGGGTAATCAGGCCATGTTCCTGGGCCGCATTTTGGATCAGGGCGCCAACCTTGGCGGCGGGATCGTAGGAACGCTTGGTCGCCTTATCGGCCACGATTTCCACGGCGCCGATCAGGCCCACGCCGCGGGCGCTGCCCACCATGTCATGGGCACCCAGGGTCGCTATTCTTTTCTGGAACTGCGGCGCCACGGCGCGGATGTGGCCGATTATGTCCCGCTCCTCCATCAATTCCTGCACCCGCATGGCCACCGCCGCACAGGCGGGATGGGCCGAATAGGTGTAGCCATGGCCAAACAGGCCCAGCTTTTCCGAATTGCCGCGCAGGCCCTGGTAAATCTCCTCGCTGATCATCACCGCCGAGATCGGTAAATAGGCCGACGACAGCGCCTTGGCGCAGGTCAGAATGTCGGGCTGAATGGCATAGGTATCGCTGCCCCACATGTTGCCGGTCCGCCCGAAGCCGCAAATCACCTCGTCGGCGATCATCAGGACGTCGTATTTTTTCAGGACCGCCTGAATTTTCTCGAAATAGGTTTTTGGCGGCAGGATCACGCCACCCGCGCCCATCACCGGTTCGGCGATGAAGGCAGCCACGGTTTCCGGTCCCTCTTCGAGAATCATGTCTTCCAGGGCCTGGGCGCAGCGCGAGGCGAATTCTTCTTCCGATTCGCCCTCTTCCCCGCCACGGTAATAATCCGGCGCCATGGTGTGGCGCACGAAATCCAGGGGCAGGTCGAAATCAGCCTGGGCATAGGGCAGGCCGGTCAGGCTGCCGGCGGCCACGGTTACGCCGTGATAGCCGCGCAGGCGCGAGATGAATTTCTTCTTTTTCGGCTGGCCGCGGGCATTGTTGAAATACCAGACCATTTTAACCGCCGAATCGTTGGCTTCCGAGCCGGAATTGGCAAAGAACACCTTGGAAAATTCGACCGGCGCGATCTCTTTCAGTTTCTCCGCCAGATCAATGGCGGGATGCACGGATTTGCCGGCAAAACCGTGATAGTAAGGCAAGGTGCGCAATTGTTCCGTGGCGGCTTTAACCAGTTCTTCTTCCTCAAAGCCAAACGAGGCACACCAAAGGCCGGCCAGACCTTCAATATACTCCTTGCCGCTTTCGTCCGTGATATAGACGCCGCGGCCCTTGGTCATGATTTGCGGGCCGGTTTTTTCATGGGTCGCCAGGTTTGTATAGGGATGCAGATAATGGGCGATGTCCCGGCTAGCAGGTGAATTGCCGCGATCGGTCATGGATTAGTTTCCTTTCCTGGCATTGGGCCCCGCATTTTTTCGGGAGGGGCCATTATAAAGCCAAAAATTTTAATATCAGATTACCGCCATTTCACGCTTTCTTGCCGTCCAAGTCAAAGCCTGCGGTTATTATATTTTGCCCTTTCTTGCTTCTACCGGTACGGCGGCTGGGCGCGTAGACTGGGAGGTGCGTCGATAAATGGTAGAAGGGACCGGCAATGCACCTTGAGGCACAGGCCGATGATCAAGCGTTTCGGGCCGAGGTTCAGGATTTCCTGGCGGACCATTTAACGCCGGAGCTGCGCCAGGCGGGCCGGCGGACCATGGGCATCTGCAGCCCCCACGGGGCCAGTCAGGCCTGGCAGAAAATCCTTTATCTCAAGGGTTGGGCCGCGCCCAGTTGGCCGGCCGAACATGGCGGCGCGGGGTGAAGCCCCATGCAGCGCCATATATTCGCCACGGAATGCCATTTGGCCGACGCCCCCATGCTGGCGCCCATGGGCCTGGATATGGTGGGCCCGGCGATCATGGGACACGGCAGCGCCCTGCAACAGGCCAGCTATCTGCCGCGCATTCTGTCGGCCCGGGATAGCTGGTGCCAGGGCTATTCCGAGCCGGGCTCGGGCTCCGATCTGGCCTCGCTGCAATGCCGGGCCATCAGTGATGGCGACGACTACATCATCAACGGCAGCAAGATCTGGACCACCCACGCACAATACGCCAATCGCATGTTTTGTCTGGTCCGCACCTCCACCTCCCGTAAACCGCAACAGGGCATCACGTTCCTGCTGCTGGCGATGGACAGCCCCGGCGTCACGGTCGAGCCGATCATCACCATGGCCGGCAACCACGAGGTCAACCAGGTTTTCTTCGACGATGTGCGGGTGCCGCGGGAAAACCGCGTGGGCGAGGAGAACGACGGCTGGACCGTGGCCAAGTATCTGTTGGAGTTCGAACGCGGCGGCCGGGCCTGGGGCGCCCGCCTGCGCGGCGCGTTGGCCAGCCTGCATCGCCTGGCGGACGCGCGGGGGATCGCCGATGGCAGCCTCGGCCAACGACTGGCCGCCCTGGCGGTGGATGTCCGGGCGGTGGAATTCACCGAACAGCGGGTGATCGCGGAACTGGCCAAGAGCGGCCGCATTGGCCCGGCATCGTCGCTGCTAAAGACCCGCGCCTCCGCCGTGCTGCAAGCCATCAGCGAATGCGGCGTGGAAGCCATCGGCAACTACGCCGCACCCTATCAACCAAAGGCCAGCCAATGGGGCAGCAACGTCGAGGCCGTCGGCCGGGTGGACGAGTTGGCCGTGGTTGGCCGCTATCTGGATCAACGGGCCCGTTCCATCGCTGGCGGTTCCGACGAGATTCAGCGTAATATCATGGCCAAGCTGGTTTTGGGCATGTAGGCGCAAGCCGCACCGAGGGGAGTTTGCAAATATGGAAATGGGCATGACGGCGGCGGACGGGGCCTTTCGCGACGAGGTGCGGGTTTTTTTTGATGAAAAGTTGACGGACGATATGCGCGAGGCAACGCAATTAAGCTCCGGCGTCTTCGCGGAGATGGCGATCGGCCGCCGCTGGCACGCGGCCCTGTATGAACAAGGCTGGATCGCGCCGTCATGGCCGGCGGAATATGGCGGCACCGATTGGACCCCCATGCAACGCTATATTTACGATTCCGAAGCCGGGAGCGCCGGTGCGCCACGATTGTTTTCCATGGGTCTGCGCATGGTCGGTCCGGTGGTGATGAAGTTCGGCAGCGACGAACAGAAAGAATATTATCTGCCCCGTATCCGCTCCGGCCAGGATGTCTGGTGTCAGGGCTATTCCGAGCCGGGCTCGGGCTCCGACCTGGCCTCGCTGCAGACCAGGGCGATTGTCGACGGCGATGATTATGTGGTGAACGGCATCAAATTGTGGACCACGGGGGCGCAATACGCCACCTGCATGTTCTGTCTGGTCCGCACCTCGACGGAAGGCAAGCCGCAGGAAGGTATTTCATTCATCCTGTTCGATATGGATACGCCGGGCATCAAGATCGAACCGATTATCACCCTGGCCGGCGATCACGAGGTCAATCAGGTCTTTCTGGACGATGTCCGGGTGCCCATCAAGAACCGGGTCGGGCCGGAAAATGACGGCTGGACAGTGGCCAAGTATCTTTTGGAATTCGAACGCGGCGGGGCGGCCTATGCCACCACCCTTGCCGCCGGGCTGGAGAAGTTGCGCGCCATCGCCGAGGCCGAGCGGACGGATGGCGGCCGCCTAATCGACGATGCTGCCTTTGCCGCCAAACTGGCCGCGGTCGAGGTACGCCAACGGGCCGTGCAGGCAACGGAACACCGCATCATGTCGGATATCGCCCAGCGCGGCCGGCCCGGTCCCGCCAGTTCGATCATGAAGGTGCTGGGCTCGGAAACCAATCAATGGATCTCTGAACTGGCGGTGGAGGCAACGCAATATTACGCCGCGCCCTATCAACCCGAGGCCCGGGTGCGCGGCAACAATGTGGAACCAATCGGCCCCGCGGCTTCGGTCCCGGTACTGCCGAAGTATCTCAACTTCCGCGCCGCGACCATCTACGCCGGCTCTTCCGAAGTGCAACGCAACATCATGGCCAAGCTGGTTTTGGGCCTTTGATAGCAGTGGCCCGCCGCCCATAAACCGTGCCATAGTGTCTTGCATAATAAGACCTATGGGGTGGCATGAAACAGGACGTGGAACTCGGCGGCCGGATGGATCCGGAGCCTGACATTTGGCGGGACCCTGCGCGGAGCATGGCAGAGCCCAGCGCGACAGAGACCTATCTCCAACGCTTTACCATGGCGGTGGAATTTCCGGTGGTCTTTACCGAAGGTCTGTTCGATCCCGGCAACCCGGCCCTGGCCGATGCCGTGTCCCGTCACGAGCCCGACAAGCGCCATCGCCTGTTCGTGGTTCTGGACGGCGGGGTGGCCCGGGCAATGCCGGACCTGGCGGCGCGCCTGGCAGCCTATGCGGCGCATCACGACGACCGACTGGAGCTGCTGGCGGTGGATAAGGTGCCGGGCGGCGAAGTGATCAAGAACCAGCCCGATATGGTCGATGGCTTGTTGCGGCGCATGCAGGAGCTGGCCATTGACCGCCATTCCTATGTGGTGGCGATTGGCGGCGGCGCGGTCCTGGACCTGGTCGGGTACGCCGCGGCCATTTGCCATCGCGGGGTGCGCCTGTTGCGGGTGCCGACCACGGTGCTGGCGCAAAACGATTCCGGCGTCGGGGTGAAAAACGGCGCCAATGCCCTGGGTGTTAAGAATTTTATCGGCACGTTCGCGCCGCCCTTCGCGGTGCTGAACGATTTCGCCTTTATCGAGAGCCTGGAACGCCGCGACAAGATCGCCGGCATGGCCGAGGCGGTAAAGGTCGCCTTGATCCGGGACGAGACATTTTTCGACTGGCTGGAAGCCAAGGCCGCCGCCCTGGCGCAATTCGAGCCCCCGGCCATGCGCCATATGATCCGCCGCTGTGCCGAATTGCACCTGCGGCACATTGCATCGGGGGGCGATCCGTTCGAGCAGGGCAGCGCCCGGCCCCTGGATTACGGCCATTGGTCGGCCCACAAAATGGAGGGGCTGAGCGGCCACGACCTGCGCCATGGCGAGGCGGTGGCCATCGGCATGGCCATGGATGCGCGCTATGCCGTGTTGTCGGGGATGCTTCCGGCGGCGGTGGGGGAACGCATTTGCCGCCTGTTGGAGCGGTTGGGATTTAGGCTATGGCACCCCAGCCTGGAGATCAGTGGCGCGGATAACCAGCCGGCGGTGCTGGATGGCCTGCGGGAATTTTAGGAGCACCTGGGCGGCGAATTGACCATCACCTTGATAGCGGCCATTGGCCGCGGCGTGGAAGTGCACAGCATCCATAGCGCGCAGATGCTGGCGGCCCTGGCGTGGCTGCGGGACAGGGCGGCATTGAATGGGGCGTCATTGAATGGAGCGCCCGGGGCATGAAACTTGGCCCGGACCAGGGCGATGCCCACCTAACCTATTGCACCAATATCCATCCGGGCGAGACCTGGGAAGAGGTCGCCCATGCCCTGCGCGTGCATCTGCCGGCGGTCAAGGCGCAAATATGTCCGGAGCAGGATTTCGGTGTCGGCCTGCGGCTTTCCGCCGCTGCCGCGCAAGACCTGACCGCGCCCGGCGCCTTCGCCGAGTTACAGGATATTCTGGCCAGCGGCGGATTGTACGTATTCACCATCAACGGCTTTCCCTACGGCACCTTTCTTGGCACCCGCGTCAAGGAGGAAGTCTACCTGCCCGATTGGCGGACGGCGGAGCGGCTGGCCTATTCCAATCAATTGGCCGACCTGCTGGTCCGCCTGTTGCCGGATGACGGTTCTATCGAGGGCAGCATTTCCACGGTGCCGGGGGGCTTCAAGCCAGCCGTGGCGGGACCCGAAACCATCGACGCCATGGCCGATAATATGTTGCGCCACGCGGCCCATCTGGTGGCGTTGCGCCGGGACACGGGCCGGACCATCGCCCTGGCCTTGGAACCGGAACCTTGTTGCCTGCTGGAAACCACGCAGGAAGCGGTGGATTTCTTCAAAGACCATTTGTACAACGCCGCCGCTATCGCCCAATTGGCCAAGCACACGGGCGCCTCCCTGGCCGGGGCGGAGGCCGATTTGCACCGCCATTTGGGCGTATGCCTGGACTTGTGCCATGCCGCGGTGGAGTTCGAAGACCCGGACGAGGCCGTCGCCGCCCTGCAGGCCGACGGCATCGCCATTCCGAAAGTACAGATCAGCGCCGGTATCCGCCTGCCCCAGGTCAGCGCGCTGGATATTGAACGTATCCGCCCCTTCGACGATGCGGTCTATCTGCACCAGGTGGTGGCCAAGACCGCGCGCGGCCTGGACCGTTACCTGGACCTGGGCGAGGCTTTCGAGGCTTTCAAGGAGGCCGAGCGGCCGGAATGGCGGGTGCATTTCCACGTGCCGATCTTCCTGGCCGATTTGGACGGGTTCGCCACCACGCGCCCGGCCATGGAAACCTTTCTGGCCCGGCAGCGCCGGGACCCGGTGACCCGGCATCTGGAAGTGGAAACCTATACCTGGGACGTGCTGCCCGAGGAACACCGGCGCGACGGCGTGGTGACCAACATCGTCAAGGAAATGCAATGGGCCCAGGGCCAGTTGGGAAATGCCTAGAGCATGACCTGGCAAGTCGCCTTGCGCCTGGGCCGGGTGTCGAACCTGCCCACGGTCTGGTCCAACAGCCTGGCCGGACTGGTGCTGGCGGGTGGCGGTGTGGCGCTGGATATCAGCCCCGGATTGATTCTCGGTTTGATGCTTATCATGTCGCTGTATTACATCGGCGGGATGTATCTCAACGACGCCTTCGATCAGCACATCGATGCCGCCGAGCGGCCCGAACGGCTGATTCCGTCGGGCCAGATCAGCGCCCGGACCGTATATATCTGCGGCTATGGCATGTTGGCCCTGGGCATCGTGGCCTTGTTCTGGTGGGGTGGGGGCTGGGCGCCGGGCCTGACCGGCATCGCGCTCGCCGGCGCCATCGTCTATTACGACTGGCGGCACAAGACGGATCCCGTCGGCCCGGCCTGGATGGGCCTGTGCCGGGTTCTGATTTACCTGGCCGCCGCATTTCTGGTCACCGCGAAGCCGCCGGTGATCCTGTATCTGGGCGCCCTGGCGTTATTTTGCTACCTGATCGGCCTGACCTATATCGCCAAGCAGGAAAATCTGGGCAAGATCGCCAATCTTTGGCCCCTGCTGTTCCTGGCCGTGCCCGCCGTGGCCGCGGTCTGCGTGGCGGCAAAGAGTGGCCCTATCACCATGGGGCTGTCGGCGGTCTTTATTCTGTGGATGCTCAACGCCCTGCGCTATTTGTGGCGCCGGGGACCCGGCGACATCCCCCGCGCCGTGATCAGCCTGATCGCGGGGATGTCCCTGTTGGATGCGGCCCTGATCGCCTATATGGGGGCACCGGTCATGGCCGGGGCGGTGGCGGCCTGTTTCGTTCTGACCATGGCCTTCCAACGCTTCATTCCGGGCACCCAGAGCGTTTCCGGGCTATTGTGAATCATTTGATGGCGTCCCCAAGCCATTCGGGTAGGCGCGTCGCGCAGCGCGATGCGGTACATCGGGCAAGCGGCGCAACGCATCCGAATGGCTTGGTGAGCGGTCAAATGGTTCAGAATAGCCCGGAAGCGCTCTAACTACGACCCGAATATATGCTCCAGGACGATCTGTTTGACGTCCGTGGCGGCGATTTCGTGATCGGGTATCAGGCCGGCTTCCGAGCTGATGATCAGGGGGCCGTCCTCCGCCCGGTCGGTAATGCGGCCATGGGAGCCTTTGACGAGGCTGGCGTCCAGGGGGATCACATCCATCAGGGTACGAAAGCCCAGGGCCTTTTTCGCCAGGCGCCAGCCAATCGCCAGGGCCGGAATTTTGATCGCCGGGTCCATGAACAACTCAACCGGGTCAAAGCCGGGTTTGCGGTGAATTTCCACGGTAGGGGCGTAGTCCGGCGCCTTGGCATCGTCCAACCAATAATAATAGGTGAACCAGCGGTCGGCCCGGCTGATCGCCACCAAATCCCCGGCGCGGTCATGAGCCAGGCCATAGGCTCGCTTGCCTCCCTCATCCAATACCGTCTCGACGCCATCCAACGCCTCGATCAGGGCTTTCACCTCCCCCCGGCGTTCCGGATCGGGGACATAGATGTGGGCCAGTTGGTGATCGGCAATGGCGAAAGCGCCGGAGGCGCCCGCATCCAACAACTCGCGGCCATGTTCTTCCTCGCGCACCTGGATCAGGCCCGCCTGGCGCAGGGCCCGGTTGATGTGCACGGGGCCGGTCACATTGGTGATGCCATATTCCGAAAGCACCACGATGCGGGCGCCGTCCCGGTCCGCCTGTTCGATCAATTGGCCGCACAAGGCATCCACCGCCCGCACCTCCGGCTCGACTTCCGGGGCATCGGGTCCGAACTTTTGCAGGCAATAATCCAGATGCGGCAGGTAGACCATGGTCAGGGTCGGGTCCCGGGTTTCGCGCACATGCAGGGCGGATCGCGTGATCCAGTCGGAGGCGATCAGATCGGCGCCCGGTCCCCAAAATCGAAACAGCGGGAATTGTCCCAGTTTATCGTTCAGCTCGCCGCGCAGCTCTTCCGGACCGGCATGAATATCGGGCAGTTTGCGCCCATCGGCGGGATACATGGGCCGCGGCGTCACGGCCCAATCCACATCCGCATACATGTTGTACCACCAGAACAGCTTGGCGCAGGTGAAGTCCGGGTCGCGGGCCCTGGCCGCATCCCAGATTTTTTCCCCCGCCACCAGTTTGTTGGATTGGCGCCAGAACCAGATTTCCGAGAGGTCGCGGAAATACCAGCCGTTGCCCACGATGCCGGTTTGATCCGGCGGCAGGCCGGTGACAAAAGTGGATTGCGCCGCGCAGGTCACCGCCGGCGTCACGGTGCGCAAAGGCTGCATGACGCCGCGCCGGGCCAGCTTGGAAAGGTTCGGGGTATTCGGCCCCATCAGGGATGGTGTCAGGCCAACCACCAGGACAACAATGGTACGCTGCAAAATCGCCCCCTTCGAATAGCCGCCCCGCCGGCCTATTCCGCTGGTTCGACCACGGCTTCCTGGCCGCGCAGGACCGAATTGCCTTCCCACAGCTCTGATTGGTCGACCCGGGGCCGCCGCCCTCCTTCGCCCAAATCCAGGCGGCCGCTTTGCCCGAAGAAACTGATGGGATTGTGCCAGACCACGGTTTCGATATCGGCCTCGGAAATGCCAGCCTCGCGCATGGCCGTCACGGTCTTCGGCACTTTCAGGGGGTCGGAGACCCCCCAGTCTGCGGCGCTGTTGATGGTGATGCGTTCGGTGCCGTACTGCTGCACCAGGGCGGCCATGCGGCCCTCGTCCATCTTGGTATGGGGATAGATGGAATGGCCGGCCCAGCAGCCGCTGTCCAGGGTGGCGGCCAGGGTTTCCTCGTTGTTGTGATCGATCAGCACCCGGCCCGGCTCAATGCCGGAGGCCTTGACCAGATCGATGGTGCGGATGGTGCCGGCCTTCTTGTCCCGGTGCGGGGTATGGATCAGCACCGGCAGGTCGAAATCGATGGCCAATTGCATCTGCGCCTCGAAGAGTCTGGTCTCGTCCGGGGTCTGGTCGTCCAAGCCGATCTCGCCGACGCCGACGCAGCTTTCCTTTTCCAGATAGATCGGCAGCAGCTCCATGACCCCATTGGCCACGTCCGGGTTGTTGGTTTCCTTGGGGTTCAGGCCGATGGTGCAGAAATGGTGGATGCCGAACTGTTGCGCCCGGAACCGCTCCCACCCCACCAGGGAGAGGAAATAATCCTCGAAACTGCCCACATGGGTGCGCGGCTGGCCCAGCCAGAAGGCCGGCTCGATGATCGCCACGATGCCCGCGTCGGCCATATTCTGGTAATCGGTGGTGGTGCGCGAGGTCATGTGAATATGGTGGTCAAACATTTTCATGGGCTGTTCCTGTCGTTGCTGCAGCCGGACGCCTAAGCGGCATCCAGGTTCACGATCAAATCCACGTCGTCGGGTACGGTGCGGCCCGCGGCCCGGCGTTCCGAGGCAAAGGCTACGGCCATGCGCTTCAATTCCGGGGTGGCCCGGCGGGCCAAATTGGCGACGCGCCCCACCAGCACGGACATGAAGATGGCTTTCAAGACCATTTGGTTGAAGTTCGCCTCTGGGAAGTACGCCGCCGGATAGGCGTTTTCGCAGGCAATCGCCTCGAACACATCCAGAACGTTGGTGCGGCAGGCGTCGATGGCCAATTCCAGATAGCGTTCCGATTGGGGCAGGAAAGACAGGCTGCGCAAAACCGCCGCCTGCTCCCGGTAATCGCCGCGCAAATAGACCTGTCGGACGAACTCCGCATGCTCGGGCGCTGGCAAAGCAGACAGGGCGCGTAGCAAAAGGGCGGTGCGGGCGACATTGTCGATTTGCCAGTTCCCGGCCCCAATCACCCCGGCGGCGGCCAGTGCCTGGACGTCCTGCCGCTGCAATTGGCAACCGCGCAGGCGCCGGGCGGCACCGGCGAAAGCCGCGCGGAAGCGCACGATTGCCGGCGCTTCGTCGGCGCTGGGCCAGGCTCCTTCAAGCCAGTTTCGGGCCGGACCTTCAATTCGGGTCCAAAGTATCTCGTTAAAACAATCGCTCATGGCTTCGCTGCCGGTTCCATTCCCAAACGCGCCGTCCATCGTCAAAACTATACTCAAACCGCCGCTGCCGCTACAGCCCCGGCGCCCAAGCGATGATCTCTTTACCAAAATGGTGCAAATAATCGCGAAACCAAGCGCTGTACCGGTTTGGCGCGGCCGCCACATCCGCCAGCAGGGCATTGGGATCCCACCAGCGATAGTCAGCGGCTTCCGCCGGGTTCGGCGCGATGGGGCCGTTGAAGCGGCCAAAGAATACATGCACAAACTCGTTCTCGGTCAGGCCGCCGCCAACATCGGCGCAATAACTGTGCTGCCTGACCGGGTACAATTCGCAATCGAAGCCCATTTCCTCGGCCAACCGCCGTTGCGCCGCCACGCCCACCTCCTCGCCCACGCCCGGATGGCCGCAACAGGCATTGGCCCACAGGCCCGGCGAATGATATTTCCCGGCCGCCCGTTGCTGCAGCAGAATTTGCCCGGCATCGTTCTTGATGATCACGGAAAACGCCCGGTGCAGCAGGCCCCGGCGATGGGTTTGCAGCTTTTCGCAAACACCGATCTGACGATCGCCTTCATCCACCAGCACCATTGTCTGGGGCGCCACGAAATCGTTTTCGTCTGCCAACATTACCTTGCCCGATTTCACGATCACTATACCTTCGCCGGCTGCCTTAATTGGTAAAACCCTTACTGATGACATAGGCCGTAATGCTTTTGCGTTGCTGTTCGTTGAACCGGCGCCTCCAGGGGGGCATGCCGCGAAAGCCCTTGGTGATGCGCTTAAAAACGAATTCCGGTTTGTATTTCTTCTCTTTCGTCGGTCGTGAAGAATACGGAATTTCAGCTCCATTGAACTATCATCGGAGCTTGGATTGTCAGGCATGATCTCCAGATGAAGGCGCAAAGAAGCCTGATCCATTTGAGGATGAGACGGAAGTTGTAGCCGGCGGCGGC
>JAKZRK010000248.1:0-9397 GCA_047518225.1 Alphaproteobacteria bacterium | reverse complement strand
GGTGTACCCAACGCCCGGGAAAATCAGAATATACCCCGCCGCAACTACACAAACAGCGCAAAAAACCTCGACATCACGCTTGCAACCAACAAAAAAGCAAGCAAATCATACCGTTGCTGACTTTTTCAGCAGCCTGCTAGGCCTTGCCACGGCGCCAACGGAAAATTGTTGGACATTCGACCGGGCGGGGTTCACTTGTTAAACAGAAGCATTGATCTGGGAGAAGGATTCATCATGAGCAAGCTGCCAAAATCCGTGGTGATAACCGACGACACCATGCGCGAAGGCCTGCAGATCGAGAGCGCCGAGATTTCCGTGGACGAAAAGCTGCGCCTGCTGGACGCGCTGGGCGAGACCGGGGCGAAGGTCATCTCGATCGGTTCATTCGCGCATCCCAAATGGACGCCATCCATGGCTTGCGTTGACGAGATCGCCGAACGCTTCGTGCCGAAGCCGGGCGTAAAATATACCGCCGCCGTGTTCAATCGTCGGGGTTTCGAACGGGCCGACCAGTACTATCCCAAGATCGATGTGCGCGGCAGACGGTTCAGCACCAATGTAGAGCTTTGCGACACCTTCGCGCGCCGCAACTACAACCGCACGCAAGCCGAGCAGATTGCCGGGCTGGATGCCGCCATCGCCGCCGCGCGGGACGGGGCGGCGGAATACGGCGCGGTTGGCCTGGGCAATCCCTTCGGCTCCAACTTCGAAGGCCCGTTTTCCCTGGCGCAAAGAATGGCGCTACTCGAATTGATGATGGATAAGTGGCACGACGCCGGGTTCAAGGTGACCAAATGCGCTTTGCTGGACGCCATGGGCTGGAATATGCCGCACGAAGTCCGCGAGACGCTGCTTGCCATCCGGGAGCGTTGGCCGGAAATCACCGAGTTCCACATGCATTTGCACGACAGCCGCGGCGTGACGCTGGCGAGCTACTACGAAGCGTTGCAGTTGGGCGTCACTGAATTCGATACATCCCTGGGCGGCATGGGCGGTTGCCCCTATTGCGGCAACGGCCGTGCCGCGGGCCACGTCCCGACGGAGGATTTCGTAAATCTCTGCCACGAACTGGGGATCGAGACGGGCTATGACCTGGACAAGCTGATCGATGCCGCCGCGATTGCCGAGGAGGTTGTCGGCCATCCGTTGCGGGGGCATGTTTCGAAAGCCGGCGCGCGGCCGCGCGGCAAGCGGCTCTACCCCTCGGATATGCCGTTCGTCGAGACGCTTGAAGAGGCGGCCCATTTCCGCAAGGGGCCGGGTGTCTATGCCGGTCAGCTGTCGCCCTGGCGAGAAGGCGACGCCCTTAGCCGGTGAGCGGTTTTCTGAACTCTGCCTGGCAGACATCAGCCCGGACACCGGCGATAAATGCGGCGTTGAGAAATAAGACGGTTCGTCTTAAACAACCGCCATGACGAATATATTGAAAATTGCCGTGGCGCAGATCAATCCGACGGTCGGCGATATCGCGGGAAATGCGGATCTGGTGCGTGCGGCGCGCGGCGAGGCAGCGGCCCAAGGTGCTGATCTGGTGGTTTTTGGCGAATTGGTGCTGTCTGGCTATCCGCCCGAAGATCTGGTTTTGAAGAGCGCATTCCAGGACGCGGTCGCGGCAACGATGCAGGTTCTGGCGGCGGAAACGGCGGATGGCGGGCCGGGTCTGCTGGTCACCGCGCCCTGGCGTGACCAGGGTTCGTTGTACAACGCGGTGTTGCTGTTGGACGGCGGCGAAATCGCCGCGGTGCGTTACAAGCATGATCTGCCCAATTATGGCGTATTCGACGAAAAGCGGGTGTTTGCCGCCGGGCCGTTGCCAGGGCCGGTCAATTTTCGCGGTATCCGCCTCGGCCTGCCGATCTGCGAGGATATCTGGACGCCGGACGTTTGCGAATGCCTGGTGGAGACAGGCGCCGAATTATTGATCGTGCCCAACGGCTCCCCCTTCGAGGACCGCAAGTTCGACGTGCGCCTGAACCACGCGGTTGCCCGGGTGATGGAAACCGGTTTGCCGGTGATGTATGTCAATCAGGTCGGCGGCCAGGACGAATTGGTTTTCGACGGCGGCAGCTTCGTGGTCAACGGCGACCACTCCCTCGCCCTGCAACTGCCCACCTTCGGCAGTGGCCTGGTCGTGACCGAATGGCGAAGGGAGGATGACGATTGGATTTGTGCCCAAGGCCCCCGCACGGCGCCCCACGAGGGCCTGAGCGCGATCTATCGGGCCATGACATTGGGGCTGCGCGATTACGTCAACAAGAACCGCTTCCCGGGCGTGGTTCTGGGCCTGTCCGGGGGCATCGATTCCGCGCTCAGCGCGGCGGTGGCGGTGGACGCCCTGGGGCCGGATCGGGTTTGGTGCGTTATGCTGCCGTCTAAATATTCTTCCGCGCACAGCCTGGCGGACGCCATTGCCTGCGCTGAACTGCTGCAATGCCGCCTGGATACGGTGACGATCGAGCCCGCCGTGGCGGCCTACGAAAGCATGCTGGGATTGCTATTCGAGGGGCGTGAAGCGGATACCACGGAGGAGAACATCCAATCCCGCGCCCGCGGTATCGCCTTGATGGCGATCTCCAACAAATTTGGCCACATGGTGCTGACCACGGGCAACAAATCCGAAATGTCGGTCGGTTACGCCACCATCTATGGCGATATGTGCGGCGGCTTTTCGGTCTTGAAAGACGTCTACAAAATCACTGCCTTCGAGCTGGCCCGTTGGCGCAATCAACAAACCTTCGAAGGCGCTTTGGGTCCGGCGGGCCGGGTTGTTCCGGAAAACACCATCGTCAAGCCGCCCTCAGCCGAGCTGCGTCCCGACCAGAAGGACGAGGATTCACTGCCCCCCTACGAGGTCCTGGACGATATATTGCGCTGCCTGGTGGAAGAGGAAATGGCCTTTGACGCGATTCTGGCCCGCGGCCATGAGGCGGAGGTGGTGCGGCGGATCGAGCATTTGCTGTATCTGGCCGAATACAAGCGCCGGCAGGCCCCGCCCGGGGTAAAAATCACGGCCCGGAATTTTGGCCGCGACCGCCGCTATCCCATCACCAACGGTTTCCGTGACGCGCGTTATTGAGTTCGCCTGAAAGGTGATTGTGTCGGCCCCTCATTTGGGATTACTGTGGGGCCTTGCGGCGCTGCCGGGGAATTCCGGCCGGGCCTGGAAATTCCAAATCGACGGAAGATAACTTCTGAGTAACTCTTACTAACGTGGAGAGCATTATGAAACGAACCTTACTTGCGGCGACCACTGCATTGGCGATGGTTGTTGCCGGCGCCACCGGCGTCAACGCGAAAGAGCTTCGCTGGGGCTTTCAGACCGATACGGACAGTCTGGATCCTCATGCCCATGCGGTCACCTTCACCATCGGCTTTCTGGGCAATGTTTATGAAGGCCTGGTGCGCCGCGACGGCGATTTGCAGATCGTGCCGTCCTTGGCCGAATCCTGGACGGTTTCCGACGATGCCACGGTTTGGCGCTTCAATCTGCGCAAAGGCGTGAAATTCCACAACGGCAACGATTTCAACGCCGATGACGTGGTTTTCAGCTACAAGCGGATGTCCGATCCGGATGCGCAGATGAAAATCAATCTCGCCAGCGTCAAGGAAGTGCGCAAGATCGACGATCATACGGTGGAATTCATCACCAAGACGCCGAACCCGATCCTGACCGGCCGTTTCAACAGCTTCTTCATGATGGATAAGGAATGGTCGGAAGCAAACGGTGCGACCAAGGTGACCGTGATGGCGGGGGACACGGAAAAGGTCAGTCCGGCCGGACAAGCGGCCATGGGCACGGGCCCATTCATCATTACCGACCGCACGGCGCAGGTGAAAACCACCTTGGTGCCGAACAAGAACTGGTGGGGCAAGGCCACCCATAACCTGACCAAGGTGACCATGACGCCGGTGAAACAGGATGCGACCCGGGTCGCGGCCCTGCTGTCCGGTGAATTGGACATGGCCTATCCGATTCCGACCCAGGATATCAACCGTGTGAACAGCAACGACGGCACCGCCGTCCTGGTAGGCCCGGAATTGCGCACCATCTTCCTGTTCATGGAGCAGGGCAACGGCAAACTGTTCGGCACGGATACCAAGAACCCGTTTCAGGATATCCGGGTGCGCAAGGCGCTGTATCAATCGATCAATATCGAGGCCATCAAGAAAAAGATCATGCGCGGGTTGTCAACGCCGTCCGCGATCATGATCTCGCCGAAGCTGTTCGACCGCGCCGGCGATTTCAACCGCTATGCCTACGATCCGGTGGCGGCGAAGAAATTGCTGGCGGATGCAGGCTACGCCAATGGCCTCTCGGCCCGGTTCGATTGCCCGAACGACCGCTATGTCAATGACGAACAGATCTGCCAGGCCGTCACCTCCATGGCCGCCAAGGTCGGGATCAAGCTGAACCTGACGGCCAAGCCGAAGGCGCAGTACTTCAAGCAGGTGTTGGATCCGAAGAGCCGGGACTATCATGTTGGCTTGATCGGCTGGACGCCTGGTACTTTCGACAGCCACAGCATCGTCACCAATCTGATCGCTACCTACTCGGCGGAGAAGAAGACCGGCCGCTACAATCTGTCGAACCATTCGGATGCGCGGATCGACGCTTTGAACCCGATGATCGAGTCGGAAAGCGACAAGGCAAAGCGTGACGCGATGATCGCCGAGACCTTCCAACTGGTGCACGACAATGTCTATTACATTCCGCTGCATCAACAGGCCCTGGCATGGGGCAAGCGCGACAATGTCTCACTGAAACAGCGTGGCGACAACGTGTTCCGTTTCCGCTATGTGACGATAAACTAGTATCGGGCTGCGTTTGATGATTTCGGGCACCGCCCCGGCTTCGTGCCGGGGCGGTGCACCGTTTGCACGTTAATCTATTCAGTACACGGCGGATTAGAACAATGATCGCATTCCTGGTCCGGCGGCTGCTGCAGGCCATCGCTGTCATGGCCGTGGTGGCGCTGTGCGCTTTTTTCATGTTTCAATTCGTCGGCGATCCGGTCAACCAGATGGTCGGCGAAGACGCCACGAACGAAGACCGTGAATATCTGCGCGAGAAACTTGGACTGAACGATCCGATACCGGTGCAGTTTGCCAGGTTTGCCGTCAACGTGGCACAAGGCAATTTCGGTGTTTCCTATCAGCACAAGCGGCCGGTCTCTACACTGATCTTCGAACGCATGCCGGCAACCCTGGAATTGGCGGTCACGGCGGCCATTTTGGCGGCCCTGCTTGGCGTGCCCATGGGGGTTTATACCGGCCTGAATCGCCATGGCTTTACCTCCAAGCTGATCATGACCCTGTCGCTGATCGGGATATCCCTGCCGACCTTCCTGATCGGCATTCTGCTAATCTATTTGTTCGCTGTCATCTTGGGCTGGCTGCCGTCGTTTGGACGGGGTGATGTGGTAAAAGTGGGCGTTTGGGAGTCCAACTATCTTTCATTCAGCGGCCTGAAATCCATCCTTCTGCCGGCGATCACCCTGGCCCTGTTCCAGATGACCTTTATCATGCGGCTAATCCGCTCCGAGATGCTGGAGGTCTTGCGCACGGATTTCATCAAATTCGCCCGTGCCCGGGGGCTGCACAACCGGGCCATCAATTATGGCCATGCTTTGAAGAATACCCTGGTCCCGGTAATCACCATCATTGGCCTGCAGTTGGGCTCGTTGATCGCCTTCGCCATCATCACCGAGACCGTGTTCCAGTGGCCCGGCATGGGGCAATTGTTCCTGCAGGCGATACAGGTGGTGGATATTCCCATCATGTCCGCCTACCTGATCCTGATCGCCTTGTTCTTCGTGGTCATCAATCTGATCGTGGATATGCTCTATTACGTGGTTGATCCGCGTCTGCGCGTGGATCAAACCACGGGGAGCGGACATGGTTGAACAAGCCGCCGAGAGTTTCGAGGCGAGGGAAGCGCCGGCACCGCCGCCGTCGATCTGGCATCGGATCTGGGATAGCGATGTCTGTTTTTCCTTCCGTTCCTCGAAAGTGACCATGCTTGCCGCGTTGCTGACGGTGTTGATTTTCTTCATGGCCATTTTCGCGCCCCTGGTGGCGCCCCATCAACCGTTTGATGTGGCCACCATTGATCTGATGGATGCGGAACTGCCACCGGCCTGGGAAGCGGAAGGCGACCCGCGGTTCCTGCTTGGTACCGATAATCTGGGCCGGGATTTGTGGTCGACGATACTGTATGGCACGCGGATCTCCCTGACCGTCGGGTTCCTGAGCGTTATATTCGGTCTCTTCGTCGGCGTCTCCCTCGGCCTGGTTTCGGGTTATGTCGGTGGTTATGTCGACGCGTTCATCATGCGTGTGGCGGAAATTCAACTTTCGATCCCCGGCATTCTGATTGCCCTATTGCTGGCCGGTGTGTTGCGCAGCCTGATCGGCGCGGAGGCCTATAATGAAGCCGTGGTCTGGGTCCTGGTTCTGACCATCGGCACGTCAATTTGGCCGCAGTTCGCACGGACGGTGCGCGGCTCTACCCTGGTGGAGCGAAACAAGGAATATGTCCTGGCGGCCCGCGTCATCGGGCTGTCGCGGTTCTCAATCATGTTGCGCCACGTATTGCCGAATGTGATGGGTCCGGTACTGGTAATCGCCACCATCAACCTGGCCATCGCCATTCTGTCGGAAGCGACATTGTCCTTTCTTGGTGTCGGCGTGCCGCCGACCGAGCCATCGCTGGGAACATTGATCAACGTAGGGCAGAACTACCTGTTCTCCGGCCTGTGGTGGATCACCATATTCCCCGGCGCCGTGCTGGCCGTCCTGGTGCTGGCCGTCAATCTGTTGGGCGACTGGCTGCGCGACGCCCTGAACCCGAAGCTGCGGTAAGGGCGGTTATATCCATGCAAGGCGATAACCAGGCCCTCCTTTCGGTGCGCAATCTGCGCATTGAATTCCCGACCCGGCGCGGCATCTTGGTCGCGGTGGATGATATTTCCTTCGATATTTCGCCGGGTGAGATCCTGGGCGTGGTCGGTGAGTCCGGTGCCGGCAAGTCGCTGACCGGCGCCGCCATCATCGGCCTGCTGGAGCCGCCGGGCCGTATCGCCCAGGGCGAAATCTTCCTTGAAGGCCAGCGCATCGACAACCTGCCCTACGAAGAGATCCGCCAGATCAGGGGCCGGCGCATCGGCGCCATCTTCCAAGATCCCCTAACCTCGCTGAACCCGCTCTATTCGGTTAGGCGGCAACTGGTGGAAACTATTCAGACCCACCTGCCAATGAACGAGAAACAGGCCCGCGTCCGGGCCCTGGAGCTGCTGGATGAGGTGGGTATTCCAGGCGCCGAGGAGCGCATCGATCATTACCCGCATCAATTTTCGGGCGGCATGCGCCAACGGGTGGTGATCGCCCTGGCACTTTGCGCCGAGCCGCGCCTGATCATCGCGGACGAGCCGACCACGGCGTTGGATGTCTCCATCCAGGCCCAGATCATTACTTTGTTGAAGCGCCTATGCCACGAACACGGTACGGCGGTCATGCTGGTGACCCATGACATGGGGGTTATCGCCGAAGCGGCGGACCGGGTCGCCGTGATGTATTCGGGCCGAATTGCCGAGATCGGGCCTGTGCAAGAGGTGGTGCGCGCGGCCAAACATCCCTATACCGACGGCTTGATGGGTTCAATTCCCCATATCGGCCACCATGTGGACAATTTGACCCAGATTGAGGGCTCCATGCCCCGTCTGCAGGAGATACCTGCCGGTTGCCCCTTCAATCCGCGCTGCACGGAAGTCATGGATCGGTGCCGGGTGGAACGGCCAAACTTGCAGGGGGCGGATCAATCGGAAGTCGCTTGTCATCTGTATGATGCGCCGCTACGGGAGGCTCGGGCCGGTGAATGACCCAGGCAATAATGGCGCCACGCCCTTGTTGTCGGTCGACGGCTTGGTGCGCCATTTCGATGTCTCCGCGCCCCTCCTGAACCGCTTGTTCGAGGGGCTGGGCCGCTCGTATGTGAAAGCGGTGGACGGTATCGACTTTGATATTAACCGGGGCGAGACCTTCAGCCTAGTTGGTGAGTCCGGATGCGGCAAATCGACCGTGGCCCGATTGATTGTCGGGCTTTACCAGCCTACGGCCGGGTCGATCCGCTACGATGGTGTCGAGATTGGCCCGCCCGAAGCGGCGGCCGATCGAAAGCGCATGCAGCCCAATATGCAGATGATATTTCAGGATCCCTATGCTTCGCTAAATCCCCGCTGGCGGGTCGCCGACATTATTGCCGAGCCGATCCGAGTACACGGGCTGCTGCAAGGCAAGCGGGAAATATTGACCCGCGTCGGCGATCTGTTGACCCAGGTTGGCCTCGCGCCGGCTGACGGGGAGCGCTATCCCCACGAATTTTCCGGCGGTCAGCGGCAACGTATATCGATCGCCCGGGCCTTGGCGGGGGAGCCCGAATTTCTGGTTTGCGACGAACCCACATCGGCCCTGGATGTCTCTGTTCAGGCCCAAATCCTGAACCTGATGAAGGCGCTGCAGAACCGTCTGGGGCTAACCTATTTGTTCATTTCTCATGATCTGGCGGTGGTCTATCACGTCTCCACCAAAGTGGGCGTGATGTATCTGGGCCGCTTGGTGGAATGGGCCGAGACCAAGACCCTGTTCGATAACCCCCGCCACCCCTATACTCGGATGTTGCTGGACGCCATTCCCGATCTGGAAATGAGCGGCCGCCAGCGTATACCCGTGGCGGGCGAGGTGCCCAGCCCCATCAACCCGCCATCGGGCTGCGCCTTCCATCCCCGCTGCCCCCACGCCGAAGACCGCTGCCGCGTAGAGGCGCCCATGCCGCGAATTTATGACGGCGTCCACATTGCCTGCCATGCCGTTGCCGACGGCCGTATCAGCTAGCCCGGAAGCGCTCTAATTGATGATCTGCGACCAAGACCCGGTCCGGCGTAGGCCGGGGAAATCGACGGCCAGATGAAAACAACAGGAGGGGTGTGTCCGAATGGTGGAAAACCTTGGCGAATGACCTTTCAATCGAGGGCCGATCTCCAAGATCAGGCCATCGGATGGCTGCAGAACGGGTGCAGTTCCCTTGGCGGCGGGACGGCGGTGCGATTTCAACGAATTTGGATGGCATCTGGGGAACGTCGGATTCAATCTTTATGTACCCCTGGGAGTGCCACGTCGGTACGACTCCTACCGAAACGGAGTCCGTCAAGGACATGCCAATCCACATGCCTCTCGCGGAGAAGCGGGCGAAAGGGGCGCGGCTAGCCCGGATACGTCATGAAGGCCCATCGGGATCTTGATTTGAGTTATTATGACGGGTTTTCAGTATTTCGTTTGGTCCGGTCTGGATTTTCCTTGCCCTTCCCCTTTGCTTTTGTCGCCGCCGCTGTATTTCGGGTGA
>JAKZRK010000247.1:0-3228 GCA_047518225.1 Alphaproteobacteria bacterium | reverse complement strand
ATCACCCGAAATACAGCGGCGGCGACAAAAGCAAAGGGGAAGGGCAAGGAAAATCCAGACCGGACCAAACGAAATACTGAAAACCCGTCATAATAACTCAAATCAAGATCCCGATGGGCCTTCATGACGTATCCGGGTTAGACCGGTTCGGCGATAAACACCGGAATTTGGCGGGATGTCTTCGTTTGATACTCGATATAGGGCGGGAACGCTTTTGCACTGGCATCCCACAAACGCCCACGTTCCGGATCCGCCGTGACCTCGCGGACCCGCATTTTGAAGACCTCGGTTTTGTCGCGTATTTCGACCTCTGGATTTGCTCTGAGGTTGTAAACCCAGACGGGATTTTTGGGACGCCCGCCATAAGAACCAATCAGGACATAATTTTTCTCCACCTCGACCCGCATGAGTGGAATTTTTCGTATGGCGCCGGTTTTGCTCCCCACATGCGTGACAATAATGCACGGCAATCCGGTGTCCCGCAAAGTGGTACCTTCAGTGCCGCCGCTGCTTTCATACAATTCTACTTGCTCACGCACCCAATCCAACGTGGCTGGAATATATTCAGTCATGGCAACCTCCTAACTTAAACGATAAATGGAAAAATCGACGATGGCCCCGATTCCGGCGGCGCCCTTGTGGAGCCGTGCGCCAAAGGCGCACTGGCGTGAACGAAAATAATGTCTAGGCGTTGGAGATACGGCAGGAAATCTGCCAGCTGATTTGTCCGTTGCCCGATAGCTTGTCGTAGTTCAGGCGTTTTTTCTTCACATGCTGGCGAAACACGGCTTCCAGTTGATCGCGGGTCGCGGGATCCAGATCATCGGCGCCCAGAGTGATGGTCGCCGGCAATTTGCCATTTCGTTTCGCTGCCGATTTCACTGATTTGCGTGCCGAGGTTTTCCTTCCCGAGCTGAAAATATCATCCCAGCCCGAACGATAATCGTCGGTCGAAACGGAGGAGAAATAGCTGATCGGACGGCTGGGCGCGGAGGACTTTTTGCCGCTGCCACTGCCGCCACTGGTGCCGCTGTCTGCTTCACTTGCGGACGCTGGGGTGTCGGACTTCGCGGTTTCCGCTTTCGCGCCTTCCGGCTTCGGGGCCGCGCTCTCGGTTTTCTTGGATTTTGCGTCCGCTTTCGTACTGGGTTTCGTAGCCATCTTTGTTTACATACCAATTCGTGGAAATTGAGGTTGCACCTTACCGGCCCCCGTTTATCAAACTAGGCCGGGGTTTCTCAAGCAAAATTTAGCGCATTTCTATTGTTACAGGATTTCCTGCGCGCCGGCGGCGAGCGGTCCCTTTAGTAATTGGCCGGCGTAGTTGCCCGTGGCCTCGCCATTCAGAAAGGTAACGGCGCCATTCACCACGGTGGCGGCGATGCCATCGGCTTTTTGCACCAGCCGCCGCGCGCCGCCGGGCAGGTCCGAGACGACAGTGGGCATGCCCGGTTTGACCCCGTTCTCGTCAAAGACCACCAGATCGGCGGCATAACCGGCGCGGATCAGGCCCCGGCCGGGCAACTCCCAGGCCGACGCATTGTCAAAGGTCAGCATCCGCACCGCCTGTTCCAGGGTGAAAGCCTCGCGGATGCGAACCCAGTAGTTCAGCAAATGAGTTGGCAGGGAGGAGCCCATTTCCTGACACACGTGGGCCCCTGAATCGGAAAAGGTGGCAAGGGTGCGCGGATGCCTGAGCAGGCCAAGCACATCTTCCGGGTTTTCGTTGACCAGCGGTTGGACAAAGATCTGGTTCTCGTCCTCCAACATCAGATCGATCATGGTCTCGACCGGGTTCTTATTGCTGGAGCGGGCCAGATCTTCCACCGTCGGGTCGTCCCAATCGACGCCGCGCATGACCAGCAGGTTGGCGTAATCGGGCCGCAGGGGGTTGGTGGTGGCCGCGCCGCCGCCCTGGAACTCGAACCCCTTCGGCTTCATTCCGGCTTCCTCCGCAATCAGCCGGCCGCGGGTTTCGGGATCGGCGAGGCGGCGCTTTTGCGCCGCCAGCGGCAGCGCGCGGACCTCCTTCCAGGTCGGCAGAAAGTCAAAGGGCAGGTTCGATTTGAGAGAAAAAATGGCGTTGATGGAACGGGTCGTGGCCTGCCCGAACATGCGTCCGCCCAGGGCAACGGTGCGGTCCAGATATTCGGTATGAAACTGCCACGGCTTCGGGTCCCTGCCCTGGCGCGAGGCGATGGTGCCGAACATTACGGGGCGGCCGCTTTTCAGCGCGATGCGCTGCAAATCGTCGAAAAATGCCTCTTGCGCCGCACCGCTGGTCACGTCAGGTGCGATTTGAAAGATGCCGGCGTTCAATTCCGTCATCACGGCGACAAGGTAGTCGATCTCTTCCCAGGATCCGACCCGGCTGGCCACCGGGGTGTCCGTGGGGGTCACATGGGTCGGCGAGCGCGAGGTGGAAAATCCTATGGCACCGGCGCGAATGGCCTCGGCCACCGTCCGGGCCATTTTCTCCACGTCCTCCCCCGTGGCGGCTTCGTCCAGCGCCCGTTTGCCCATCACATACATTCGCAGCGCGGAATGTCCGATATAGGTGCCATGGTTGAGGGCCTTGGGCGCGCGGTCGACGGCGCCCAGATATTCGGGAAAGGTCTCCCAATCCCAATTGACGCCGGCCATGATGGCCTCGGTGGGGATATCCTCGACCGCTTCCAGGCACCTTGCATACCATTCCCGCTCTTCGGGCTTGCACGGTGCCAGGGCAAAGCCGCAATTGCCCATTATGACCGAAGTAACGCCATGCCAGCACGAACAGCTGCCCAGGGGGTCCCAGGTGACCTGCGCATCCATATGGGTGTGGCCGTCAATGAAGCCCGGCGAAACAATCATCCCGTCGGCGTCGATCGTTTGCGCCGCGCCGTTGCGGATGCGGCCGATTTCGGCGATGCGCCCGTCCTTGACGCCCACATCGGCGCGATAGCGCGCCATGCCGGAGCCATCGACCACCGTGCCGTTCCTGACCAACAGGTCCAAAGCCATGACACTTCTCCCCTAATTCCACGACGATTATGCCCGCATTGTACCATCAATGTAATGGTTGTCTTGGCGCGCATTCGCTTGCGGGCCTGTCGATAACAAACTGAATTGACCGCTTTATGTACCATATAGTTTGACCGCTTCGGTTTTGGTTGTTGGCTCTGTGGGGAAGTGGTCAGGTCGGCGTAGCCGGGCTGTCCCCTTATCCACAGAGCGTCCTTTTGCCGC
>JAKZRK010000246.1:0-3300 GCA_047518225.1 Alphaproteobacteria bacterium | reverse complement strand
AATCGGGAGATCCGTTCCGGTTCAGGAGGCGCTCGACATCGCCGGAGATATCGCCGCCCGACCTAGGCCGAGCTTTACTCGGGGGATTGGGAGCACCCTAGATGTAGTGGGTATGGGTGACAACCGGATAGGCACGGTTGGTTAAGCCGTTATCTCATCGAATTAATCACGCCAAGTTGGATTTTCTTTCTCGATCGCTGGCGAGGATGTAGACGTAGCCGGATTTAGCCATGCTGTTAGGATAGGGGGTTTTCCACTTCCCTCACACCCGCGCAAGCGCGTGTGAGGGGTAGGTTTGCGGGCAGGTTTCAATTCAACGAAAGTTGAAAATGCCTGATGGTCGAAAGTGCCGCACTTTTCACGCTTTCCACCCGGCCCGGCCCGTGCTGAAATGAGCGGAGTTCATAAGCTGGGAGGTCTGTGATGGCGGCGAGACGGGCAAAATTCCTTGGCTGGGGTTATGAGGGCGAGGGCCTGACCCCGGAAGAAGAGGTCATGGTCCTGGGGCGTTATGCCGAACGCTTTGGGCTGGACGGTTTTGAGCGCATACCCGCGCCCACGCCGGATCAGGTCGATCTGCATGGCCCGCGCATGGAAGTGCCGGCCAGGCTGAAGAATTTCTGTTCGGCGGGCGACTTTGACCGCCTGACCCATACCTACGGCAAAAGCTTCCCCGATTACGTGCGTATCTATAACAAGGATTTCGCCAACGCGCCGGACATGGTGGCCTTTGCCAAGTCCGAAGATGACGTGACGGAAGCGCTGGACTGGGCCACCGGCGCCAATGTGGCGGTGATCCCCTTCGGCGGCGGTTCCACCGTAGTCGGCGGCATCGAACCGGCGGTGGGGGCTGGCTTTGCCGGCACGTTGAGTTTGGATCTGACCGGCCTGGACCAGATATTGGAGATCGACAAGACCTCCCGCGCGGCCCGCATGCAGGGCGGCATCCGCTGCCCGGATATCGAGGCCGGATTGCGGCCCCACGGCCTGACCCTGCGGCATTTTCCGCAAAGCTTTGATCTGGCCACCCTGGGCGGCATGATCGCCACCCGGTCGGGTGGCCATTTCGCCACGCTTTACACCCACATCGACGACTTCGTGGAAAGCACCCGTATGCTGACACCCGCGGGCGCCATGGAAAGCCGCCGCCTGCCCGGCTCCGGCGCCGGGCCCAGCCCGGATCGGCTGGCGATCGGTTCCGAAGGCGCCCTGGGCATCATCACCGAGGCCTGGATGCGCTTGCAGGACCGGCCCAGCCATCGGCGCTCCACGGCCATCGACTTCGACGACTTCAGCCGGGCGGTGGAGGCGGTGCGGCAGTTGACCCAATCGGGCCTGTTCCCATCCAACGTACGCCTGTTGGACCGCATGGAAGCCTTGTTGAACGGCGCCGGCGACGGCAGCCACGACGTGGTGGTGCTGGGTTTCGAGAGCGCCGATCATCCGGTTGACGCCTGGATGGAGCGTGGCCTGGCGATCTGCCGGGAACTGGGCGGCACCTATGACGAGGAAGCCTCCAAGGCCCAGGACAGCAACACCGCCGGCGCGGCCGGGGCCTGGCGCGCGGCCTTTATCAAGATGCCCCATTTCCGCGATGCCCTGATTTCGGCGGCGGTGATCTCCGATACCTTCGAAACGGCCATTACCTGGGACAAATTCCACGGCTTCCACGAAAACGTCACGGCCGCGGCGGAACAGGCGATCGAGGACGTGACCGGGGCCAAGGGCATTGTCACCTGCCGCTTCACCCACGCCTATCCCGACGGCGCGGCGCCCTACTACACCTTCCAGGCCGTGGGCAAGCATGGCGGCCTGGCGGAACAGTGGCGCGAGATCAAGCGGCGGGCCGCCGACGCCGTGATCGACAATGGCGGCACCATCACCCATCATCACGCGGTGGGCCGCGACCACATGCCCTGGTACGAGCGGCAACGGCCGGCGCTTTTCGGTCTGGCCCTGCAAGGCGCCAAGGAAAAATTGGACCCGGCCGGCATTCTCAACCCCGGCGTTATCGTTCCGCTGGCAAAGTAGCGGGGACGGCAGAATGAAACTATTGAGCTTCAGCACGGCGGCCGGGGACAGCTATGGCATGATCCAGGGCGATGGCGTGGTCGATCTGGGCCAACGCCTGGGCGGCAAGTACCCCGACCTGCGAACCCTGCTCGAGGGGAACGGTCAGGCGGAAGCCGCGGCGGCGGGTGGCGCCAATCCCGATCACGGCCTTGATGCCATTACTTACCTGCCGGTCATTCCCAACGCCCGGCGGATCATCTGCATCGGCCTGAACTACCGCGAACATGCGGTGGAAATGGGCATGGATTTTCCCGAGAATCCGTCGCTTTTTTCCAAATGGCCCGACGCCCTGGTCGGCCATGAACAGGACGTGGTGCGGCCCAAGGCCTCCACCCACTATGATTACGAGGGCGAACTGGCCTTCATTATCGGCAAGCCGGGCCGCCATATCGCCGAAAACGATGCCATGGCCCACGTGGCCGGCTATGTCCCGTTCCTGGATGGCAGCGCGCGCGACTTTCAAGGGCACTCGGTGATCGCCGGCAAGAACTTTCAACACAGCGGATCCTGCGGCCCCTGGATGACCACCGCCGACGACGTGCCCGACCCCGCGAACCTGCGGCTAACCACCCGGCTGAACGGCGAGGTGGTGCAGAATGAAAGCACCGAGCAATTGTTCTATTCCCCCGCCAACATCATCGCCTATGTCTCGCAGTTCACGCCGCTGCATCCCGGCGATGTGATCGCCACCGGCACCCCCAGCGGCGTGGGCGCCGGACGCAAACCGACGTTGTGGATGCAACCCGGCGACCGCATCGAAGTAGAGATTTCCGGCCTGGGCTGCCTCGCCAACAACGTGGTGGCCGAAGAAACTTAACCCGCCGCCTATAGCAACCCGCGTTCGTTCGAACGCCACAGTACACGACACACCGTCATCCTTGGGCGTAGCGAAGCGGAGACCCGAGGATCCAGGGCTGCAAGCACTTGATTTCGTTGCCCTGGATTGCCGGGTCAAGCCCGGCAATGACGTTAAATAGGCCGAGTGTCGTGTACCGTGTTCGAACGCAGACAAGTTGCTCTAAAACCTTGAATTAGATCAAATTGTCAGCCGAAAAACGATTCCGTTTTTAGGCTGTTTGATCTACAGCCTGAGTCGGACCCGATTTCCTTGGACACAGAATTGGCTTAATCGAAGTGTCCAAGGAGGACCGGAACATGACCGATAATTTTGAGAAGAAAGTTGCTGTTGATGGGCCTGTGGTAAATGCGGGCGAGCTTGGCTCGTCC
>JAKZRK010000245.1:0-3892 GCA_047518225.1 Alphaproteobacteria bacterium | reverse complement strand
ACCAGTGAATCACGCCTGAAAGCGAAACGCAATTTGCAAGGTTTTCACGCCATACGCGCCAGTTTCTTGCAAATAAACCAGCGCCTCAATCTACAAATATCACATCCAATCAATACGTTGAGAATACTTCACGACCGACTTCTCAATTGCATCGATTTTCCATCGTCGGCGCCATTTCTTCATCGCCTTTTCGCGCGCGATAGCCTCTGGCATGTCCTCGAAGACTTCAAAATAGACCAGGCGTTTCACGCCATAACGTTTCGAAAACCCATCGGCCACGCCCTCGCGGTGCTGCCAGACACGTTTCACCAGATTAGACGTTACGCCGATGTAAAGCGTTCCATTGCATTCGCTGGCGAGCATATAGACGTAGCCGGTTTTGCCCATGTTGGCAGGATATGCGGTTTCCCTCTTGCGTCACACCCGCGAAAGCGGGTGTCTAGGGAAACGGGCGGTGGCGTTCGTGATCACGCATCTGGTTTGCCGCTTGCGCGGCAATGAGGACCTCACCTCTCAATGAACGAGCGCCCGATCAGCTGGCGGTGGATCTGGTTGGTGCCTTCATAGATCTGCGTGATCTTGGCGTCCCGCATATAGCGTTCCACGGCGTAATCCTTGCAATAGCCATAGCCGCCGAACAATTGCACCGCATCCGTGGTGATCCGCATGGCCACGTCCGAGGCGCGCATTTTCAACATCGAGGCTTCGATGCCGATATCCTCCTCGCCGTCATCGATCATCGCACCGACCCGCCACAGCCAGCTTTCGCACAGGGCGAGATCGGTGGCCATGTCGGCCAACATGAACTGGATGCCCTGGAAATCAATGATATTGCGGCCCGATTGCCGCCGTTGATTCATGTAGGCGACCGCGTCTTCGAAGGCGGCGCGGGCGATGCCCAGGGCATGGGCGGCGATGGAGGGGCGGGATTTGTTCAGGGCGGAGAACAGGATCTTCAAGCCATCGCCGGGTCCGCACAGCAGGTTTTCACGGGGCACCCGGACATTATCGAAGGCGAGGGAAACGGTGGACGCGGCGCGCTGGCCCATCTTGTCCTCCTTGCCCAGGACCGACAAGCCTTTCGCGCCTTTTTCTACCAGAACGACGGAGATCGCCGCCTTGTCGTTTTCGATTTCCGACCATTTGCCGAACAGTACATACAAATCCGCATGATCGCCGGTGGTGATAAAGGTCTTGCCGCCGCTAATGACGATGTCATCCCCATCGGGCGCAAACCGCGTCTTCATGCCGGTGGCATCGGAACCGGCGGTGGGTTCGGTGATGCAGAGCGAGACCAGGCCGCCATCGGCGATTCTGGGCAGTAATTTGCTCTTTTGTTCGTGGCTGGCGAAATCGATCACCGGTTTGACCCCATGAAAGGTGGTGCCCCAGACCAGCGCCGTGGCGGCGCAGGCCTTGGCCATCTCGCGGATGGTGGCCAGGTAACACACATAGGACATCTTGGCGCCGCCATATTCATCGGGAATGAACATGCCGTTCAGGCCAAGTTTGTTGATGGCATGCACATTGTCCCAGGGGAAATCGCCGCCGCGGTCATAGTCCGCGGCGCGGGGCGCCAATTGATCCCGGCACAGGGCGCGCACGGCGTCCAGCAATAGACGCTCCTCCTCGGGTAGGTCGAGACCGTTGTCGAGGCGCTGTAACACTTTCATGGCATTGCCCCTATTGGTTGATGCTTTGACCGCCATCCATGACGATGGTCTCGCCGGTCAGGCTGGGTAGATCCTCGGCAACCAACATGGCGACCAGGCGCGCGACCTCTTCAACACTGCTGGCCTCGCCGGTGGGTATCCTGCGGCGTATGAAGGCCCGGAAACTATCTTGTGCCATGTATTCGGCGTTCAGGTCCGTGGTCACGAAGCCCGGCGCCACATCGATCAAACGGATTTTCTCCCGCGCCCATTCCACCGCCAGGGTGCGGGTCAAGGCGCCCAAAGCGACCTTGGAGCAGTTATAGGCCATGTTGCGCTTGGCGCCCAGGCGGTCGAAGAACGAGCCGATATTGATGATCAGGCCGCCGCCGTTGGCGACCATATGCGGGTAGACTTCGCGGCAGGCGAGAAATGGCCCGGTAACGTTGGTCGCCAGGACACGCGCGAAATCGGCCTTGGGATATTCCGCGCTGACGCCTTCGTGGTGCAGACCGGCGTTGTTGATCAGCACGTCGATGCGCCCGCTCTGTTTGGCCAGGGCCGCCAGGGCCGCCGCGATCTGGGCTTCATCCTCCATATCGCAGACCAGATTGATCAGGTTGCCGGCGACTTCGTGGTCTTCGGGCCCCCGGCCTTTGCGTGACAGGCAGCCGACGGTCTGGCCGCGGGCGGCCAGTTCCGCGACCAGGCCGGAGCCAATGCCACGGCTGGCGCCGGTAACGGCGATGACCTTGCCGCCGGGCATAACTAGCGGTCCTTGAATTTCGGCGCGCGCTTTTCCAGGAAGGCATTGGCGCCTTCGGTTGCATCCTCGCCCTGGAAGGCCAGGGTGTTCAGATCCCGTTCGATCAGCATCCCTTCCCCCAGGGCGGTGTTATCGGCCCGCATCACCGCTTCCCGGCCATAGCGCAGAACGGGCAGCGAAAAGGCGGCGAATTCCCGCGCATAGGCAATGGCGCCATCCACGGCGGGGGCTTCCACCAGCCGGTTGATCAGGCCCATGCTCAGGGCTTCCGCCGCATCGACCATGCGTCCGGTGATGACCATGTCCAGGGCCCGCCCCTGACCGACCAGACGGGGCAGGCGCTGGGTGCCGCCATAGCCGGGGATCAGGCCCAGCTTAATTTCCGGCACCCCCAGTCTGGCGTTCGCCGTGGCCACCCGCAGGGTACAGGCGGTCGCCAGTTCCAGACCGCCACCCAGGGCATAGCCGTTGATGACCGCCACCGAGGGTATGGTCAGGCTATCCAGCTTGGCGAATGTCTTCTGGCCCAACTCGGTCGCGGCCATGGCCTCGACAATGTTGCGGCCCATGAACTCGGATATATCGGCCCCGGCGCAAAAGGCCTTGTCGCCGGCCCCGGTGATCAGCAGGGCGCGGGCATCGGAGGCGGCGGCCTCGTCGATGGCCGCGCCAATATCCTTGACCACCTGGACGCTCAAGGCATTCAGGGCTTCCGGCCGGTTCAAGGTGATCAGGGCGAATTCGTCTACTTTGGTGAAGTCGACAGGCATGGCGATGCTCCTCGGCACGATTATTTGAGAAGTGTAGTTGGGCCGCTGCTTGGGAACAAGGGCGCGGCCTATAGTGCCGCGATCTCCTGGCGCAATTCGGCCAGCAGGTCCGAACTCTTGCCCAGATGCAGGGCCTCCGAATCCAGATCGCGTTGAAGGCCCGCTTCTTTACCGCCACCACATCGATGCCGCCCGCCGCGTCCTCCAACTCGGCGCAATTGACGACAATGTCTATCAATCGTTCGGCGCCATGCAGGCGGCCCCACAGATAGTCGTTTTCCCGGCGCCAGCGGCTGAAAAAGGCGGCGAAGTGACCCAGGCCCACGCCCTTTAAAACCGCCTCGTTTCCACCCCGCTTCAGGCTGTTGGCGTCATCGGGTGAAATCCGGTCCACGCGAATTTCATCGAATTCCCCAACGTCGCGCCATGAGGTGACCGTAAAGGCCAAGACATCCCAGAACGCAAACCCTATGAAGCTTTTCGACAAGGCCCGGCCGGCTTCGGTGGGTAATTCCGTGTTGCTTGCCTGATCGAGCATCTGGTCGACCCGCCGGCCCAAGCCGCTAAGTGTCCGTCCCGAAAGAGGTTGATTCGTTTGAATCATTTATGATTCTGTAGTGCCATCGATTCGTTTTTGGGAGATGGCCGATGTGGACGCGCGAGAACCGTAGCCTTTACGACCGCAAGGGTCTTCGCTATCCGAG
>JAKZRK010000244.1:0-41800 GCA_047518225.1 Alphaproteobacteria bacterium | reverse complement strand
GTCCCATCGAGACCAAGTGGGGTGTCGGGTTTCGTGGGTATGCACAGTGCCTGGAACATATTCGGTCGACCAACATCGAAGCCCCTGAAGGCGGGGTAGTGCTTCCGCTGCGCTACACCGTCCTCGAGCAGCCGACCTACTCCATTGTTTCGTCCAACGCAGTATGGCAGGACCCGGCGCGCGCGGCCGAGGCAAACGCGTTGCGGGACGACGACGAGACCTACGGGCGGCGATGCCTTTATTTTCCGCAGGTGCTGCGCGACGCGCGGCGAATCGAGGAATATTACCCGGGTCTCTCGCCCGCGAGCCCCGAGTGCATGGACAAGCTTGGCGTCTCGCTGGCTCACTGCGAGTCTAAGTGCGAGAACTTCTACGACTCGGCGCGGGTAGAGCGTGTGTTCTATCCCGAGATGGAGAAGCTCCTCTTGGAGTTTTTCCCCGACGCGACCGATGCGCTGGTGTACAACCACGACGTGTTCGACAAAGACTACGAGGGTGACCGCACCGAGGACCAGGACAACAAGAACCCGGGGGTGAACGCCGAGTACGTAAACCTCGTGCACAATGACCTGAACGACAACAGCGGCCGGGTGCGCTGCCGCGAGCTGCTCACGAAGAACCTGCGGAACTTCGGGCGCGAGCAGCACTACACGGGGGAGCAGGCGGACGCGAAGATGTCGCGGCGCTTCATGTCGCTCAATCTCGCCAAACCGATGGAGACGGTGCGCCAGTACCCCTTCGTACTCTGCGCCTGGCCCTCTTTCGCCGACCAGCCCTACATCACCGACTACCGCATCTACGACGACCGCGTCGGCGAGACCACTCGCTTCACCCACCGCCCCGATCACGAGTGGTACTGGCTTCCCGCGCAGACCCCCACCGAGGTCTCGATGCTCACGTGTTATGACTCTGTCACCGACGGTTCGGTCTCGCGCTGGTCTTTCCACACTGCCTGCATCGACCCAACTGCGCCCGACGACGCCCCCTGCCGCAAGAACGTGGTGGTCCGATCCTATGTCTTCTTCTAAGTAGACAAGAAGACCCGGCGCTTTCCGTCCGATCGGCGTGATGACCTTTGGCGATTCCGGATTCCGGTGACATTTTACTTTTCACCAACGGCCGCCCGAAAAAGTAAACTGTCACCGGAATCAATGGAATCTGGACTTTTATCATTCCCGCCGGACCTGATTGACCCCGGGACTGCTTTACCGGTGAGCCCCCGGCGCGCCGAGGCGGGCGGAGGTTGTGAGGGCGGTGCGGGCGGCGGCACCCCGGCTGTTGGCGTGCAGGCCGCCGTAGGGGCCGCGCTTGACGAAGGCGCCGTCGCCGGGCTGGCCCAGATAATTGCCGCCATCGATGATCACCCGGCCGCGCGAGAGCACGGTCTCGGTGAAGCCGCGCACCTTGGTGCCCTCATAGGCGTTGTAATCGACGTTCATGTGGTGGGTATGGGGGTTGTGCAGGGAAATGGTCTCTTCCCTCTCGGGATCGAAGATCACGATGTCGGCATCGCTGCCGACCGCGATGGTGCCCTTTTTGGGGAACAGGCCAAAGATCTTGGCCGGCGAGGTGGAGGTCAGTTCGACGAAGCGGTTCAGCGAGATATTGCCGTGGTTAACGCCCCGGTGATAAATCAGGCTCATGCGGTTCTCCACGCCGGGGCCGCCATTGGGGATCTGGCTGAAATCGTCGCGGCCAAGTTCCTTCTGGTCGCGGATGCAGAAGGGGCAATGATCGGTGGAGATCACGTCCAGGGCAGAGGTGCGCAGCCCGCCCCATAATTCGTCCTGGTTCCATTTTTCCCTGAGCGGTGGCGTCAGCACGTATTTGGCGCCATCAAAGCCGGGCTGATCATAGCAATCCATATCCAGCAGTAGATATTGCGGGCAGGTTTCCCCATGGGCCATGACGCCGCGGGCCTGGGCCATGCGCAATTGTTCCAAGGCGTCAAAGCAACTCAGATGCACCAGATAGACCGGCGCCTGGGCCACCTCGGCGATGGCCAGGGCCCGGTGCGCGCCCTCGGCCTCCAGGCGGGTGGGGCGGGTCAGGGCGTGATACTTCGGCTCTATATGGCCCTCGGACAGGGCGATTTTTACCAATTCGTCGATAACGATTCCGTTTTCGGCGTGCATGCAGATCAGGGTGCCGTCCTCGCCCGCCTTGCGCATGGCGCGGAATATAGTGCCGTCGTCAGACAGCAGGACGCCGGGATAGGCCATGAATAACTTGTACGAGGTGACGCCTTCGTCCGCCAGGCGGCGCATTTCCGGCAGGCGTTCCTCGGGCATATCCGTAATGACCATGTGAAAGCCATAGTCGATGGCGGTGCGGCCAGCGGCCTTCTCATGCCAGGTATCCAGGGTAGCTAGGGTCGAGGCGCCCTTGGTTTGAATAGCAAAATCGACGATGGTCGTGGTGCCGCCAAAGGCTGCGGCCCGGGTGCCGGTTTCGAAAGTATCCGAGGTGGTGGTGCCGCCGAACGGCATTTCCAAATGGGTGTGAGGATCAACGCCGCCCGGTATCACCAGCTTGCCATTGGCATCGATGATATGATCCGCATCGATCTCCAGATTGCCGCCGATCAAGGACACCGTCTCGCCGCCGATGAAGACATCGGCATGATAGTCGTCCGCCGCCGTCACGATGCGGCCATTTTTTATCAAGACCGTCACACTGTTCTCCCTGTCATTTTCTGGCAACTTTAAGCTTTGCGGTTTGCCAAGCTAATGTATCATTAAACCTGCTTTGCGCTAGATGGTCGATGGCGATCGTGCAATGATTGCCGCGCAATCAGGATCTTAATGGGAGGCAAAATTATGACAGTAAAAAATGGCAGCAAGAGTTCGGGCAACTCGATTTCCAAAATGAGCCGCCGGAAATTCATGGGGACCGCCGCGGGTGTGGCGGCAGCCGGCTCTATCACCGGCTTCCCGAATATCGTGCAGGCGGCCGAGCCAATCCGGACCATCGGCCTGGGCGTCAGCATCATCAACGAAATTCAAAGCCGGGCGGCCAAGGATGTAGGTTTTCCAGTCCGCGGTCAGGCCATTGACTATGGCTCTCTGTTCGGCAAATCCCTGAACCAGAACGATCAGTTCGAGGTTTCGGAATGCTACTTTGACATGTTCGATGTGATGATCCCCTCGAAGGTATTCCAACCCATCGATACCAAGCGCATCAAGGATTGGGATAAGGTTTCCAATTTGACCAAGACCGGCAGGTTGACGCCCGGATCACAGGTTGGCCAGGGCGATGCGCCGGTGCGGCAAATTTGGGTCGATGCGAACGGCGCCCGGACCAAGGGGCCGTCGCGTTATATCTCCGCCCTGCCGGGATGGCATAACGCCGATTCCCTGGGCTACAACCCCGATGACACGGGCCGCCCCATCGATAGCTGGGCGGAACTGTTCAGCTCCGATTTCAAGGGCCGGGTGGCGCTTCTCAATATTCCACAGATCGGCGCCATGGATGCGGCCATGGGCGTGGAGGCCCTGGGTCTGATCAAGTTTGGCGACAAGGGCAATATGACGAAAGAGGAAATCGATTTCCTTATCAGTTTCCTGGTCAAGAAGAAAAAGGAGGGCCATTTCCGGGCTTTCTGGTCGACCTTCGGCCAATCGGTCAACCTGATGGTCAGCGGCGAGGTGGTGCTGCAAAGCATGTGGTCGCCCGCGGTCACCGCCGTCAACGCGGAGGGCGTGCCATGCATCTATGCCTCGCCCAAGGAAGGCATGCGCGGCTGGCACGGGGCATTGGCGATTTCGGCCAAGACCCAGGGCAAGAAACTGGACCAGGCTTACGAGTACCTTAACTGGTGGCTTGATGGCTGGGCCGGGGCATTCGTGGCCCGCCAGGGTTATTACATGTCGACACCGGCCAACACCAAGAAAAGCCTGCCCAGCGATGAATGGGACTTCTGGTACGAAGGCAAACCGGCGGCCAGGGAACTGCCCGATCCCTTCGGCACCCCGCTCATCAACAAGGGCCAAGTGCGTGATGGCGGCTCCTACGAACAACGCTTCAAAAAGATCGCCGTTTGGAACTCGATCATGAGCGAAAACGATTATCTGGTGAAACGCTGGACGGAATTCCTAACCGCCTAAAAATGGCAGTTCCTTAATTGGAATGGGCGTGAAATAATTACGGGCCGGTGCGGCAATGGCCGCGCCGGCCCAATTTTCGACCAGCCGCGATTTGACCTTGGTTAGAGATGTCAAAAGTCAGCGAACACCATCACACGGGCCTGATCGGCAGCCAGCCCGAGCCCGGCCACGCAGCGGCGCAGGCCAGGATCAGACACACCGAGGAGGGCTTTCCCACCGCCTGGCTGATTACGCCGGCGACCATATGGCTGGTTCTGTTCCTGGTTATTCCGTTGATCTCGATCGTTATTTTTAGTTTTTGGGAGAACAGCCCCCAAGGTTTGAAGCCGGCCTTTTCCCTGGAATTTTATGGGGAGTATTTTTACACCAAGGGCTTTTTTGACGCCGATGCGGACCGTTTTCTGCTGCCCAGCGTTTTTATCCGCACCCTTGGTTCCACGGTTTATTTTACCCTGGTGACCATGGTTTTGTGTCTGATCGTGGCCTATCCCATCGCCTATTTTCTGGCCATGCAGGTGCAGGACTTCAAATGGCAATTGGCCTTGTTCCTGCTATGCATGGTGCCGTTCTGGACCTCGTACTTGATCCGGGCCGTGGCCTGGCTGCCCATGTTGGGCCGCCGGGGCCTGATCAATCAGGCCCTGCTTGGCCTTGGCATTGTGGATAAGCCGGTCAGTTTTCTGTTCTATTCGGAATTCGGCTACACCATGGCCTTGGTGCAGATTTATGTGGTGCTGGCGATCGGCCCCATGTTCTTCTCGCTGGCCAAAATCGACAAGGACATCCTGGAAGCCGCCATCGACATGGGAGCGACGCCGTTTCAGATATTCCGCGAAATAATCGGGCCCATGTCCCTGCCCGGCGTCGCCATCGGGATGATTTTCATATTCGTCATGATCATGGGCGAATTCGCCACCGCCGTGGTGGTCTATGGCGGCAAAACCTCCACCGCCGGCACCGTGATCCTGAATTATTACGGTATCGCCAACTATCCCTTCGCCGCCGTCAATGCCTTGATGTTGATGCTGGCCATGGTCATCGGCATCGTCGTCATATTGCGCATCGTCGACATCCGGAAGGAGCTTTAGGGTGGCGCGCTGGACGCCCGAGAGGCGGCGAAAGCTGCGGGTGAAAACCGGCTTCTCCATCTACTACGTGATTTTTCTACTGTTCATCTACGGCCCCATGTTCGCCATGTTCGTGCTGTCTTTCCAGGGCCGGCGCGGGGGCACTTCGTTTCCCATGCGGGGTTTTAGCCTGTATTGGTGGAACAAACTGCTGGAACCTTCCGTGGTGGGCGACATGCAGGGCGCCATGGCCCGCTCCATCATCCTGGCCTTGATGGTGATGGTGATCACGGCGCTGTTTGCGACCATGCTGGCCATGGCTTTCCGCAAGTCGTTTCTGTTCTCCAATGTATTATTTTACACCATTCTGACCGGCCTGATGGTGCCGGGCGTCCTGCTCAGCCTTGGCATGGCCATTCTGCTGCGGCAATTGGGCCTGCCGCCAGCCTGGTATTCATCCGGCCTGGCGGTGCATGTTATCTGGGCCCTGCCGTTCAGTTATCTGGTGATGATGGCCGTCTTCAACCGCTTCGATGCCCGCTTGGAGGAGGCGGCCCGCGATATGGGCGCCGATGAATGGACGGTTTTCAAGGAGATCACCCTGCCCTTGATCACCCCCGGCGTGGTCGCCGCCGGCCTGTTCGGCTTCACCCTGTCCTATGATGAATTCGCCCGTACGACCCTGCTGTCGGGGGCCAATAACACCCTGCCGCTCGACATCAACGCCTCCATGACCCAACGCATCCGCCCGACCCTGTTTGCCCTGGGTACCGCATCGACGCTGTTTTCGTTGCTGATGATCTCGGTCTTTATCGGGACATATACGATTTTATATCGCCGCTCACGATAACCGGACTCACGCTAGACGACACACCGTCATCCTCGGGCGAAGCGAAGCGGAGACCCCCAAAGTCTCATGGCGATCCAGAGCCGCAAACAACTGAGTTTGCCCCCCTGGATTGTCGGGTCAAGCCCGACAATGACGGTAATGATGCGCCGTGTCGTGTCATTTGAATCAGACGACCTTGATATTGGCCCATATGTGTTTTTTCGCGGTATATTCGATCCATGAGCCCGAATCAATTCGCCCAGCCCGCGGCTGACCCAACTCCGCCACACCGGAAGATATGGATCGCGTGTTCAATAAGTATCGCCCGGCATAACCAAAAGAATTTATACGATTTTATACCGCCGTTCGCGTGAGTGAGATTAAACCACGGTGTGGGGCGTCAACTTCGTGCCGTCGTGAAAGCGGCCGAAACGGAAGGCGTCCAGGTTCAGCGAAGGTTTTCCGCTCTGGATCAACTCGGCCACCAGACGGCCCACGATGGGCCCCATGCCAAAGCCGTGGCCCGAGAAGCCGGTGGCCAGGACCAGGCCGGAGGGCTGGCCGAGGGCGTCGATGGCGGGCAGCATATCCGGGGTCATGTCAATATAGCCGGCCCAACTGCGCTCGATCTCCACCGCCGCCGTTTCCGGCAACAGGCGGTGCAGTGTGGCCAGGGTCTGGTTCAGGACTTTATGATTTGGGGTTGGATCCAGAATACGGTGGGCGGTCAATTCCCGGCCCAGGGCGGCCTTGGAAAAACTGCCCGCCATCAGATCACGGGACAGGTGGTTCAGATGCAGCTTGATGGCCCGTTTGTTGCGGGCGAAACTGCCCAGAAAGGCGGGCAGGTTCAGCACGCTGTCGATGGTCAGGTCGTGATCGGCCGAGCGGGTGGCGATGTTGAAGGTGCCGTCCCGGCGCTGGCGGAAGGCGACCCCGGTCCAGGTAGCGGTGTGGGTTATGATGGGTCCCGGCGTGGTCCGCGCGACCGAGCCCTTCAACCACATCTGTGGCAGTTTCAGGCCCAGGGTGCGCAACATCCGGCCCGACCAGGCGCCGGCGGCACAGACCACGACGGGAGCCCGAATACCGCCCCGCTCCGTTATCACGCCCGATACGGCGCCCGCGGCGGTCTCCACCTCGTAGACAGCGCAATGGGTGAGGAATTCGGCGCCCCGGCCTTCCGCCGCGCGGGCCAGGGCGGCGGTCACCTTGGCCGGTTCCGCCTGGCCGTCGCTTTCGGTAAAAATGCCGCCCAGGCAGTCAAATGCATTGCCGGGGACAATAGCCTCCAACTCCGCCCGGCCCACGATCTTGGATGAAAGTCCGTATTGCGCCGCCGTTTTCTGCCAATTCTCCCAACCCGCGCGCTCTTCCTCCGTTGCGAAGGTCACCACGTTGCCGGCCGCGAGCCATTCCAGATCGGCGTTCAATTCACGCTCCAGCCCGCGCCAGATCTTGTTGGCTTCCATCATCAGGGGAATTTCCGCCGGATCCCGGCCCTGTTGGCGGACGAAACCCCAATTGCGGCTGGACTGTTCGCCGGCAATCTCGCCCTTTTCGCAGACCACCACCCGTGCCCCGCCCTTGGCGAGATAATAGGCGGCGGCGGTGCCGGCGATGCCGGCACCGATGACGACCACATCGGCGGTTCTATCCATCCGCCCGCCCCGACAAGTCAGGCCACATCCGCGGGCCGCCGGATTTCTTCCAACAGCATGCCGGAATTGGCCGCGAAACACAGGGTCTCCCGCTCGCCGACCTGATAGGCCGTATCGGATAGGTGGCGGTGTTGTTCCACATGAATGAAATGGCCCGGGCTCACCTCGAACACATCCGTCTCCAGAGTGCCCAGGAATTCCGTCGCCACATAGCTGCCCGTGACCTTGTTGGCCATCTCCGGGTTGTCGCCCGTATACATCAGATCCGCACGGACGGAAAAATGAGCTTCCTGGCCAATAGGGACCTGGCGGATATGTTCGGGCACGCGGACATAATATAGCTGCTCGCCGGCTTCGATAAATACCATGGAGCCGGTGCGGGAGCGGATGACGCCCTTGAACATATTGTTGTTGCCGATGAACTCGGCGACGAAACGGTTGCGCGGGTTTTCGTGAATTTCCCTCGATGTGCCGACTTGCTGGATCATGGCGTCGCTCATGACGATGACCTTGTCGGCCATGGACATGGCTTCCTGTTGGGAATGGGTGACCATAATGAAGGTGATGCCGGTGTCCTGCTGGATCTTCTTCAATTCCACCATCATGGTTTGACGCAGGTTGTAATCCAGCGAGCCCAGGGGCTCGTCCAGCAACAGCACCGTCGGCTCGGAGATCAAGGCACGGGCCAGGGCGACCCGCTGTTGCTGACCGCCGGACAAATCCGAAGGCCGGCGCGTCGATAATTCGTCCAGCCCGACGGTTTCCAACATTTCCCAAACCCGCCGGTCGCTGATACTTTTGTCGATCCCCTGCATCTTCAAGCTGAACCCCACATTCTGGAAGACCGTGCGGTGGGGGAACAGGGCGAAGCTTTGAAACATCATCGAGGTGTCGCGATGGGACGGCGGCAGGTCCGTGACATCCCTGCCGGAGATGAAGATACGGCCGGCCGTAACCTCCTCCAAACCACCGATCATGCGCAGCAACGTCGTCTTGCCACAGCCCGACGGTCCCAGCATGGAGACGAACTCGCCATGTTCGATCTCGGCACTGAAGTCTATGACAGCCCGTGTATTACCCGGGAATGTCTTGTCCACATTCTCTAAGACGACATCTAGATCGGCCATGCTTCACTAGATCTCAAAAGCCGTTTCGTCATTCCCGAGAAGGCGGGAATCCAGATTGTGACGTAGTTCCATGGCCTCACCGTGTCGTAACGCAGGTCTGGATTGCCGCCTTCGCGGGAATGACCGCGGGTCCAATTTGATAGGGCTCTTCATCTGCAACTAATCCGCCGTCTTGGCTACGGCCCGCAAGACGTTCCAGACGTTGTCGAAGGGCACCTCGTCAAACGCACCCTGGCTATTCAATTCCTTCAACATGGCCAGGGTCTGACTCATGGTTTCGTCCTCGCCCGCCGCCTGGACGAGTTTTTCCAGAGCCTTGGGGAAATTGGCCCCGCGGGCCTTTTTCGTGCTCAAGGTCGTGTCGACCAGGGCGGCGAGATGTTCCGCCGCCTGCCGCAGGCCGCCCTGGCCATAGGGGCGTCCGAACAGGCCGCGCAGGCCGTTGGCGGTGAATTTCTGGCGCAGCCCGTCGGGCATGGACTGGGCAAATCCTTCCAGCACCTCGCCCATGCCAAAGCCCTGGGTGAACAGACCGCGGATGGTGTCCACCGTGCCGTCGCCACCGCCATACATGCGGATCTGCGCCCCTTCCAGGGCATTGCCCATGGCGCGGGCCTGATCGATATGGACATCCCGGTCGGCCTCGATGGATAGTTTCGCTAGTTCCAGGAAGGTGGCGGCGTCGTTGTATTTCTTCAGGGCATCCGCCTTGGCTTCCATGCCGCTGGCCTCGGCCTCCAACATACGCTGGGTGTTGGCGGCGCGCAGGGCCTCGATCTCCATTTCCGCCCGGCCCCTGGCGCCGGCCTCCCGCTCCATGCCTTCGGCGGAGATTTTCTGGGCCTCGGCCGAGGCGCGGGCGCGGATCATGGTGGCGTCGGATTCCTGTTCCGCCGACAGCTTCCGCGCCTCCGATTGGGTGATCATATGCATGCGGGTGATGGCCGCCTTGCTTTCCTCGTCGATACGGCGGATTTCCGCCAGCATCTCCGCGTCGATCTGTTCGATCTCCTTGGCCCGCTCGGCATCCGCCAGCAAGCGGACGGAATCGACCCGGTGCTGGGCGCTTTCCTTTTCCGCCGTCGTGGACAGGCGCTGCACCTCGGCCACTTCCAATTCCTTGGTCTTTTCCACCAGGGCGATTTCCCGGTTGCGTTCCTCCGTCTCCCGCGCCAGGAAGCGCCGGATGTCCGCCGCCTCGCGTTCCTTGTCCTTATCGATCAAGGCGATGTCCCGTTGGCGCTGCTCCAACGCGATCGCCAGGTTTTTCCGGACCTCCACCTGTTCCAGTTCCTCTGCCTTGGCCACCAAGGCAATCTCGCGGTCTCGTTCTTCCTGTTCACGGGCCAGAGTGCGGCGAATTTCCACCCGCTCCAATTCCTCCGTCTTGCCGATCAGGACGATCTCGCGGTCCCGTTCCGCCGTTTCGCGGGACAGGGAACGCGCGATTTCGGCGGATGTCTTTGCCTTGCTCTCCTCGATCACGGCTGTTTCTTTTTGAATTTGAGCCTTTTCCAGCGCTTCCGCCTTGCTGATTTCCTCTTGCTCCACTTCCCAGCGGCGATCCAGGATAAAGCGTTGCTGCTCGCTCAGCACCCGGGCCTTCTCATTGGCGACTTCCTGTTCCTGCTTGGCGGCGGCAAAGCTTTCCTGGCGGTCCAGTTCCAGCATTTCCAGGCGCGTTTCAAGGGCCCGTTTGCGGACCGACAGGGCGGCCTCTTCCGCCGCGGTGTGGCGGGCGTCGCGGGCGGTCTCCTCGTCCGCCATGACGGCGGTGATGCGGGCGATTTCGGACTGCTGGCGTTCCCGTTCCTTTTGCGACAGCTCGATCTCCCGTTGTTTCTCCGCCCGTTCCCGCGACAGCACACGGTCGATCTCCGCCAGTTCGGCATCCTTGGCCTTGGCAACCAGTTCGATCTGGCGGTCCCGCTCGGCCTTTTCCAGGGTCAGGTTGCGGCTGATGTTGGCCAGTTCCTCTTCCCGCGCCTTGGCGATCAAATCGATCTCCCGGTCGCGGCGCTCTTTCTCCAGGACCAGTTCTTTTTGAATTTCGGCGGTTTCCCGGCGTTGGGCCTCCTCCGTTATGGCTAAATCCCGGTCAGTACGGATGCGTTCGAGGGATTTTTCGTTGTCGATTTCCCGCTGCTCGACCCCCATGCGCTGATCCAGCACATAGATCTGTTTTTCGCCAAGCTGTTTGGCCTGCTCGTTGGCGATTTCCTTGTCCTGACTGGCCCGTGCCACAGCTTCGTGCCGCTCTATCTCCAACAGTTCCAACTGGGTGTCGAGGTCTTTTTGGCGGATCGATACCGTGGTGCGTTTTTCCGTGTCATGCACCTTGCGCCGGGCCTCGGAGGTAATCTCGGTAATCACCTTAAGGCCCTCGGCGTCGAACACGTTGTCGGTGCGGAAGAATTCCTTGCCCGACTGTTCCAAAGTGACGATGGAGACTTCCTCCAGGACCAGCCCGTTGGAGGTGAAGCTTTCAGTGACGCCGTTGCGGATATCGGAGGCAAAGTCATCACGGTTTTGATGCAGTTCCTTCAAGGTCTTCTTCGCGGCATAGCTGCGCAGGGCGCTGACGACCTTGGCTTCCAACAAATTGCGTACCTTGTCGGAATCGAAAGTCTTTTCGCCCAGGCTGCGCGAGGCGGTCAGCACCGCGTCTTCCGTATGGCCGACGTGGGTATACAGTTCCACCACCGCATCGATGCGGATGTTGTCCGAGGTCAGGATGGCCTGATCCCGTGACCGGGCAATGATCAGCTTCAGGGTTTCAAGCGATACCCAGGACACTTCATGAAAGACCGGCAGGACCAGGGCGCCCTTGCCCAAACAGACCTTGGTGCCACGAAAGCCGGTGCGGATGAAGCACATGTTCGACGGCGCCCGCTTATAGATCCAGATGGAAATAATATACAGGATCGCGAGGACCACGATGGCCGTAATGAACAACGCAATTCCAATTTCAAACATCGTGCAAGCACCCTTATTTTTTTGTTCGTATCTTCGTTCGACTGAATTGCCGCTCCCGGCTAATTCGATCTGTTGCCCCGCCGTTCGCCAAAATCAAACAAAGGCAAAGGCTTGCGGTTTCGGCGCATCCCTTCGCGCAGTTCCTGGGAGGCCCGGCGGTCGACCGCCAGACCGGCCCCTTCCAGGACGATGCCATATTCGCTGCGGGCCTTTTCCAGGCTGAGCAGCCGGCGCGCCACGTCGTTGCGCACCCACGTCGGGTCCCGTTCCAGGGGATCGCCCCAACCGCCGCCCCCGGCGGTGCAGAAAACGATCCGGTCGCCAGGCAGGACCCGTACGTTATCGATTTTCGAGGGCAATGGCGACTTTTCGCCGCCTTTCCGGATCAGCCATTTTTCCGATACCGCGCCGGGCCGTCCCCCCAGAATGCCCCAGGGCTGGCTTTCATGGCGGTCATCGTGGATCGAGACATCGCCCTCGGCCAGCAGATGATAAATTTTCTCGATGCCATTGCCCCCCCGGTGCAAGCCGGCCCCGCCGGTATCCTTGATCGAACCATAGCTGTCGATCACCATGGGGTAATATGTTTCCAGGTATTCGGTGGGGATGTTCTCGAACAACGGCCACCAGGAATGGCCGTCCATGCCGTCGCCGATGGGCCGGCCGGGAATGCCGCCGTACAATATTTCCATCAATTGAAAGCTTCGCCCGTCCTTGTCCGTGCCCGAATACAGGAAATGCGGGCTGGAGCCGTAGCCGGCGGCGGTCGCCAAGTCGGGCGCATTGTGGCTCAGGGCGCCTCCCATCACGTCAAACTGGCGGGACAGGGCGTGGGTACGGCAGCCCAGGGCGGCGGGGAAAGTCGGGTTCACCAGCGAACCCTTGGGCAGGGTAACGTGAATCAGATCGTAAAAGCCGTCGTTGAACAGGATCTGGGGGTCGAACACCATGATCATGTAGACCCCGATGAACATCTTGAACATGCCTTCATGGAGATAGAAATTGATCGGGCCCGGCGCCTGGGGCGCGGTGCCGGTCCAGTCAAAATAGGCCTGTTCCCCTTCGCGCCAGACCGTCAGCTTCATCTTGAAGGGGCCGTTGCCGCAGCCGTCGTCGTCCACATAATCCTCGAACGATTGCGGCTCGGTCGGCAGGTTCTGCATGATCAGTTTGCGCATGGCCCGTTCGGTGCGTTCCAGCAGGGCATCGCAGGCCTGTGAATAGATCTCCTGGCCAAACCGTTGGCACAATTCGATCACCCGCTTTTCACCGGCCCGGCAACCGGCCAGAATGGCCATCAGGTCGGAGTAGTTCATTTCCGGCGTGCGGGTATTGTTCATGATCAGTTCCAGGGCGGACTTGTTCAACACGCCGGCTTCATAAAGCTTGATCGGCGGGATGCGCAGGCCTTCGCCAAAGATCGAGGTGGCGGCGGTGGGCATGGAGCCCGGCACAGGCCCGCCCACGTCCATCATGTGCCCGAACATCGAGGTAAAGCCCACCAGCCCATCCTGGAAGAACACCGGCACCAGGATCATCCAATCATTGATATGGCTGATGGCGCCGCCGCATTTGAAGGGATCGCTTTGCAGGATGACATCGCCCGGTTCCAGGTCGAAATTCTGCGTCTTCAACATCTCCGGCACGTAAGAGCCGAACTGGCCGACGATCATCCGTCCCTTGGGATCGGTGATCATGGGGTATTCGTCATGCTGTTCGCGGATGACCGGCGACATGGCCGAGCGGAACAGCACCGCATCCATTTCGTGGCGGGCGTTGCGCAGGGCGTTTTCGATCAGATCCAGGGTGACGATATCCAGCTTGCCGCCCGCCGCCGCTTGTCGTGGGTCGGTGGCCTCCGCCAGGGCGGGGCGTAGGCGCCTCTGTTCGGCCGCCGGCTCTATCGGAGTCCTTGTCCCTTGCCCTTCGTCCGCCAGCATTGCGGCGCATCGCGCCAGGGCAATGTCCGATGCCCGTTGCAGGGCCTTGCCCGGATCGCCATTTAATCGGGCGCTGCCAAACTGCATTTTCGCAACCCCGTCGACCACCAGCTTGCACAGCACGGTGACGCTGCCCCTCTCGCTGCTGTGCTCCATGATTTCCGATGACCAGCCGCCGCCATAGCGGGCATTCAAGTGCGCCGTAACGTCACCCGGGGCCGGGCCGCTGTCCATGCTGGCAGCCAAACTAGGGGACTGCAGGTCGGCGCCGGTGGGGGGGCGGTGATCCACGGAAAGCAGGCCACTTTGATCCATCTGGGTGGCAAAGACCTTGTCGAACTGTTCCTTGTTGGCCTTCAACAGGTCATCCAGGGAAATCCGGCCACGCTCCGGGTTCAGGTTATTCATGTTCCTTCCATCCCCCCAATACCCGCGGACTGGCCGCCTTCGGGGGAAATCAGAATATTCAAATGCCGGTCAACGGCGCCCGCATGGCCTGGATGAATGACCGTGGTGGAATCCGCCTGGGTTATGACCGCCGGCCCGCTCAGGTGATGGCCGGCCCGCAACAATTTACGATCATAGATGTTTGCGTTCAAAAAGCCGCCGTCAAAGTAGACCCGGTGCTGTTCGACCACCGCGCCGGAGGCATCCGGGCCTTCCAGTTCGAAACTGGGCAATTGCACCTTTTCCACCCGGCCGGCGCCGACCGCGCGCAGATTGACCAATTCCACCGGCTGCTCCAATCGAAAGCCGTACAGCTGCTCGTGGGCGGCGCCAAAGCGGGCTTCCAGGTCGGCCAGCCCGCCGTTGCTCATGCTATCGGGGGTAACTTTCAGCGCGAATTCATAGCCTTGCCGGAAATAGCGCACATCGGCCTGGAAGCTTAGCTCCTGGCGTTGCTCTTCGATGCCCTCTTCCTTCAGCCAGCCGCGCGCCTCGCGGCCCAGCCGGTCGTAAATTTGGCCCAATTGCCCGGCATCCACGTCCTCGATATTGCGCACATAGGTTTGCGCGAATTCGTTCTTGACGTCGGAATAGAGGAACCCAAGGGCCGATAGCACTCCCGGCGTGGGCGCCACGATAACCGGATAACATTGGCCCAGCGTGGCCATGGCATTGCCGTGCAGGGGGCCGGCGCCGCCAAACGCCACCAGGGCGAAATCGCGCGGGTCCAGGCCCTTTTGTACACTGACCAGACGCAGGGCGCCGAACATGTTTTCGTTGACGATATCGAGGATGCCCTGGGCCGCCTGGTGCAGATCAAGGCCGATGGCGCGGGCGATCTTGCCCACCGCGTCCTCGGCCGCTTTTATATCCAGGTTCATCTGGCCGTCCAACAGCCGCGGCGGCAGCCGCCCCAGCAACAGGTTGGCATCGGTCACGGTCGGCTGTTCGCCGCCCCGGCCGTAACAGGCCGGCCCCGGCGCCGCGCCGGCGCTTTCCGGGCCTACCCGCAGGGCGCCGGTCATGGGCACATGGGCGATGGAGCCGCCCCCCGCGCCCACCGAATGGACCTCCACCGAAGGCACCTTGATGGGGTACTGACCCAACGAGGTCTGCCGCGAGATCAGCGGCTGGCCGTTCTGGATCAGGGAAACATCCGTCGATGTGCCGCCCATGTCGAAACCCAGGGCGTTGTCGTATCCCGCCAGGGAGGCCAGAAAGGCCGCGCCCGAGACCCCACCCGCCGGTCCCGACAGCATGGTATGCACCGGGCTTTCCGCAGCCCGTTGCACCGACATCAGGCCGCCGTCCGAGCGGACAATATTAACGTGCGGGGAGAACTGGATGCTCTTCAGCTTGTCCTCGAAATTGGCCAGATAGCGCCGCATGGAGGGCCCCACATAGGCATTCATCACGGTCACCAGGGTACGTTCGTATTCGCGGAATTCCGGCAATATCTCCGAGGACAGCGAGATGGGAATGTCGGTGCCGCTTTCCTCGATGATGGCACGCAGGCGCTGCTCGTGGGCTGGATTGGCATAGGAATGCAGCAACGACACGGTGATCGCTTCGATCCCCGCGTCGAGCAGTTCCCGCACCGCCTGCCGCGCCGCCACCTCGTCAAACGGCGTCAACACCTCGCCGCGCGCGCTCATGCGTTCGGGTATGCCCCGGGTCAACTCCAGATCCGCCAGGGGATCGGGCTTTTCCATGATCATCCAGCCGGCCAGGGGCCCCGGGGTCTGCGAGCGGGCCAGGTGCAGGACCTGTTCAAAATCCTTGGTCACCAGCAAACCGACCTTGGCGCCCTTTGCCTCCAGTACGATGTTGGTGGAGACCGTGCTGCCGTGCAACAGGCCAATGATCTCGGACGGGCTGATGCCTGTCTCGGCAATCAACTGCGAGATGCCCTTCATGATGCCGATGGATTGGTCCTGGGGCGTGGTCGGTGTTTTTAATAGGTGCAGCGCGCTGTTCTGCTCGTTGAACAGCAATAAATCGGTGAAGGTTCCACCGACATCCACACCCAGCCGACTACTCATTCCGCCTCCCCATTTCGCCCGCCCTACTCTATACAATCCGCCCAGGTTTTACTGCCCCCAAGTCGGCCCAAAATCGCCCCGAAATTCAAACCTGCATGTTAGCGTTCCATGGGTAGGGGTCAACTTGTTCCGATGATATTTTGGGTGAACCGGCGCGGCACCTGATGTTATTAGGGGGTGAAGTCCACGGCACAGGTTGAAGGGGCGAATTCATGGGCAATTCTGTATCGGTCGGTATTCATGTGCCGAGTGTCTCGGTCACGGGCCTGGCGGATGGCCAGGCCTATGCCGCCTTCTTCCGGGATGTCGAGGCCATGGGGCTGGACGCCATCTGGGTAGAGGATCGTATCCTTCACCCGGCACATTTGGCGGACTCGTTGGTGCTGCTGTCCTGGGCCGCGGTCAATACCCAACGGGTGCAGTTGGGGACCGCCGTGATGGTATTGAATTTACGTCAGGCGCCGCTTGTGGCCCGTCAGGTCTCGACCCTGCAGCACCTGTCGGGCGGCCGGGTGGCCCTGGGGGTATCCATTGGCGGGCGGGAGGAGGAATACGAGGCCCTGGGGATGCCCATGGATATGCGCGTGACCATTTTCCGCCATGGCATGTCAGCGTTACGCTTGCTTTTGGCGGGCGCGCCGGTCACCCATCCTGGGCCGTTCTTTCCCATGGACGGTGCTATCGTGCGGCCGGCGGCACAGGTTCCCATTCTGATCGGCGGCATCGCCGAGGCGGCGATCCGCCGTGCCGGCGAGCTTGGCGACGGTTGGATCATGGGGCCATTCGGAACGGCGCGGGATTTCGAGGACGGTTGGCGGATTGCCCAGGCCGGGGCGCGGGCGGCCGGCAGGAACCCCGATGACCTGACCGCCGGGCGTCTGCTTTATGTCGCCGTCGACGATGACCGCGCCAAGGCGCGCGCCGACATGACACAGTTTCTGCATGGCTATTACGGCCCGGATTTCGATGTGGACAAACATGCCATATTCGGTCCGGCCGCCGAGGTGCGGACGCGGCTGCGGGAGCAAGTCGATGCCGGCATCACCCATCTAATGCTGGGCGTGCCCTCGCTTGACCGTGACCACCTGCGCCGTCTGGCCGAGGATGTGGCGCCGGCTTTGCGTTAGGGATTTTGACAAAAATCTTGTTTCGGTTACCATCGCGCCAAATTCGCACGGCATGGAAACGGCGGCTTGGTTGAGGCGAAATGGCGGAAGAGACAACGACACGGCGGCGGGCGAAATTCTGGATCAGCTTGATCGCCATTATCATATTGCTGATCTTCCTGTATTTTTATAAGCCCTTCGAAAGCTATCTGGTGGCCCATATTCCCCAGATACATTTCTCCAACGTGGTCTTCTGGTTCGCCTCCCTCGTGGGCATCATCGGTTATATTATCGCCCATTGGCAGAGTTTCCGCAGCCAGTTTGGCCGCGACGGTGGCGCCCTGAATGTGGAAGTTCTGGTTTTTGACAGCTTGCAGGTGGCGATCCTGATCGCGGTGATCTTTTGCGCCGGCGGCACCCTGCAGGCGGTGGCCATGCTGGGAGAGCATCTGGTCAACCGCGGCACCATAATCGGATCCGAGTTTGGCGAGCGGTTGCTGGCCATTGTCCTGATGGTCATTCTCGCCATTGTATTCTACTTGCTGCACCATCTGGTGCGCGCCTTCCGGGACGGCTGGACCACCGGGCGCGCGCGCCCAAGGGGTTCGCTTTCAGACTAGATCAAGCGGCTTGGCCCGGCGCGGCGTCCGGGTTGGCGAGTTTGTTGAAGGCGGCCAGGGAGGCTTCGATCCTGGCCTGATCCATCTCCCTGACGATGAAGATGATGCGGGAATGGCGCGCTTCACTGGGCCAGGCCGGCAGATGGGCGGGCGGATGGACAATATGCTGCACCCCGTTGATCAAAACCGGGGTGGGCACGCCGGCCACGTTCAACAGGCCCTTTATGCGCAGGACATTATCGCCGTGGCGGTGCAACAGCATGCTCATCCAGATGCCAAAGGCGGTCCAGTCCAGGGGGTGAGGGTAGGTCAGGGCAAAGGAATGGATGTGATCGGCGTGCTCGTGGATCAGGGCATCCTCGCCGCTTTTCGCCGCCAGCCATTGGGAGATTTCCCTCTCCCGGCCCGCCGCATCATACATATCGTCGGTTAACAGAGTTGCCGGCTGGATCTCGCCCTCCCCCACCTCCATGATCGGCGCCGATTTGTTCAGGCGGCGCAGGGAGGCATGCAGGGCGGCAATCTGCTCCGGTTCGGCCAAATCCGTCTTGGTCACGATCAGGCGGTCGGCCACGGCGGCCTGTTTTACCGATTCCGGGAAGCGCCGCAACTGCGCCTGGCCGTTGACCGCATCCACCGTTGTGATGATGCCGCCCAGGCGAAAATGATGCTGCAGTACCCGTTCCGCCAACAAGGTGTAGGCGATGGGCGCGGGGTCGGCCAGACCCGAGGTTTCGATCACCACCCGGCGAAAATAGGGCACCTGGCCGCTTTGCCGCCGCGAGAGCAGATCGCGCAGGGCGCCTTGCAGATCGCCGCGAATGGCGCAACAGAGGCAGCCATTTTCCAGCAACAGGGTATTTTCCGCGACATTCTGTACCAGTTCGTGATCCAGGCCCACGGCCCCGAACTCGTTGATCAGGACAGCGGTGTCCGATAGGTCAGGCGCGGCCAACAGACCCTTCAACAGGGTCGTCTTGCCGCTGCCCAAAAAGCCGGTAATGACGTTGACCGGCGTCTGTTCGGAAAATTCGCCCAAAGCTATCCCCCCTCCAGCCGCTTGAGCAGGTCCTCGTCCAGGGGATCGCATTCCTGGCAGGATAGGTCGTCGGCGGCGGCCCACATCTCGGAAAGGTTATTGACCAGAACCGTGCGTCCGGTGGGGCCGCGCAGCATATGGCCGCCGCCGGACCAATCGCCCAGGCGCAGGCCATAATGGGCCAAGACCCCGTTCACCAGCCGCGTGCGGGTCTGCCGCTCCCGGGCCCGCGTATGGGTTTCCGCCCGGGAGGCAAAGGCCTGGGGCGCGGCGGCGCTTTCGGTCCAATGGCCGCGCCCGCCAAGTACGCCGCACAGGGCACACATGATTTTAAGCGGGCGCCGAGGCGAAAGCGGCGGCGCCTTCGCGCGGGCAGCGTTGGCGGAAATCGTCGGCGATCTCATCGAAAGTGCAAAACCGCACGCCGGCGTGGGAGGTGATGTATTCGATGATCCGCTCCAACATCAACAATACCTGTGGCCGTCCCGAGACGTCCGGGTGGATGGTCATGGTGAAGACGGCGTAATCGTTTTCCCGGTAAACCCAGTCGAACTGATCGCGCCACAACTCCTCGATATCCCGTGGATTGACGAAGCCGAAGCTGTTCGGGGCCGATTTGATGAACATCATCGGTGGCAGGTCGTCCAGGTACCAACTGCCGGGAATATCGATTAGGTCGGTTTCCTGGCCGCGCACCAGTGGGGTCATCCATTCGTCCGGGTGCTTGGCATAGTCGATCGGCGTCCAGCTATCGCCCACGCGGACGTAAAAGGGATGGAAATCGTCGTTCATCAGGCTGTGGTCGTATTTGATGCCGCGCTGTAACAGCAATTCGTTGGTCACGGGGCTGAACTCCCACCACGGCGCCACATAACCCGTGGGCCGCCGGCCCGCCAAACGCTCGATCAAATCAATACATTTGTCCAATACGGCGATTTCCTGTTCCGGCGTCATGGCGATGGGATTTTCGTGGGAATAGCCGTGCATGCCAATCTCGTGCCCGGCATCGACCACCAATTTGCATTGTTCGGGAAATGTCTCGATGGAATGACCGGGGATGAACCAGGTGGTGGGAAGGTCATAGCGGTCGAATAAATTCACCAGGCGCGGCACCCCGACCTCGCCCGAGAACAGCCCCCGCGAGATGTCGCAGGGGCTGTCCTCGCCCCCGTAGGAACCCAGCCAGCCGGCCACCGCGTCCACGTCGACGCCAAAGGCGCAGAGGATTTCCTTCTTGCCGGAAGTGCCGGCGCGCGGTCCCGTGTGCCCCATGGGGGCAACGCCGCCCCCCGGCGTCAGCAGCGGCCTCGGCCGATAACGGCCCCCGGCACGGTCCGGTCTTCCAGGATTATTCGGGCTCATGTTTTTCACCTTCCCCATACGGATATTTATTGCCGCCAGTTTTCACCGCCCGCGCCCTTTCGACAAGGGCAAAGATTGGTAGTGGCCATAACAATCCGATTTACGCTACACACCTGGGGAAAGACGGATGGCGATGGACGGGAGGTATCGGATCATGGGCAATGATGTAGCGGCATTCGACTACGAGGCGGCGCGGGCGGACTTCAAGCTGGAGATCCCGGATGATTTCAACTTCGCCTTCGATGTGCTGTCGAAACAGGCAGCCGAGGCCGACAAGACCGCCCTGATCGCCGTGGCCACGGATGGCGCCGGCGCGGAAGAACACAGCTATGGCGATCTGGAACGGGCCTCGAACCGGTTCGCCCATGTTCTCAACGGCCTGGGCGCGGCCAAGGGCGACTTCGCCTTTGTCATGATCACCCGTATCCCGGCATTTTATCACGTGCTGTTCGGTTGCATGAAAATGGGCGTGGTGGCCATGCCGGGCACCAATCTGCTGACCGCCCACGATATTGAATACCGGGTCAACCGCTCGGGCGCCAAGATCGTCATCGTCACGGCGGAGCATGCCGAAAAGGTCGAAGCCGTGCGCGATAATTGCCCGACCCTGGAACATCTGATCATCATCGGCGAGGAGCGCGAGGGCTGGACCTGCAAGGAAAGCGCCTCTGCCGCCGTCCCCGATACCTTTAACCGGGGAATGGTGCCGCCCACCAAGGCGGACGATCCGATGTTGATCTATTTCACCTCCGGCACCACGTCCATGCCCAAGATGGTCGCCCGCGACCACAGCTATGGCTTGGCCCATACCATCACCTGCAATTACTGGCAGGGCCTGCGCCGGGACGATATTCATTGGACCCTGACCGATACGGGCTGGGCCAAGGCAGCCTGGGGCATCATCTTTCCCCCCATCATCGCGGGCGCGGCGATCATGCTGTACGACGCCGCCGGCTTCGATGCGGATATGCATCTGAAGCTGATCGAAAAATACAAAGTCACCACCTTTTGCGCCCCGCCCACGGTCTACCGCCTGTTCGCGCAGATGGATGTCTCTCCCTACGACCTCTCCTCCATCCGCCATTGTATCGGTGCCGGCGAGCCCCTGAACCCCGAGGCCATGCGGTCGTGGAAGGCGGCCACGGGCTGCGATATTCACGATGGCTATGGCCAGACCGAGACGGTCAATATCGTGGCCAACTATCCGGGCATGGAAATCCGCCCCGGTTCCATGGGCAAGCCGGTGCCGGGCATCGAGATCGGCATTATCGACGACGACGGCAATATCGTTGACGATGACACCGTGGGGCATATCGCTGTTAAAGTCACTGATCCCTACCCGCCCGGTCTTTTTCACGGCTATTTCCGCGACGAGGCGGCGACGGCGCAGTCCTTCCGCCATGGCTGGTATTACACCGGCGATACGGCGACCCGGGATGGGGACGGCTATATCTGGTTCGTGGGCCGCTCCGACGACATCATTTCCTCGGCCGGGTACCGCATCTCGCCCTTCGAAGTGGAAAGCGCCCTGGTGGAACATCCGGGCGTGATGGAATCCGCCGTGGTCGGCAAACCCGACGACCTGCGCGGCGAGATCGTCAAGGCCTATGTTATTCTGGCGGCGGGTTACGAGGCCTCGGACGCGCTGACGGTGGAGATCCAGGATTTCGTCAAAAACCTCACCGCGCCTTACAAATACCCCCGGGAAATCGAATACCGCGAGGCCCTGCCCAAAACCATCTCCGGCAAAATCCGCCGCGTCGAACTGCGCGCCGAAGCGGAGAACTAGAACAGTTCCGGGCTTTAAACGGAGACGCCAAAATATTCCAGCGCAATGGACCCGCCATGGTGGCGATCCGCCGCATGCCAATGCAAAAACATGAACTGACTCCGACCGTGCGAAGACTGGCCGATTAAGGACCATTAGAAAATCTAGTTCGGGATCGGCAACGCGGCGTCAAGACCGTGCCGCCGGTGGCTGACTTGATTGCCGCCCCGTCAACTTTCGGGCATGGCTCTTCTGGCCGAGATCGATTAGATTTTTTTGATATGGCCGATATGCTCGAGAAAATTATCGACCCGGTGCCGGTGGCGGACTTCCGCCGCGCACACTGGGAAATGGCGCCGCTACATGTAATCCGGCCGATGCCGGACTGGTGCAGCGGGCTTCCCGTTTTGCACGACCTTGATTCCCTCGTTGCACTTGCGGCGCTGGAGGATTGGAACAGCCTGCGCATTGTACAGTCCCAGGCGGGGCTGCCCACCGAGATGCCGCTCCGCGGCAAGGACGGGCCGCGCGGCATCGAGGCGGTCTACCGCGCCTATGCGCAGGGATGGTCCGTGCTTGTCAATGGATTGCACCGGCGTTCCCCCGAGGTTGCCCGGCTGGCCACCCAGCTAGGCGATGCGCTGCGACACGAGGTAGGCGTCAATCTTTACGTTACGCCGCCCGGCGCTCAGGGGTTCGCGCCCCATATGGACGGCCATGATGTCTTTATCCTGCAGACTTCGGGAACGAAGCAGTGGCGGGTCTATGCGCCGGCGATCGAACTGCCCCTTGAAGACCAGAATACGAAGATCGATCCTGAAAATCTCGGTCCTTGTCTGCTGGCGGCGACACTGGAGCCCGGTCATGTGCTGTATATCCCGCGCGGATTCGTGCACGAAGGGGTGGCCGGCGGCGAAAGTTCCCTCCATCTGACCATCGGTGTCCACGCCGTACGCTGGGTGGAAATTGTCTCCGAGGCGGTCCGCCACGCGGCGGAACGCATGGTCGAATTCCGGCGGTCGGTTCCGACGCATGCGCTCTCGCCCGAGCCGGGATCGGCGGAACTGAAGCAAACGCTCCGCGGCCTGCTGGAAAAGCTGGCGGAAAGCGGGCTCGAAAACGAAGCCATTCGCCGCATGGGGCAGCGGGTCGTGCGGACTTCACGCTCCGCCCCGGACGGCCATTTCACAACGATAGACCGGGCAAGAACGCTGTCGCTGACATCCCTAATGGAGGTCCGACCCGGGCTGACCTGCCTGGTCGAGGAAGAGGGCGGCCGGGCGCGGATTGAATTCGGACGTAACTGCGTTTACGGTCCTGAGGAGATCGCGTCGGCACTGCGCCTGATCGCTGCCCGCCGGCGCTTTCGCGTAAACGATCTGCCAGCGGAACTAAGCGACAGTTCCAAGATCGTCCTCGTCCGCCGGCTCGTGCAAGAGGGACTGCTCAGTTTTACCGAAGGGAAATGAACATGGATGCGAAGTCTAATGGCGAGCGCCCGGTATCGTTGAGTTCCAAGGAGCAAACCGCGGTGGTCGAGTCTATTCGTGCGCTGCCGATCACTCTGCGGAATCCCAAGGTTGCCAAATTGCTGGCGCGCAGCGTTCGGGATCCTGAACTCGCGCGGAAGCTGCGCTCCGATCCCAAAGATCTTTTCGCCGACTGCGGCGTCGATATTCCCAGCGATGTCACGATCGAGATTCATTGTCTTACGCCCAAGTCGATCCATCTCGTTTTGCCGAGTGCCGATCTCACCGGGAACGGCAAGAGCGACGGCCTCCTGGAAATCGCGGATGAAGACCTGGTGACCTCGATCGAAGGTTACAGTTTCATGGATACCGACAACTGGATTTCCGACGACCGGGATCCGACGACCGCGGCGGATACCGGTGACGATCCGGGTGGTTGGAGCGACACCGCCCGGGACGATGGTAGACTGCGGGACGGCGGACGGGATCCGCGCGGGAACACCGACTGACCGCATATATCTGTCCCTGCGGGAATGGCCCAGCTTCGTGAAATAGGCGGCAATGCAAAAAGACGTTTCGCAGAGACGCAGCCTATCTCCGCGAACGGTAGATCGAAAATGGTTTTGTCTGCCCCCGGAATTGGGAACTGAAAGGGTTGGCCATGGGAATTCAAATTCGGCGTCTGCCGGTGTTGGCGGCATTTTGTGCTGTCTTGATGATTTCGGCCATCGGCGCGCGGGCGGCGGATACGCCTTCGCCCGCGGACGGCGCGGACGTCAGGGCAGTCATAAAACAACAACTGGGCGCGTTCTCGCGTGACGATGCAGGCGCGGCATTCTCCCTCGCCTCGCCGATGATCCAACGGCTGTTTGGAAGTCCGGCGAATTTCATGGCCATGGTGCGCGCCGGCTACCCCCAGGTTTACCGCCACCGCCGGGCGGAATTCGGCGAACTGACCCGTCTTGACGGGGAATTGGTTCAACTGGTCGTATTCACCGGGAGGGACGGACACAAGGCGCTGGCTGTTTATACTATGGTCAAGGATCCCACCGGCGCCTGGCGTATCAATGGCTGCCGCCTGTTGCAGAAAAGCGGGCTGGCGGCGTGACAAGAACCTGGAAATCAGGGAAACAAAATTCAGAAATATCGAGGGCGGGTCCTAACGTGGTTTCGTCGGTCAGTCATGCGCCTTGAATACAAGCCGGCACAGGCCCCAGAGAAAGACGGCGAATAGAAGGTGCGGCACGAGCGTGGCGACAATCAGTTTTGGGCTGACCGCGAGGCCCAGGAAGCCCCATCCGACAACGGGAAAGAACACCAGCAAAACCACCAGCCACAGCAAACCACCTAGAACCAGGGCCTTGGTCAGGCTCAGACCGTCCCGGAACAAGATCACGTACGCGATCGACCAGAACGCCACATACAAGACATGGAACAAAAGGCCGACGGGAAGGGGCAACGCACGCCCGAGCACCGTTTCGGCGAAGGCAAGACCCAGGGGCTGGGGCATGGGCGAGAAGCCGAATTTCGCGGCCGGCACCATGACGGCCGTCAGCAACAGCGCGGTCACGACACCGACAGCGCCGGCCTTGGCGAGTTCCGAGATTGGCAGCTTATGCAAACCCATGGTCAATTCCTCCCTATTGCGTCCTTGTCCGGCGGGCCGCGGGTGCTCCCGCATACAAGAGGCGATTGTGCCGCCGTGGCGGGGCATTCCGGCAGGCACCCCTCGGGAGCGTCGGCGCAGCAATCGTCGGAGAGGAAACCTACCAGTTCGGCGACGCGCGCGTAATTGGCGGCATAAAACAGGTTCCGCCCACGCCGACGGCTGGTGATCAGTCCCGCATGCACCAACTGCTTGAGATGGAAGGACAGGCTGTTCGGTAACACCTCCAGGCGTCGGCCGACGTCGCCCGCGGCCAAACCGTTCTCGCCGGCGGGAATGAGCAGACGCAACACGCCAAGCCGCGTTGCATGCGCCAGCGCTTCGAAGGAGGCGACCGTTTCCGATATTTCCATTCTACATCGATTAGCGAATTAATCGGCGCCAACCACAAGCATGGATTTAGACTGCATTCGGACTATTCCCGCCGAATTGGTGGAATTCTGGCCGGTCCCCATGGGTATTAATCGGCGTTGGCAAATGTTTTGCCTTACTGGCGGTAAAACGTGCTAAATGCGTGGTCGATTAATTTGTCAATCCATCAAGAACATCGGATTATATGAACATATCCAATAGCGACATTCCTCTTCCCGAGGCGCGAAATTTGTCACTGGAAGAGTTGAAAGTGCTTGGCCAAAAGCTTGCCGCGCATTGCAGGAATTACCGCGACGCCAGTTTGCGGCGCAGCCTTACCCAGCTTTCCGTCACCATGGGTCTGTTCCTGGGTGCCTTCGCGCTGACCTGTTGGAGCCTCGAGGTTTCCTACTTTCTGACCCTGGCGCTTGCCTTCGCCACTGGTGGGCTGCTGATCCGTCTGTTCATCGTGCAGCACGATTGCGGTCATGGCTCGTTTTTCAAATCCGCCAGAGCCAATGACTGGCTGGGGCGCGGCCTCAGTCTTTTTACCGTTACCCCGTACGAATTTTGGAAGCGGGCGCATGCGACCCATCACGCGGGTTGTGGAAATCTTGAAAAACGTGGTGTCGGCGATATAACGACCTGCACCGTCAAGGAATACCAGGCTCTGTCCGGTTTCTCCCGGCTGATGTATCGTTGCTACAGAAACCCGGTGGTTTTGTTTTTGATCGGCGTTCCCATTCACTTCGCCATTCTGCAGCGTATTCCCTTTGGCCAGCCACTGCCCGCGGGTCAAATCTGGCGCAGCATATTGGGCCTCGACCTTGCCCTCGTTATCTTTCTGGGCGGCTTGATGTACCTGATTGGGGTCGGGACGTTCCTATGGGTCTATCTGCCAATTTTGACCGCGGCCTCGATCATTGGCGGCTGGATGTTCTTTGTTCAACACCAATATGAAGACGTTTACTGGGAGCAGGATGACGAATGGAGCTTTCATCTGGCGGGCCTGCTGGGAAGCTCGTACTATGTCCTGCCGAAGGCGGTGCAATGGCTGACGGGCAGCATCGGACTGCATCATGTTCACCATCTCAACAGCCGGATACCCAATTACCGGCTACAGGAATGCCTCGACGCCAGCCCGGAACTTTCGGCATTTCCGAAAAAACTACGCTTTTTTGAAAGCCTCAAATGCGCGCCCCTTGCCTTGTGGGACGAGGACAACAAAAGACTGGCGCGTTTCGCGGACGCGAAATAACGAAAAGGCCATCCGCTAAATTTCCAGCCCGGCCGCCTTAAAGGGCCGCCAGGAAATCGTCTAGCGCCCGGTTCACCACTTCCCGCTGGTCGATGTTGACGCCATGTCCGGCATCGGCGACCAACACGTAGACGGCGCCGGGGATGTGGCTGGCCATATAATCCGAGCCGACGACGTAGGGCGTATCGCCGTCCCCGACGATGATGAGAACCGGCACGGCAATGCCGGGCAGGCTGTCGATCACCCGGGCATCGATCTGGCTCAAGATGCCCCGCGCAGCGAGGGCCAGGCCGGCCGCGGTGTTCTGTATGCTGACGCCGACTTCCGAGCTGCCGCCCAGCCCCGCCAAGCCGCCGTCGTCCAGGGCCCGTGCCCTGCTCTCGGCGCGTATGTTCCAGGTTGCCCGCGCTTCATCGCTGCGATAGCCCGGTCCGCAGCCTTGCAGCACCATGGCCCTGACCCGTTCGGGGTGGCGCACGTTGAAGTCCAGGGCCATGAAGCCGCCCAGGGAATGCCCGGCGATCACGGCCTTGTCCAGCTCCAGGTGGTCCAGCAGCGCCAGCATATCTGCCGCCGTATGGCTGTGGCTGAAGTAGCTCACGTCCTCGGGACATTCGGTCGCGCCGTGGCCGCGCATGTCCCAGGTGATCAGCCGGTAACGCTCCTTGAAGGCCTCCACCTGTCCGCGCCACATGCCGGTGGAGGCGCCGAAGCCGTGGGAGAGCAGGATCGGCTCGCCGTCGCCGCCGCTATCCTCGAAATACAGGCGGACATCATCTCGGGCCAAATACGGCATCCGCAAGTCCCTTTTTTGGGTCACTAGTTCGGCGGACGAAACCTAAACCGCGTGGTTCAGGGCCAGATCGAAGGCGTCGAAATTGCGCAGGGCGTGGCCTTCCGCGAGGTCCGTTGCGCGGTTCATCAACAAGGGCACGCGTTGTTCCGAGATGCCGCCGTGGGAGCGCAGCGGCTCCCTCAAGGCGCTGAGATCGTGGCGCTCCGGCGCCGTGCCCAGGACATGATCCACGACCGAGATCAGCACCAGATCGCCCAGGCGGTCGGGCGGCAGTTCGAAGCGCTCCGCCGCCTCGGCCCGGTCCAGTACCTGTTCCATGCCGGACACCCCGCGCAGACGCGTGGCGATGGCGGCCTGATCCGTGCCATCGGTCAAATAGGCGCTGGCGTAGGAGCCCAGGGCACCGTGATGCACCACGTAGGGATCCGTGATGGGCAGGATCACCCGCGCCCGGTCCGCACCCAGCCAATCGTCCAGCAGGCTTTGCAGATAGATCACCCGGGGCGCGCCGGTCTCGTCATGCTTGGCGTTCATGCCATGGTCGGCGGTGGCGACGATGGTGCAGCCCAGGGCGTCCAATTGTCCCAGATAGCCGTCCAGCAAGGCATAGAAATCGTTGGCCACCGGGGTGCCCGGCGCGTGTTTGTGCTGGATATAATCGGTGGTGGAGAGATACATCAGTTCCGGCCGCCGGCTCTCCATGATCTTCACCCCGGCGGCCAGGACAAAGCCGCTCAATTCGGCGCTGTAGACATCAGGCACCGCCTGGCCGACCAGTTCCGGCACGCCGTCGATGCCGTGTACCCCTTTGTTGGCCTGATCCGCCAGTTCCGAGGAAAAACATATCCCCCGCTCGCCCATCTCCAGGCCGTGGCCCAGCAGGCGGCGCAACTTGTCCTTGGCGGTGATCGTCACGATGGCCGCGCCGGCTTCCTGAAAGGCCTGAAACAAGGTGGGCGCGCGCAGAAAGCGCGGCTCGTTCATCATCACCTCGCCGCCCGTTTCAGGGTCCAGGAAATAGTTGCCGCAAATACCGTGCACGGCGGGTGGTACGCCGGTGACGATGGACAGATTGTTGGGGTTGGTAAACGACGGCACCACGCAATCGGCCAGAAGGTTGGTACCCTGGGCCAGGATCTTCGCAAAGAAGGGCGCCACGCCCGCCTCCGCCGCCCGCTCTATATAGCCGGGCTCGGAGCCGTCGATGCACAGCACCACAACCGGCTGCTCGGGCCAATTGTAGCGGCGGCCATTGACCTGGATGCTTTCGGGCGTGGTCATCGGCCCAACAGGTCGGCGCCGAAGTTGCGCGCCGGGTCCATCTCCGGCTCCAACCTGCCCAGGGGTTCGGCGGCCTCGGAACAGGCCCTGGCCAGGAACTGCCCGCTGCCGCGTTCCGCATGCAGGGCGCCGTCCGATACCACCACCCGGCCCCGGCTGAGCACCGTCGTGGGCCAGCCCTTGATTTTGATCCCGGCATAGGGGGTATAGCCCACGTCGTCATGCAGCATGGCATGGGCGATGGTCTGTTCCAGATCCGGGTCCCAGATCGCGATGTCGGCGTCCGAACCCACGGCGATGGTGCCTTTCTGCGGTGACAGGCCATACAGCTTGGCTACGTTGGTGGCGGTCAGGGCGACAAAGCGGTTCAGGTCGATGCGGCCCTTGCCCACGCCTTCGGAAAACAGCAGGGGCAGGCGCAGCTCGATCCCCGGCACCCCGTTGGCGATCTGCTTGAAGGTCGGCTCCGGCCCCTCCGCCAGCTTGCCGGTTTCATCGTAGCGGTAGGGCGCATGGTCGGACGAGAACACCGCGAAGGTGCCGTTGGCCAGGCCGCGCCACATGGCTTCCTGATCGTTGGCGTCGCGGGGCGGCGGGCTGCAACAGAACATAGCCCCGTCCATGCCGTCGCGTTGCAGATCATCCGCCGTCAAAAACAGATATTGCGGACAGGTCTCGGCGAAAATTTTCAGGCCCTTGTTCTGGGCCAGGCGGATTTCATCCATGGCCTCTTCGGAAGAGACATGCACCACCAGGATCGGTTGATCCATCAGGCGCGAGAGAGCGATGGCCCGGTGCGCCGCCTCGCCCTCGCCGGCGCGGGAATGGCTGACTGCGTGGTATTGCGGCTGCCAATGGCCGCCATCCAGCAGCTTTTGGCTGAGCCAGCGGATCATGTCGTGGTTCTCCGCATGCACCATCACCATGGCGCCCTCGCGCCGGGCGGCGGAGAGCACCTCCAGCATCTGGTAATCGTCCAGGCGCAGACTGTCATAGGTCATATAGACCTTGAAGGAGGTATAGCCATCCTTGATCAGGGCCGGTAGCTCCTGGCCGATGACCTGTTCCGTCGGGTCCGAGATGATCAGGTGAAAGCCATAGTCGATCACCGCCTTGGGCCCGGCGCAGGCGTGATAATCCTCCACCGTCTGGCGCAGGGACTGGCCTTTGTACTGGGCCGCGAATGGGATCACCGTGGTGGTGCCGCCAAAGGCCGCCGAGACGGTGCCGGAGTAGAAATCGTCCGCCGTCATCACGCCGGCGGCCGACGACGAGGACTTCTGTTCAATATGGCAATGGCCTTCCACGCCGCCGGGCAGCACCAGCTTGCCGGTGGCATCGATCTCCCGGTCCGCTGTCCCGAGGTTTTCCCCCAAGGCCACCACGCGGCCATCCTTTACCGCCACGTCCGCCCTAAATGTATCCGCCGCCGTGGCCACGGTACCGTTGTGAATCAATAGATCGAAATATGACATGGCCGTCCCTTCCATATATTGCCCGCATTCTCCCGCCGAAACCCAAGGCAACGCAACACCTATAACGCGGCCTGTGATAGACTGGCGGCAGGGACACGGACGAGGGGAAAGATAATGGCGGATATGTTGGGGATGGATCCGGCGCGCATTGAGCGCCTGCGCAGCGCGGATCGGTTGGAATATTTCGATCCGGCCAAAATCTGGCGAGTTTTGCGGCCCGGCCCCGATTGCACCTTGATCGATATCGGTGCCGGGGTCGGCTTTATCACCCTGCCGTTCGCCGGGGCCTATCCGAATGCCAAGGTATATGGCTGCGATATCCTGGAAGGCATGGTCGGGCTGTTGGCCGAGGACGCCGCCGCCCGGGGCCTGGACAATCTAGAGGCGCGGCTGATGCAGCCCAACGCCGTCGATCTGCCCGACCGGAGCGCTGATTTCATCGTCATGGCGCAATTGCATCATGAACTGGACACCCCGGAGCCTCTAATGGCCGAATGCCACCGCCTGCTGGCGCCAGGGGGCACCGTCGCCATTGTCGATTGGAAGGACGAGGAGAACGGCAAAAGCCCCGCCAAGGGCCGCCGCGTGCCCGAAGCCACCATCCGCGCCCACCTGACCGGCGCCGGTTTCAGCAATATAGATAACCACGATATCTACGACTTCCACTGCTGCATCACCGGCCGCGCCTGAACGGCTGGCTCAGCCACGGTCACGGGACTTCTTGAACCAGGCATCCTCGTCGACGAAACGGGCGGCGTTCCAGGTGAGCGCGGCCTTCAGCCCATCTTTCTTCCGGATCTTGTTGAATTCGTCGATCTCGGGCGAGGTGTCGGCGCTTGCGAGCGCGATGGTTTCGAGCTCCATGGAACGCTCCACCACTTGACGCACCCCCATCAACTCGTAGGACATGTTGATGAGCTTTTTGTTGTATTCGACGGTAGCGGCGGGGAGTTTGGCGATGGTCAGCGCCTGGCGTTCCACCGCCGCATCCAGCTCCTCAACCGGCACCACATCGTTCACCAGGTTCAGCCGCTTCGCCTCGGCCGCATCGATAAGGTTGCCGGTATATAGAAGTTCGCGCGCCTTTGTCATGCCCACCACCCACGGCCACACGGCCGGGATGTAGGGGCCGCCGGTGCGGATCTCGGGCGCGCCGAATTTCGCATCTTCCGAGCAGATGCGCAGATCGCAGAAAGTCGCGGTGGCGAGCCCGCCGGCAATACAGAACCCGTGTATCTGGGCAATGATGGGCTTCGGGTTGTTCCAGAACACATCCCACCAGGCCGATGCGCTGAATGTCTTGCCCTTGAGGAACCGGGCCCGCATCTGGACCGGGTTGGTCTTGCTGGAGGTTGTGATGTCGAAGCCGGCGCTGAATGCGCGCCCAGCCGCTTTCAGCACGATCACGCGGATGTCCTCGTCCTCCCAACCCGCATCCTCCAGCGCGTGCCGAACTTCAAGCTGTAGGTCGTCCGACAGCGCGTTCAGCTTGTCCGGCCGGTTCAGCGTCACATAGGCGATTGGCCCGCACTTTTCGTAGATGATGTTTTCGTAGTTCATCCATCCTCTCCCATCCCCAGTTCAAACCATTTCGAGCATAAGTAGTCCCCTGGCCTACATTCAAGCAACCTCTTGTTGCCATTCCGCCAGAAATGACAGGGATATACCTGTCCCAGCCAACCAATTACGGCCGCTAGGAGGGCAAAAGCGGGCGTTTGGAATAACCGCTATCACCTCTGGCTTAGCTCAACCGCCGCCCATCATGACCCGCTGACATTAGGCCCGGCGCGGCGCCGGGCTTGGATGGCTGTTTCCAGGGCTTGCAGAAAGCGGGATCTGTCTTTTTTCGAGAACGGCGCCGGGCCGCCACTGATCTCGCCCCTCTCGCGCAGGCCGGCCATCAGGTCGCGGGTCGCCACCGCCATGCCGATGGAATCCTGGGAAAATATCCGGCCGTTCGGCTGGATCGCGCCGGCGCCCTTTTTCAGGCAGCGGTCGGCCAGGGGAATATCGTTGGTGATGGCGATGTCGCCGGCTTCGATATGCTCCGCGATCCAATCATCGGCCGCGTCGGGCCCCTGGGCAACCACGACAACCTGGATCATCGGCGAGGCATGGGGGCGGATGCCGCCGTCGCTGACCAGATGCACCATCAGGCCATGGCGTTCCGCCACCCGGATGACTTCATCCTTGACCGGACAGGCATCGGCATCGACAAAGATTTCGGGCATGAATTCTCGAACCTGTGCTGGACGGCCATGCCTTGGCGGGCAAAACCTGCTACTGCTGGTTAAAGACCTGCGGCAACTTGGTCAAGGCGGGCGGCACGGTGCTTAAGGGGCCATTGTATCTGGGTATTGACGGCGGCGGCTCCGGCTGCCGGGTTCGTCTGTGCGATGGCGCCGGGGAAAATCTGGGCCAGGGTGAGGCCGGGCCCGCCAATACCCTGCTTGGCTTGCCGGAGGTTTTCGGCCAGATCACGGACGCGGCCCGCCAGGCCCTGGGGCAAGCGGGCCTGGCGGGCCATATGATCAAGCAGTTGCACGCCGGCGCCGGCCTGGCCGGGTTGTCCCTGGCGCGGGAGCGGCAAAAACTGGCGGATTTTGCCCACCCATTCGCCACCTTCCGGGCCGAGGCCGACGCCTATGCCGCCTGTCTGGGCGCCCACGACGGCGGCGACGGCGGCATCGTGATCGCCGGTACGGGCAGTTGCGGCCTGGCCATGGTGGCCGGTCAGGTTCACACGGTCGGCGGTTGGGGCTTGGCTATCTCGGATCAGGGCAGCGGCGCCGCCCTGGGCCGCGCCGCCCTGCGCCAGGCCCTATCCGAGCACGATGGCATGCTGCCATCCAGCCCCCTGGGCCGGCGCATCATGGACCATTTTCAGCATCAGGCGGAGGCGATGTTCCTGTGGGCGGAAGGCGCAACCACGGGTGGCTACGCGGATTTTGCCCCATGGGTGTTCGATTGCGCCGGGGCGGGCGACGAGGGCGCGGCGGCGCTGCTAAGGCAGACGGCGGAAGACATCGCGCAATTGATAGAGGCGCTGTCGGCCAAGGGCGCGCCGGGGATCGCCCTGGCCGGCGGCCTAGCCGAACCCATCCGGCCCTGGCTGCCCGAACGCGCCCTGCCCCTGTTGACGGCGGCCAGGCACGGCCCCTTGCATGGCGCCCTGATGCTGGCCAGATCGGAGGCCGGCCCATGAGTCAGCTATTGCGCAATGCCCGGATTTTCACCGGCGAGGAGATAGTGCGGGGCCGGGATCTGCTGCTTGCCGACGGCGTGATCCAGGCGCTGTTGGCCCCGTCGAAGACAGCGGATGCCATTGACCTGGAGGGCGGGTTATTGGCGCCGGGCTTCATCGATTGTCAGGTTAACGGCGGCGGCGGGGTGTTGTTCAACGATCACCCGGACGTGGCCACGATCACCGCCATCGCCCAGGCCCACCGGGCCTTTGGCACCACGGGCCTGCTGCCGACCCTGATCAGCGACGATTGGGCCACCATGACCGCCGCCGCCGAGGCCGTGCGGGCGGCGCGGCGACAAGGACAGCCGGGATTGCTGGGCCTGCATTTCGAGGGGCCCTATCTGAACCCCGACCGCAAAGGCGCCCATGACGATGGGCAGATCAGGCCGTTGGACGCCAAGGCCATGGACCTGTTCGCCGCCAATGACCTTGGCGTGGTGGTGGTCACCCTGGCGCCTGAAATGGTCCCCGGGGGCACCATTCGCCAGCTCTCCCGGGCCGGCGTCCGGGTAAGTGCCGGGCATAGCGCGGCCAGCCACGAGCAGACCGCCGCTGCCTTGGCTGAGGGCCTGTCCGGCTTCACCCATCTGTTCAATGCCATGCCGGCCCTGCAAAGCCGCAATCCCGGCATGGTCGGCGCCGCCCTGGCCGATCCGCACAGTTGGTGCGGCATCATCGTCGATGGCCAGCATGTCCACGCCGTTACCCTGGGTATTGCCCTGGCCGCCAAGGCCCCGGGCCGCATGATGCTGGTGACCGATGCCATGCCGACGGTGGGCGCGGCGGGGCACGGTTTTCAGCTGGCCGGACAGACCATCACCGTCAAGGACGGCCGCTGCACCACCGCGGATGGCACCCTGGCCGGCTCCAACCTGGATATGGCCGCCGCCGTGCGCAATACCGTTGCCTTGCTGGGCCAGCCGCTGGAAGAAGCCCTGCGCATGGCCTCGCTCTATCCCGCCGCTTTTCTGGGACTGGACGGCCGGCGCGGCCGCATCGCGCCCGGCTATCGCGCCGATCTGCTGTTGCTGGACGATGATCTGAAGGTCAGGCGCACCTGGATCGGCGGCCAAATGGCGATGCACCAAGAGTAGTTCCGGACTATTATTTTTTCGATTGGTCCGGTTCGGGGGGCGGGAAGGTGGGCGCCTGGAAATTTGTGGGTTTGATATAGATGTCTTTCACGTGCTGGAAATCATAGGCGTGCCGGCGCAATTTATCGGCCCGTTCGTCGGCCCATTCGTCGTTCGCGGTGAGACTGCGCACCAGCAGGAAATGCAACGAAAAAACCACGTACCAGATCACCAGGGGCCAGAATAAAGGCATCCAGGGCATCCAGGTCACCCGCAGACAGACGATCAACGTCCCCACCGCCGCGAACAGCAAGCCATGGTGCCACAGCAGCGTCACCGGCGATCGCCCCCGGTAATAGGCGATGATGCGTATGATACGGTCCATTTGCCTCATCCTAGCGGGACTTTTAGAAATTCTCCACCCAGGGCCGCAACTCGATGGCATGAGACCAGGCGCTGCGGTGCTGGGCGTGGGTCTGGTAATAGGTCTCGGCAATGGCATCGGGGCGCAGGCGGGCGTCCTCCGCATGTTCGCCGATGCCGCCGTCAATATTGAAATGGGCCACATGCACGCCCTGGGGCTGTAATTCCCGGGCCATGGATTCCGCCAGGGCCCGCAGGCCGAACTTGCCCACGGCGAAGGTCGCGGAATTGGGAAAGCCCTTCATGGAGGCGGTGGCGCCGGTAAAGAGGATGCTGCCCGCGCCCGCCGGGCCCAGGCGCCGGGCCGCTTCCCGCCCCACCAGAAAGCCGCCCAAACAGCAGCGTTCCCAGCTATCGGTGAATTCTTCCAGGCTGGTTTCCGCCACCGGCTTGCGGGCCCGGCCAGAGGCGTTATAGATCGCCACGTCAATGGCGCCCAGGTCCCCTTCCACCGCCTTGAACAAGGCCAGAACGTCAGCTTCCGAGGTGGCATCGCAGGCATAGGCCTTGGCCGAACCCCCCGCCGCCGCGATTTCATCGACCACGCCAGCCAGTTTGTCCACGTTGCGCGCGGCCGCTGCCACGCAATGGCCGGCAGAGGCAAAGCGCCGCGCCAGCGCCGCCCCCAGGCCGGGGCCCACGCCAACGATGATACAGGTTCCGGGGTTTGATTCAGTCATGGGTCACTCCGCCGCTGTTGGTTGCGATTGGGGGTTGCGCCAGGTTTCCAGCAATAGGGCCTGTTCCGCCGCCGCAGCATTTTGGCTGCGTTCCTTGATGTGGCCATAGCCGCGGATTTGCGCCGGGATATTGGCGATTTGCAGGGCCAGGGCGTGGTTGTCCGGGGACAGCTCCGCCAACAATGTCTCGATGGTGGCGCGGTAGGCGGGGATGGCGGCGCGTTCGGCGCGGCGTTCCGCCGTGCGGCCAAAGATATCCAAGGCGCCGCCCCGCAGGCCCTTCATCCTGGCCAACACTTTGAAGGCGGTCATGATCCAGGCGCCGTATTCCCGTTTGATCAGATGGCCGGTGTCGGGATCGCGGCGGGAGATCAGGGGCGGGGCAAGATGGAATTTTAATTTCAGCTTGCCCTGGAACTGTCGGTCCAGGCTGGCCTGGAAGCTTTCGTCCGCATACAGCCGCGCCACCTCGTACTCGTCCTTGTAGGCCATCAGCTTGAACAGGTTTTGCGCCACCGCCTCGGCCAGGCCGGTCATGCCCTTGCCCTTGGCCTGTTCCACCCCTTCCACCTGGCGGACAAAGGCTACGTATTGGGCGGCATAGGCGGTATCCTGGTAATCGGTCAGGAAGCTGGCCCGGCGCTCGATGATCTGGTCCAAGGTTTCGTCCACCGCCGCCGGCATGGACAGTGCCGGCCGCGCGGCTTTGGTAACCTGATCGGGATCGACCGCCGCCAGGCGGCCCAGGGCAAAGGCGCGGTGGTTCATAGCCACGGCAACGCCGTTCAATTCGATGGCCCGTTCGATGGCGGCGCCACCGACCGGCAGGGCGCCGCGCTGATAGGCATGGCCCAACAGGAACAGATTGGCCGCGATGGCGTCCCCGATCAGGGCCGTGGCCAATCCGGTGGCGTCAATGAATTCGGTACGGTTGTCGCCGGCGCTGTCCCGGATCAAACGGCACAGTTCGTCGGCGTGAAAATCCGTATCCGGGTTCAGGGTGAAATCGGCGGTCGGCGCCAGGTGGCTGTTGACAATGGCCTGGGTGCCGCCGGGGCTGAATTTACGCAGGGCATCGGGGCTGGCGGCGACCACCATATCGGCGCCCAGCAACAGGTTTGCGCCGCCGGCGGCGATGCGCACCGCATGCAGATCCTCCGGCGTTGGCGCGATGCGGATATGGCTCAACACGGCGCCGTTTTTTTGCGCGATGCCGGTGAAATCCAGCACCGTGACGCCCTTGCCCTCCAAATGGGCCGCCATCCCCAACAAGGCGCCGACGGTAATGACGCCGGTGCCGCCAATGCCGGTGACCAGAATGTTGTAGCCGCCATGGGCCGGGGCGATCTCGGGATCGGGCAGGGCGGCGGCCGCCCTGTCCAAATCGGCGGTGCTGGCGGCCTGGGGCCGGCGTGGCATGGCGCCGGAAATGGTGACAAAGCTGGGGCAAAAGCCCTTGATGCAGGAAAAATCCTTGTTGCAGGCGGATTGGTTGATCTGGCGCTTGCGGCCAAAGGGGGTTTCCAGCGGCTCCACCGAAACGCAGTTCGATTGCACGGAACAATCGCCACAGCCCTCGCAGACCGCCTGGTTGATAAAGGCCCGGCGGTCGGGATCGGGAAAGGTGCCGCGTTTGCGCCGCCGCCGTTTTTCCGCCGCACAGGTTTGGTCGTAGATCAGGATGCTGCAACCCGCCGTCCGGCGCAATTCCTTTTGCACCCTGTCCAACTCGTGCCGGTGGCGGATCGTGACGCCGGGCGCCCAGTCGGTGCCGGCCGTATATTTGTCCGGCTCGTCAGTGACGACGATGATCCGGGTTACCCCTTCGTGATGTACCTGCTGGCTGATCTGCCAGGGCGATAGCGGGCCGTCATGGGGCTGCCCGCCGGTCATGGCCACGGCATCGTTGAACAGAATCTTGTAGGTCATATTGACCCCCGACGCGACGGCGGCGCGGATCGCCGTGATGCCGGAATGATAATAGGTGCCGTCGCCCAGATTGGCGAAGATATGCTCTTCCCCGGTGAAGGCGGCCTGGCCCAGCCAGGGCACCCCTTCGCCCCCCATCTGCGTGAAGGTCTCGGTCGAACGGTCCATGGTCAAAGCCATGAAGTGGCAGCCGATACCGGCCATGGCGCGGCTGCCCTCGGGCACCTTGGTCGAGATGTTGTGGGGGCAGCCGGAACAGAAATAGGCGGCGCGCTGGATCGGCGCCGCGGTCTGTTTGGCGGCGGCTTCCTTGCGGTCCAACAGCGCCATGCGCTCGTCGATGAGGGGCGAGGTCACGTATGAACCAATGCGCGAGACGATGATGCGGGCGATCTGGCCCGGCGACAGTTCGCCATCGGATGGGCACAGCAATTGCCCGTCCTCGTCAAACTTGCCCACCACCCGCGGGCGCACGTCGGCTCGCCAGTTGTACAGCTGTTCTTTAAGCTGGTTTTCGATAACCGCGCGTTTTTCCTCGATCACCAGAACTTCGTCCAGGCCTTCGGCGAAGGCGCGGATGCCCTCCCGCTCCAACGGCCAGGGCATGCCGACCTTGTACAGGCGCAAGCCGATCTGGCCCGCCATTGCCTCGTCTATCCCCATGTCTTCCAGGGCCTGACGGGTATCGAGATAGGATTTGCCGGCGGCGACGATGCCGATACGCGGTCGTGGTGAATCCCAGACAATCCGGTCGATGCCATTTTGCCGGGCAAAGGCCAGGGCGGCATAGACTTTATAGCGTTGCAGGCGTTCTTCCTGGCTCCAGCGATCATCGGGCCAACGGATATTCAGGCCGCCGGGGGGCATTTCGAAATCGGGATACTGGATATCCAGCCGATGGGGATCGACGTAAACGGAAGCGGAACTTTCCACCACCTCGGAAACGCATTTGAAACCAACCCAGACGCCGGCAAAGCGCGACATGGCCCAGCCCAGCAGGCCATAGTCGAGGTATTCCTGCACCCCGGCGGGATACAACATGGGCACCATCCACGAGGCCAGGTTATGCTCGCTTTGCCCCGGCACGGTGGAGGATACGGCGGCATGATCGTCGCCGCACATCATCAAAACCCCACCATTGGGATCGGTGCCCGCATGGTTGGCGTGGCGCACCACGTCGCCGCAACGGTCCACTCCCGGCGCCTTGCCGTACCAGATGCCAAAGACGCCGTCGTAGTTCGATTTTGGCCCCAGGTTCAATTGCTGGCTGCCCCACAGGGCGGTCGCCGCCAGATCTTCGTTGACGCCGGGCTGAAAGACGATGTGGTTCTTTTCCAGGAACGGCTTGGCCTGCCAGAGCTGTTGGTCGAAACCGCCCAGGGGCGAGCCGCGATAGCCTGAAATATAGCAGCCTGTCTGCAAGCCGCGGGCCTGATCACGCTGCCGTTGTAACATCGGCAGGCGGACCAGGGCCTGAATACCGGTCAGGAAGATCCGGCCGGATTCCAACGCGTATTTGTCATCCAACGAAACGTTTGCGAGCGAGACCGAGGCAGATGTCATGCCAATTCCCCAATTATTTCGACCGTTCCCTACGCACCGGCAACTATAAAGGTAAGTCTTTCTGACATATTTGCAAATGTCTTGCTGAATGGTTCACGGGCCGCTCACCGTTCCACCTCAATGCTGAATTCAGCCACCTTGCGGTACAGGGTGGAGCGGCCGATGCCAAGGCGGCGGGCGACTTCGGTCATTTGGCCGTCATATCTATCGATGGCCAGGCGAATCATGTCCGCTTCCATGGCGTTCAGGGTCCGCACCTCGCCGGCCGCATCCAGACCCGGCAGCGCGCCGTTGCCCCCGGCATTTATGGCCATTGGCGATTCCATGCCCATGCTCAGGGCGATTTGCGGGAAGTCCGCCAATTTCAGTACGTCGCCATCGCACAGCACCACGGCCCGGAATATAGCATTTTCCAACTGCCGCACATTGCCCGGCCAATCGAATCCCTTGAGCAGAGCCAGAGCATGTTCGGACAGGCCGCGCACGGCCTTGCCCTCGGTGGCGGCCAGTTTGGCGATGAAGTGGGCGGCCAGAGGAGCGATGTCCTCCTGGCGTTCGCGCAAGGGGGGGATATTGATGGGAAAAACATTCAGGCGGTAATACAGATCTTCCCGGAAGTTGCCTTCGTTGACCTGTTTCTGCAAGTCGTTATTGGTGGCTGAAATCAAGCGGATATCGACCTGCACCGGGGCGCGGGCGCCGACCGGGTCAACCTCGCCTTCCTGTAACGCCCGCAACAGTTTGACTTGCATATCCTGGCGCAGCTCGCTGATTTCGTCCAAAAACAAGGTGCCGCCGTCGGCTTCCTGGAATTTGCCGGCGTGGCGTTCGCTGGCGCCGGTGAAGGCGCCTTTTTCATGCCCGAAAAGGATGCTTTCAACCAGGTTTTCCGGGATGGCGCCGCAGTTTACCGCCACGAAGGCTTTACCGGAGCGCTCGCCCGACCCCTGTACGGCGCGGGCGATCATCTCCTTGCCGACGCCGCTTTCACCTTCGATCAGGATTGGGATGTTCGATGACGCGGCCCGGTGGGCCAGGTCCAGGACCGCGGTCATGGCATGGCTGCCGCCGACCAGATCGTCGAATTGCATGCGCCCATCGACCTGCCGGGTCAGGCGCGATATCTGGCCGGAAAGTACGTTCATCTTCAGGGCGTTTTCCATCGAGACCAGGAGGCGTTCCGGGCTGGCCGGCTTGGGGATGAAGTCCGCCGCGCCGGCCTGCATCACCTTGACGATGACATCAATGCCGCTTTGCGCCGTAAGCACGATAATCGGCAGATCCAGGCGCCGCGGCTTGACCTGTTGCAGAACCGCGAAGCCGTCCACGTCCGGCATCACCAAATCCAGCAGGATCAGGTCGATGCTATGGCTCTTTTTGGATTTCATGAAAGCAACGGCGTCTTTCCCGCCCTTGGCCACGGCCACGTCATAGCCGTGCCGGCCGACCACCGCTTCCAACAGACGCCGCTGGGTAGGATCATCATCGATGATCAATACGGTTTGCGCCATTGCCCTCAATCCAGTCGCTTATTACTTATGATCCAACTATTGTAGTGCCTGTGCCATTTCGGGACAAGCGGTGATTGATTGGAGCGATAGAAATCATGGGTTCGGAAAAATTGCCGCAATGGGATCTGAGCGACCTTTACGCCAGCCCGGCGGCGGCGGAATTGGCCGCGGATCTGGCCAAGGCGGAAGCGGCAGCGGACCGCTTCGCGGGCGATTTCAACGGCAAGGTGGGGGCGTTATCGGCGCCGGAACTGGCCCGGGCCATCGTCCGTTACGAACAGGATGAAGATTTACTGGGGCGAATCGGCAGCTATGCCCAGCTCTGCCACGCGGCGGATGTTTCCGACCGGGCGGTGGGCCGATTTTACCAAACCACCATGGAGCAGTTGAGCGGGATTACCTCGAAATTGATCTTTTTTACCCTGGAGCTGAACAAGATCGAAGATGAAACCCTTGATGCACTATTGGCGGCGGATCCCGGCCTGGCCCGGTATGCCCCCTGGCTGCGGGATATCCGCGCCAGCCGGCCCCATCAACTGGCCGACGAGCAAGAGCGCCTGTTGCATGAAAAACAGGTCACCGGGCGGGCCGCATGGGTGCGTTTGTTCGATGAAACCATTGCCGATATGCGCTTCACCCTTGATGGCGGGGAACGGTCGTTGGAACAAACCCTGCATCTGTTGCAGGAGAGCGATGGCGCCCAGCGCAAGGCCGCGGCCAAGGCCCTGGGCGCCGGCTTTAACGACAAGAAGGCGCTGTTCGCCCTGATCACCAATACCTTGGCCAAGGACAAGCAGATCGAAGATAAATGGCGCCACTTTACCCACCCCGATAGTGCGCGGCATCTATCCAATCATGTGGAAGACGAAGTCGTGGATGCCCTGCGCGGGGCGGTGACCGCCGCCTATCCGCGTCTGTCCCACCGCTATTATGCCTTGAAAGCGCGTTGGTTCGGGGCCGAGACCCTGGACTATTGGGACCGCAACGC
>JAKZRK010000243.1:0-9044 GCA_047518225.1 Alphaproteobacteria bacterium | reverse complement strand
GGTCAGGCGGACGGTGCGAAATCCGCACATCCCTGTCGTCCTTCACGCCGCCTTGCGGTCTCTACACCAGGCCCAGGGCGCGGAAGCTGGATTCTTCGGCCCGCGTCATGATCAGGTGATCGTGCAGCACGATGCCCAGGGGCTCGGCGGCGGCGGCGATCTGTTTCGTCATCTCGATATCGGCCTTGCTGGGCGTGGCATCGCCCGAGGGGTGATTGTGCACCAGGATCAGCGCCGTGGCGCCCAGTTCCAGGGCCCGCTTGACCACTTCGCGCGGGTATACCGGAGTGTGATCTATGGTGCCCCGTTGCTGCACCTCGTCCGTGATCAGGCGGTTCTTGCGGTCCAGGAAGATGATGCGAAAAGCCTCGGTCTTCTCGTGTCCCATGGCGGCCCGGCAATAATCCAGCAGGGCTTGCCAGGAGCTGACGATGGGCTGCTCCATTATGCGCGCCCGGCTTAGATGCAGGGCGGCGGCCTGGGATGTTTTCAGCGTGGCGATGGTGCTCTCGCCCAGGCCGGCGCCTTGCAGGGCCTCCACCTGGGCCGATAACACGCCGGCCAGGCCGTCGAATTGTGCGATCAGCCGCTTTGCCAGGGGTTTGACGTCGCCCTGGCGAATGGCGCCAAACAATATCAATTCAAGTAGTTCATATTCTGGCAGGCTATCGGGGCTGCCTTTCAGAAAGCGCGCCCGCAGACGCTGCCGGTGGCCGTGATAATGTGGCTTGCTGGCTTTATCCGCCATTGGGGAACCCGGGCGCGGCGTCAATCATAGGGCGGTTTGTGCAGCCCCTTGGGTGAGGTGGTAAAGATTTGCACCCCATCCGCCGTAACGCCCATGGAATGTTCGAACTGCGCCGAGAGGGATTTATCCCTGGTCACGGCCGTCCAGCCATCGTCCTTCATCTTCACCTCCCAGCCGCCCAGGTTGATCATCGGTTCGATGGTGAAGAACATCCCTTCGCGCAATTCCAGGCCTTTTCCCTTTGCCCCGTAATGCAGCACATTGGGGGCGTCGTGGAAGACCCGGCCCAGCCCGTGGCCGCAGAAATCCCGCACCACCGAACAACGCTCCGCCTCGGCATAGCTTTGAATGGCGTGGCCGATATCGCCCAATGTGGCGCCCGGTTTGACTTCCCCGATGCCGCGCATCATGGCTTCATAGGTGACATCACACAGGCGCCGGGATTTCAGCTTTGGCTTGCCGGCGAAAAACATCCGCGAACTATCACCATACCAGCCGTCCAAGGTTACGGTGACGTCGATATTCATGATGTCGCCGTCCTTCAGGATCCGATCGCCCGGAATGCCGTGGCAGACCACGTGGTTGATGGAAATACAGACGGATTTGGGGAAGCCGCGATAGTTCAGGGGCGATGGATAAGCATCATGATCGACAATGAAATCGTGCACGATCTTGTTCAGGGAATCGGTCGTGATCCCAGGCTTCACATGCGGGCCGATCATGTCCAGGCACTCGGCGGCCAGACGGCCGGCGCGGGCCATGGCGTCGAAATCCCCGGGCGCATAAATCTTGACCAGGCCGGTATTTTCAGCCGGCGCCTTTTCCGCGGCCACATAGTTCATTTTGCACTTTTCCCCAAAAGCTAAAGATCAAGCGTCAGCGGTCCCCGCACCTGAATTCCCGTGGTTTCGATATCGCAATCGTAACAAATCGCCTCGACCCCGCGCCCCATGGCTCGATGCAGTTCCTTGGCATACGTCGGATAGATGTCCCCGGCAATGGCAAAGCGGTCGCAGTCGGTCCTTTGTACCAGATAAAACATTACCGCCCGGTTTCCAGCAGCAACCATATCACCCAGCTCCACCAGATGTTTGGCGCCCCGTTTGGTGACGGAATCGGGAAACTCCGCCAGGCCCGATTGCCGCATCAAATGCACATTTTTAACCTCTACGTAGCAATCGGGCCGGCCTGCCTGGCACAACAATATATCGACGCGGGAGTTCTGGCCGTATTTCACCTCCCGCCGCAGGTCCTCATAGCCTTGCAGGTGGGCGATCCGGCCGGCCGCGATCGCTTCGGCGGCCAGGCCATTGGGGTGGGCGGTATTGATACCCACCAGGGTGCCATCGGCGTGCATTAATTCCCAACTATATTGCAGTTTACGCTTGGGGTTGCGCGAGGGGGACAGCCATACCTCGGCGCCGGCGTCCTTCAGGCCCAGCATGGCGCCCGGATTGGCGCAATGGGCCGTGACCTCCCGGCCGTCGTCCAATTTTATATCGGCCAGAAAGCGTTTATAGCGGCGCAGCAGAGTGCCGTGTATCAAGGGGTCGGGAAATTCCATGCGGGCAATTTAGCCGCGCGCTCGGCGCGGCGCAATCGCCGTTCTCTATCAGAAGTGCTATAACTCAAATACAACCGGCAACCGTGAAAGCCAGCATACGATGTCCGATCAGCCAACGACCGTGACGGCCGCCGTTATTATCATTGGTGACGAGATTCTATCCGGCCGGACCAAAGATCAAAATCTGGGCTTTCTAGCCGAAGCCTTGAACGAGGCCGGCGTGCAGTTGCGCGAATGCCGCGTGGTCGCGGATGTCGAGGCGGAGATCGTGGCCGCGGTGAACGAGCTGCGGGCGCGCTTTGACTATGTCTTCACGACGGGCGGCATCGGTCCCACCCATGATGATATCACCGCCGACAGCATCGGCGCGGCGTTTGGCCTGAAAGTGGATCATAACCCCGAGGCCGTGGCGATCCTGGAAGCACATTACGCCCATACGGGCGCCGAATTGAACCAGGCCCGCATGCGCATGGCCCGCACCCCGGCTGGCGCCGCCCTGATCGAAAATCCGGTCAGCAAGGCGCCCGGCTTCCGGGTCGAGAATGTTTATGTCATGGCCGGCATCCCGGCCGTCTGCCAAGCCATGTTTCACAGCCTGAAACACGAACTTGTCGGCGGCGATCCGGTGCATTCGATCGCCATCGCGGTACATTTGGCGGAAGGGACCCTGGCCAACGGATTGCGCGCCTTGCAGGATAAATATCCGGACGTCAGCATGGGATCGTACCCATTCTACCGCGAGGGCCGCTTTGGCGCTTCTATCGTGGCCCGCGGTCAGGCGCCGGACAGATTAGCGGCGGCGGCGGACGACATTCGCCGGATGATGCGCGATCTGGATGGCGAACCCATCGAAGAAGGCGCCTGATTTCGTGGGAAATCGCCAGCGTGCCCAACTACTGACCGCCTTGGTTGTCAGCGTTGCCTGTTGGCTGCCTATTTTGGTTTTGGACTATCTGTTCTTTTAGCCCCTCCATCTTCTGCTATATTTTTCGGGTCTGACGCTTTATTCAGCGGCATCGACACTGCCGGATTGACTTCGATCCGGTATCCGGATCAGCTGTGATGGGAAGCTTGCGGTATGACGGCGGAGGAAAACTGGTCGCCACGTAGCCAGGCGGCGCGGGCGTTGGGCTGGATCGATCAACGCACCCGCGCGGTGACACCACCCATCCATCCGTCTTCCACCTTTCTGCGCGATCCCGATAACCAGTTCCGCAGCGGCTACAGCTATGCCCGCGACAGCAATCCGACCTATGACCAGGCCGAGGCACTGCTTTGCGAATTGGAGGGCGGGGCGGGGGCCATGTTGTTCGCATCCGGCATGGCGGCGGCGGGCGCGGTCTTTTTAAGCCTGCGCCCCGGCGATCATGTGCTGGCGCCACGGGTGATGTATTGGGGCTTGCGCAGATGGCTCTCGGAATTTGCCGTGCCCTGGGGCCTGAAGGTCGAATTTATCGAGATGGGGGACCTGGCGGCGGTCGGCGCCGCCCTGCGGCCGGGACAAACCCGCCTGATCTGGCTGGAAACGCCGGCCAACCCATTGTGGGGGATCTCCGACATCGCGGCGATCGCCGAACTGGCCCATGGCGCCGGCGCTCTGGTGGCGGTGGACAGCACGGTCGCCACGCCGGTCCTGAGCCAACCCCTGACACTGGGCGCAGATATCGTGATGCATTCGGCGACCAAGTATCTGAATGGCCATTCGGACATGATCGGCGGCGCCCTGATTACCGCCCGTAAGGATGATTATTGGCGGGGCGTGGCTGCTATCCGCCATGACGGCGGCGCTATCCTGGGCGCATTCGAGGCCTGGCTATTGCTACGCGGCATGCGCACCTTGTATCCGCGGGTCGAGGCGGCCTGCCGCAATGCCCTTGCCGTGGCGCGGCATTTCCAAGGACATGAAGAGGTGGCGCAGGTTTTGTACCCGGGTTTGCCCGGCGCGCCGGACCATGCCCTGGCGGCGCGGCAGATGCGGGGAGGCTTTGGCGGCATGTTGTCCCTGCGCCTGAAGGGGGGCGAGAGGCAAGCGGTGGCGGCCGCGGCCAAGGTGAAATTATGGTCCAGGGCGACCTCTCTGGGCGGGGTGGAAAGCCTGATCGAACACCGCGCCAGCATCGAGGGGCCCACTTCGCCGGTACCGGCTGATCTCCTTCGCCTCTCTTGCGGTATCGAAGCGGCTGAGGATTTGATCGCCGATCTGGAAACGGCGCTGGGAAGCGGTTAAGTTGATCCGGCGGGGCCGCTCATCAGACGACCAACAAGACCACCAGGGGACATTATTAAAACCATGATTGATCTCTATACCTTTGGCACGCCCAACGGCGGCAAGGCTTCCATCATGCTGGAAGAAGTGGGCCTGCCCTACAACGTTCATCCGGTGCATATCGGCAAGGACGAGCAGTTCGCGCCGGACTTCCTGAAAATTTCACCGAATAGCAAGATCCCCGCCATCGTCGACGACGATGTGCCGGGGGAACCGATCTCGATCTTCGAGACCGGAGCAATTCTGATCTATTTGGCGGAGAAGACCGCATCACCCCTGTTGCCCACCGAGACCCGGGCCCGCGCCGATGTCATGCAATGGCTGATGTGGCAAATGGGCGGGCAGGGGCCGATGTTTGGTCAGGCCGGCTGGTTTGTCGGCAATCAGCCGGACAACGCACGGGCAATCGAACGCTATGTCGACGAGTCCATCCGCCTGCTCGGCGTGCTGGACCGTAATCTGGCCGGGCGGGATTATATGGCCGGCAATTATTCCATCGCCGATGTCGCCACCTATGCCTGGTGCGCCGGGCGCATTCAAGACTGGATGCCGGAACGGCGGCCCGGCCAGTTGGAGGAATTCAGCCATGTCAACCGTTGGCTGGCGGCCTGCGCGGCGCGGCCAGCCGTGGCCAAGGGCATGACCGTGCCTTCATGAACAGCCGAACAGGGATAAAGACGCCATGATCGATCTATATAGTTGGAAGACTTCGAACGGCAAAAAAGCCTCCATCATGTTGGAGGAATGCGCCCTGGATTATAACATCCATCCCATCAATATCGGCCAGGACGATCAGTTCACGCCGGAATATCTGGCCATCAATCCCAACGGCAAAATTCCCGCCATCATCGACCAGGACGGCCCCGGCGGCCAGCCCTACACGGTCTTCGAATCCGGTGCCATCCTGATGTACCTCGCCGAGAAGACCGGAAAGTTCATGCCGGTGGAGATGGCGGCGCGTTATGAAGTGATCCAATGGCTGATGTTTCAAATGGGGGGCATCGGTCCGATCTTTGGCCAGGTGCATCATTTCAAACGGGCGGCCAAGGAACAGGTGCCCTATGCCATCGAGCGGTATTATACCGAATGCCGCCGTCTCTATGGCGTGCTGGACAATCGCTTGGCGGGGCGTGACTATCTGGCGGGAGATTTATCCATTGCCGATTTAGCGACCCTGCCGTGGGTCTTCCGCTTTGACTGGCAGGAAGTTGATCTGGCCGATTTTCCCAACGTCAAGCGTTGGTACGATAGCCTGATGGCCCGGCCAGCCCTGGCGCGCGGCATGGATATCCCCGCTTAAGCGCGAACGATAATCGGCCGGTGCCGAGGTATGGCGAGCCTAGCCCGCCGCGGTTGATGGCTGGCCGGGCGCGTAGATTTGGTCGCCTGCGGTCTATACATTAGGGAAATAAAATTTTTTGTCCAAAATGGCATTTACCATATACTTGCCGTTAACCAATTGGGGTCATGATTTTCCCTGCGACGACGTCGTATGAGCGATGTCCATCGAACGGAGGAAAAGATGGCAAGGTCCGCGAAAGCATATGCGAACAATTTTCTGCGAAAGGCAGAGGCGGGGGAAAGTATTGCCCAATTGCAATTAGGTCTATTGTATTCAACCGGTAAAAATGGCGTGCCGCTGGATTTTGTGACGGCGCACAAGTGGCTGAACCTGGCGGCGGTTTGTGGCAACGATGACGCCAAGCGTCTGCGGACTGAACTGGCCGGTGATATGAGCCGGGAGGAAATTTCCGAAGCCCAGCGCCAGGCCCGCGAGTGGGTATCGACGCGTTAAGTCAGAAATTCCGGACCCGTATAGCAGCCGCTAATGGCTGGCACCAAATCTGGGTCCCAAGATTTTTATTTAAAATTATTGGATGCGGACAGGCCGGACCTGATCCAGGCCATGTCAAAATCATGCTTGCCTGCCAGGCATAATAAAAGCCGGCGTAACGGCGCCGGCGTTTATGGATGTTTCTGCAATTTATTCAAATGGCCCAAAATTCAAATGACCCGGTGCCGGCCCCCGGGGCAAATCCCGGCAAAGCCACGCGGGCCGAAAAGACCGTCCCCGCGGCATCTTAAAATGCGGTACTTCGAATTGCGGTGCCCTGTTTCCGCAACTGGTCTGCATGTTGCGCCCTCGTTCACCTGCTGCTCAAGTAACCGGACCCATGGCGACCCGCTCGACGTTTTCCCAAGCCTGGCCGGCGGTGACCATGCAGGTGATGCCGTTGGGGTGGGTCATGATAATGGTCCAGGTGCCATCGGACGAGGTCAAAACCTCCAACACCCGGCCGGATGCGGTAACACCCATGGCGGTGGGAGCCTCATGGTGGTTCTTGCCCAAATGGGTCAGAAATTTTGACCTTTCGCCACAGACCGCGCCGGGCGGCGCCTGTTGCGACTGGGCAAACGAGGAAAACAGCAGACCGGTGGTCAAGGCCGTAATAGCAATTAAGGGGCGAAACATGTCCATATCCTTTCATATTTGAAGACAACCTTCACCTTCGGTTAGAAATATAAGTTAACGCTGTTAATAAAATATGAATTATGGAAATATAAAATGGTGCCTTCACAGACGTTTGACCGTCAAAATCCCAATGTATCCTTGGTATTTCAATATGATTACTAAAAGGTTAACGGCGGATTTTTATCCGGGAGCGATTTTATTCCAACCCATGGACCGCTTGCCGCCGATACCATTGACAGCTATGGGAGCGCTGTTTAGAAGTGCATTCGCGGTGTGCCGGAGGGATGGCAGAGCGGTAATGCAACGGATTGCTAATCCGTCAACGTGTAACAGCGTTGCGGGGGTTCGAGTCCCCCTCCCTCCGCCAATTTATTGCCAGATGGCACGGACCCTTCGGATGGCCATGATCGGCACCAATCCATGCAGCGTATCGGCCTAACCCAGCGGGTGGATGTGGCCAAGGGCCGTGGCGAGCGGCGCGATGGCCTTGATCAACGCTGGCAGCCTCTTTTTGCCGAACTGGGCGCCTTGGCGGTGCCGCTGCCCAATGGCGGGGCATCGGGCGCGGCGCTGGTGGAAGGTTTGGGGCTGGACGGCATCGTGCTGACCGGGGGTAACGACGTGGCGGAGGCGCCCCAGGCGGCCAATGTGGCGCCGGAGCGTGATCGTCTGGAACGGGACCTGATCAGGCAGTGTTTGGCCCGCGGCCTGCCCTTGCTGGGGGTTTGTAGGGGTATGCAGATGATCAATGTGGCTTTGGGCGGCCGCGTGGAACGGACCACGGATCACGCCGGCGTGGATCACCGCATCTCCGTCACCGGGACCGGCCATTGGCCCGATCAGTGGCGGGTTAACAGCTATCACGACGTTTGCATTCCCCTGGCGGGTCTGGCGCCGTCCCTGCGCTGTCTGGCCCGGGCGGAAAACGGCGACGTGGAGGCCTTTGCCCACGTCGATGGCGGCGCGGGGACCAGGTGTCATGGCATCATGTGGCACCCCGAGCGGGAGGCCCCCGTCCGGGCCGAGGATCTGGCCTTCATGGCGCAGGCGCTCGGGCTGTCGGGTGGGCTGTAAGAACCAATGCGGGCGATAATTTTAGCGGCCGGCCAAGGGACCCGTCTGGCTCCCCATACCGATGACCGGCCGAAATGTCTGGTGGAATTGGCCGGTAAATCGTTGTTGGCCCGGCAATTGGCGGTCCTGGCGGAACAGAGCATTGACGATATCGTGCTGGTGGGCGGCTATCGGGCCGATCAATTGGCCGCCTGGCCCCATAGCCTCGTCATAAACCAGGATTTTGCCACGACCAACATGGTGCATTCCCTGTTCCGCGCCCACGGCGCTTTGGACGGGGGTGACGATATATTGATCGCCTATAGCGACATCGTCTACGAGGCGCGGGCGCTGGGGGCGCTATTGGCGGCGCCTGGCGATATTGCCGTGGCCGTGAACACGGACTGGCAAGCCCTGTGGCAGGCCCGTATGGACGATCCCTTGTCCGATGCGGAAAGCCTGATGATGGCCCCTGACGGACGGCTGTTGGAAATTGGCCGGAAAACAACCGATTACACCCGGATACAGGGGCAGTATATGGGTTTGATCAAGGTGGCGGCGGCGCGGGCGCCCCACCTGGCCCGGGTCTATGATGAGATGGCCGGCCTGCCCGCCTATGCCGGGGCCGCGCATGGCGATATGTACATGACGGATTTTCTGCAACGGCTGTGCGATTTGGATTGGCCGGTGCATGGCGTCAAGGTATCGGGCGGTTGGCTCGAGGTGGACAGCGCGGAAGATCTGGCGTTCTACCAGGACTTGGCCGAACGCGGCGAACTGGATCGCTTTTGCCGGCTGTCCTAGGGCCTGTTGAGATTCATCGAGAATTTATGATCCCGGAGCATACATAAATCATTGCCTCGAAGCTCGTGTCGGTTTTGCAGGCTCTCATGGCGATGCCTTTGAACTCCTTGAGTTTGCCGAAAAAATTCTCGATCAG
>JAKZRK010000242.1:0-4928 GCA_047518225.1 Alphaproteobacteria bacterium | reverse complement strand
CTCTACAATGCCCAGTGGATCGTCGAAAAGAACGGCTACCTGAGCCCCGCTCAAGCTCGTCAGGCGTGGCACGCCGCGATCTCAATCAGGCCCGCCGCGTGAGACAAACTTGTGTCCAAGGAACCGGGTGCGCTACAAGGGTTACCGGTTTTGATGGCGGTGCGATCACCGACATCGGTTAGGGCAGGTTGGTATAAAATCGCGTTAGCGAATCTAATTAACAATGGGTTGCGATAGGATCCACAAGCTGATCATGGTGTAGCCAACCATCAACACCAGCATGGGGAATTGGCTGCGAAGCGCCACGCCACGGTCCCCGAACACCCACATCGCCATGACATGGGCGATGTAGACGGCGAAGACATGGCCCGTGACGATGGCGGCAACGGCCACATACCAGATCATCTTGGCGTTGACGACGCCGATATCGATTCGATAGTGGGCGGTGGCGAACAGGTCCCAGCCCCGCCCGAACGGATCAGATGCCAGCGGAATGATGTACTGACCGGCAATGAGCAAATACGAGAGATAATGAGAGAGATGATAGGCGATGGCGATGGGCACCAGGGAGAGCACGAAATAGCCGGCCACGTCCCGTGTCGACACCCTGCCACCGCTGCCGAACATTGCGATCGCATGGCTGAAGAGCATGTAAACAGCGGCGAAGAGGCACGGTAGAGTTAGCAGGGCAATGGTCTTGATCAAGGCGATCAGATCGATGCCGGCGTTCTGCAGCACGATCAGAGACCCCCGCAGGGCCTGGCTTTCGGCGATCCGGTTCAGGATGCCCGCCCACATGGGGGTTTCGAGAATGCCATCAAAGGTGACGGTGGTGAGCAAAAGCAGAACGAAACAAATTGTCGAGACGGAGGCCGGCGTCCGGCTCACCAGCCCCACCGCCGGTGGCCGCAAATACCACTGACCCGCCGTCCCCACCGTTGGTGCGAACCGGGACAGCAAACCGAAGGCGGCGGTGAAGATTTCGCCGTTCCTGAGCCATGTCTCGCGTCCGAAAAACGCCATGCCGGCCCATGTGACAGCCGAATAGGCTACGATCAACATAGCCAGGATGCGCGGCTGCTCGCCTTGTTCGAAGATCAACTCCAGCCAGGCGAAGACCAGAAACAACCCCACCACGGGCCAACGGGCGAGCCATGCCGGATAGGTCAGGACAGGCCCGAAACCGCCCAGCCCCCGTTCGAACCAGATGAATAATATGGTCCACGGATTGACCAGGGCCCAGAAATTGCCGAACAGGGCGGAGATGAAGGCCATGCCTACCCACCAGACAACCCAGATGAAGGTGGGCGCGATGTTCTGGAACGGGTCCGCGTTGCCGAAGAACCCGGCACCGAGCAGCAGCCCGAATACGGCCACGGCCAGGGTTTTCACGGTGTTGAGCATGACCGGCCCGCCGAGCCAGCGAAGCCAGGGTATCCCCAGCAGGTCGAAGCGCCGGGCCTCGCCGGAGGCGCCGGGGTGCCCAAGGAACCGGGCCATGACCAGGAACGAAAGCAGGACCGCGGCGCCCCCGCCAACAAGGTAAAGGCCAAGGGGAATTGGCAGGTCATAGCGGATACCGAAGGCGTGCGCCGAGGCCGGCGCCGAGGTCAGCTGCAACGACATCACGGCACCCATCACGACCGGGGCTATGATGCGTCGTCTTCCCATCTTGGCAGTTTATCTGGGATGGACCACCGGATAAAGCACAATTCCCACAGTTCCGGACAAGCCCGATGTACCCGCGGGAACAAATGCCGTGAGTTTGGCGGTGGTCTGTGGAATGTTGAGCGGAATGCCACCTGGAAAGCCACCTGGAAAGACTGACGTTGAACACCATGAAATGCTTAAAACTGGTCTTCCTGTTGTGCCTTGCCGCCGGGGGGGAAGCTGGCTTGTTGATTGCGCCGGCCTCGGCCCATGGCACGAGCACCGGTTCGGCGGGCGGCGGCATGGCGCTGCTGGTTTTCCCGGCGGCGGCAATCTTGTTCGTTTTTTTCCTTGTCTTGACCCGCCGCAGGAAAGGTTGGGCCGTGCTTGTGACCGGGGGCGCCGGCTATGTGGGCAGCGCCCTGGTCCCGAAACTGTTGCGGCATGGCCATCGGGTCGTCGTGCTCGATCTCTATCCCAATGGCGACGAGGTCTTCAAGGCGTATCAAGGCTATGAGAATCTGCGCGAGATCAGCGGCGACTTCACGGACCCGGCAACCCTGGCAACGGCACTAAGGGGCTGTGATGCCGTTATTCACCTTGCCGCCATCACCGGCCGTTCACCGCGCGATCCCGGTTCCGCGCTTGTCAGGGCGACCAATTTGGATGCCTTCGGGCCGTTGGTCCGGGCCGCCAAAGCGGCTGGCGTCAAACGGTTTGTCTTTGCCTCGTCATTGTGCCACGACGGCATCGGGGACCAAGCGCGGCCGATCGACGGCCAGCCGCTGGACACCACCAGTGAATTTTTCAAACACAAGGCACGATGCGAGCAAGTGCTTGATGAAGAGCGTGCGCCCGGATTTATCACCTGTACGGTCCGCGCCGCCGCCGTCTGTGGGGTGGCACTCAGCCAACGTCTCGATACCGGCGTTAACGCCCTTGCCAGGGACGGGTTCAGCAACGGGCATGTCCGGGTCACGGCCGGTGGCCGCGAGATGATCCCGAACATCCATGTTGACGATCTGGCTGCCTTTTATCTGCTTCTGCTCAAGCAACCGGATGCGAGGATCGACGGTAAGATCTGCGATGCCAGTTGGGAAAATCTGACGCTTCTTGAACTGGCGGAAACCGTCAAATCCGCCCTGGGCGGCGATCTCCTGATCGATGTGGCGCCAGGGGACGGCCTCGGATCCCATGAAATGCCGCGCGGAAATACGGTCCGCGACTTCGATTTCGAAGCGAAACATACGGTCGCGGATGCGGTAGGTGATCTTGTGGCGGCGTTTCGGAACGGAAACATCGTGCTTTCCGTTGAAAATTAGAGACACTTCAATATCAAAACAATGCAGCAATTGGGCCCGGAATAGAAATCGGTCGGAATTGACCACCGATTAGAAAAATCCAAAAACGGGTTTCGTTTTTCGCGCACTGGTCGTAGATTTGTCGAACCGATTCAGAAAAATTTCGCCGCGCGGGCATAATCCAAACAAAGGTATTCGCGAGAGACGATCAATCCTGCAACATATTTAGTGGAGGGAAATATGAAAGCGTTACCTCAGGTACTGTTTTGGCTCGGCATCATTTCAATCCCACTTGCCTGGATATTTTGGTACTTTGGGCCGGAACTCGAAGTCTTAAGGCCGGTCCTCAGCAGCATTGAGGATCCGGCATTAAGAGCCGTGCTGCAGGAAGCTCATGCGGAACGGCTGGGTATTTGGGTAGGTATTTGGCCCGTGACCCTTCTGGTGTTGAGCTCCATCCTTGAAAACAAGACAACGTCATAAAGAACATTGCGGCTGGGTCGACGCAGCATTCTTCTAGCCTTGGCGGCCATAACGGGCAATGGCGCCGGACTGGTGGCGTCCGGGGCCGGGTTGGCGCAGTCGAAAAATCGCCGCACCATTAACCTTGAAATCCGCGATGGCAAGGTAACGGTCGCCGAAAAGACCATCCGGGTGAGCGAAGGCGAGGAAGTGGACATCAAATGGACCACGGATGAAACGGTGGCGCTGCATTTACATGGTTATGATGTCCAGGCCTTGGCCAAACCGGATCGGTCGGTGTCGATGACTTTCCAGGCCCATACCGCCGGGCGGTTTCCCATCTCGGCCCACGGCCGCGGCCACGGCACGATGATCTATCTGGAAGTCCATCCCCGGTAAGACGACCGGAACTGCTCTAAAACTGGACCAGAATTTCCGCTCGGGCACCCGAACCGTTGTCGCGCCCCTCCAGATAGGCGACGAAGGTATCAAGCTGCAATTGCACATGTTGCCCGACGGCCTGCTGGAACTGCACCGTGAACGCCGCCGCGTCGGTGCCGGCGCCGTCGTCCTTGAACAGGTTCCGGGTGTTGTCTTTCAGGCCGGCGATTTCGAACACCAGATTACGCCGGTGATTGTCCCAAAACGCCTGGTAGCCGATAGCGAAACCGGCCGCCTGGGTGTTGGCGCTGTTGAGCTCGGACAGATGGTTGCCCAGGCTGGGGGACGCGAAGGAAATGCCCAAGGGCGCCAACGGACCGCCCACGATCGGTTCCCGGCTAACCTGGGTATAACGGTCGATGCCGTAGAACGGGTTGATATATACGATATCGTCCGAACTGTGCGGGGTCCACGAGATTTCAGCCGAAATCAGCACGCCATCGGCCACCTGAGAGGTATCGCCGTCCCTGGAGAACGAGGCGTTGACCCGGTATGTGGTGTTGAAACTGGCCAGCCGCGACCACGGCGTCCAGGCGCGCTGGGCGGCCGAGAGGCCGACATACAGGCCGTCGCCGCCCGTGGCCCCGTTGTCATCGTCCACCGAGACGAAATCCAGGCCCCAAGTGGTTGTCGGATCGTCTGCTTGCAGGAACAAGCCGTATAAACCACCAGGTTGGTTCAAACGCTGCCGGGTCGCCGGCGCGCCCCGATCGATGGAGCCCCAGGCATATAAACCAGTGGCGCGGATGTTGGAAAAACCCGGCAAATGCAAGTTATTACGGACCACGCCCACGGCATCCAGGAAGTCGTTGATCATGATTCCTTGCCTATCCGGTTTACACCCAGACCCACTAGGGCTAGAATGGGCGCAAACCGGATATAGGGGAGCGCGCCATGGATGTTCTCGACCGCGCCGATCTCCCATTCCCGCATTCGCTACCTGCCCGAGGCCAACCGCCACTATGCCGCCCGCGCGCAGGATGCCCTCGACGCGATCCTGATCGCGCCCACCGCATGATCCCGCAGGCGTAATCGCATAGCAGGGGGCGCAGAGACGCGCCGTCGAGCGGCGCG
>JAKZRK010000241.1:0-4742 GCA_047518225.1 Alphaproteobacteria bacterium | reverse complement strand
GCGGCAAAAGGACGCTCTGTGGATAAGGGGACAGCCCGGCTACGCCGACCTGACCACTTCCCCACAGAGCCAACAACCAAAACCGAAGCGGTCAAACTATATGGTACATAAAGCGGTCAATTCAGTTTGTTATCGACATTTGTACTTGCCGTCGCCAGGATAGCACTATCTGCCGCCTGGACCGTGAAAACGCCGATATATTGCAGTGTATTGCAGTGACAGTTTACTTTTCTCTGGCGGCGACCAGGAGCTATAAGGATTTACGCGCGGTTTTCCATGCCGAACACCAAGTCGTAATAGCCCGTGGTGATATCGGTGGCGCCGCGGTCGGCGAGGGCGCTATCGGGCAGTAATTCGGCGACCGCCGGATGCAGCCAATCCATGCCGATACTCTCGATACAGATGGTCCAGGGGGCCCAGGCATTGCCGCCGGCGCCATCGCGCATTTTCGCCTCTTTCGTCTGCGGTTTGCTTTGCGCTTCATCGGCCTCCAGCAGGCGGACCCGGCAGATACCGGAGCGTTCGGCCAGGGCCGGCAGGGCGTCACCCTCGAGCCATGCGGCGAGACCGGCGCCATCGTCATATCGGATGGTGGCGATGGCGCCGCCATATTGGTTGCCGAGATCCAGGCGAACGTCGAAAACCGAGCGCGCGAAGTTGCGGAAGTGCGGCATGATCTTGCTGGTCCATCGCGTCGGCCCTTCGAGGCACGCGCGATAGGCCTCGGAGGCGAACACCTCTTTCGAGGTGGCCTCGTAGAGGGCCAGGTACTTGTTCGGGCCATCGCCGGGCGCCGTGTAGCGCCGGCCCGAGAGGAAGCCCGGCAACGCCACCCGCTCGGGCATGTGTTCGCGGAAATACCAATCAGCGAACTCGGCCTCCGCCTCCGGCGTTATATCCAGCCACGCCGCCATCATCGCGCCGGTCATTAGCCAATCCCTTCTCTTTCTAGAACGAGTTCCTATTCCGCCGCGTTGGCGCGGCCGAAGGCGGCTTCCATTTCCCGGCGGATGATGACGGCGGGGTCGGCGGTATCGATGGCGGCGTCGTCCCAGGTCAATAAGGCGCCTTCGGCGATGTCGCGGGTTAGGGGCACGCCGCCGGCCAGTCCCAGTGGCAGGCCGCCCATGGCCAGGGAGGCAGGCGCCGGGAGCTGTTTGCCCCAGACCATGTAGCCGCCCTCCCCATCCAGCATTTCGCCCTTTTTCAGGGCCCGCTTCGCCACCGCCACCACGTCCGAGCGGAAACCGGTGGGCGCCCCCGTGGGCTCCCCCCGCAATGCGACGGAGGCGACGGAAATGCCCAGTTCCAGGCCGATCATATGGGTGGGCCGGTACAGGGCCGCGAATTGGCCGCTGTCATCCGCCAGCATGTGATATTCGCGGAAACACTGGCGGGCATAGTCGGTCTCGCCCTCGATCACCACATAGGTGCCCATGGCCAGATGGTTGGGCACGTCGGCGCCGTCGCGGTACAGCGACGAGACCACCTCCGTGGTGCCATCGCGCCCCAGGCTGCCGCCCTTCGCCGCCGGTTTGCAAACCTCCGCCAACTCGAAGCGGCTGGCGGGCGGAAAGGCAAGGCCCCCGTCCTGGGGCGTCAGGCCGGTGGCGTTGCAGACCGCCGTCATCTCGATGCCGGACTTGGTGCCGTCGAGAAAGGAATTGAACATCTTGATATTGATGGCGCCGGGATCAACCTCGAGATATTGGGCCAGCACGTCCGGCACCGTGTCCGGCGTCAGGCCGTGATAGGCAGGCAGATAGCGGGTGCCCTTGCCGGCACAGACGACCTTGAAACCGCAGGTCCGGGCCCAATCCACGTGTTCGGCGATCAGGGCCGGCTGGTCGCCCCAGGCCAGGGAGTAAACCACGCCGGCCTGTTCGGCCCGGCGCGCCAGCAGCGGGCCGGCGACCACATCCGCCTCCACATTCACCATGATCACATGCTTGCCATTATCGATGGCGGCGAGGCAGTGGCGAATTCCGACGCGGGGATCGCCGGTGGCCTCGATCAGCACTTCCAGACCGGGATGGGCGATCAGGGCCATGGCGTCATCGCCGATATGGGTGGCCCCGCCCTGCATGGCGTCGTTGTGGGAGGCGGCGGAGATCTGTTCGGCGGACCAGCCTGCCCGACAGCAGTTCCCGGCGGCCCGTTCCACGTCCAGGTCGGCGATACCCAGCAGATGCAGGCCGGCGGTCAGGCGCGCCTGGGCCAGGAACATGGAACCAAACTTGCCCGCCCCGATCAGGCCCACGCGGACCGGGTTGCCCGCCTGGTCCCGCGCCGCCAATAATCTCGCTAGATTCATGGTGAAACTCCCCGATCTCGTTCCGCCAGCACTGAAGCATGAACCGTCATGGAGGCCAAACAACAAATTCCCGCGCCATCGTCCCGGAACCTTTGACAGCGGCGGGCGGTTGGCTAGTATGGTGACCAATTCACAAGATCGGGGCCACAGGGGAACCCAACCATGGCAGCTGGAAACCGCCCGCTTTCACCGCACCTACAAGTCTACCGATGGCAGCTGAGCATGGCGTTTTCCATCCTGCATCGAATGAGCGGCGTCGGTCTGGCGGTGGGGCTGTTGTTGTTGACCTGGTGGCTGGCCGCGGCGGCCAGCGGCGCGGATTATTTCAATTACGTGCATGCGGTGATGGGCTCGTGGATCGGCCGGCTGATCCTGTTGGGCTTCACCGCGTCGCTGTTTTTCCATCTGTGCAACGGCATCCGTCATTTGGTCTGGGATGCCGGCCATGGCTTTGAAATCGCCACCATGCGGAAAACCGCCTGGCTGGTTCTGGCCGCGACCGCGGTGCTGACCCTGGGTACCTTCCTGATCGGTTACGGGGGGTATGGAGGATGAGCGCGCGCAGCCTGAGAACCCCTTTGGCGCGGGCCCGTGGGCTCGGCTCCGCCAAGGACGGCACCCATCATTTTTGGCTGCAACGGCTAACCGCCATTGCCCTGGTGCCGCTGACCATCTGGTTCGCATTATCCGTTGCCTCGTTGGCGACGGCCGATCTGCCGGCCGTGCTGGCCTGGATGCGGTCGCCCCTGAGCGCCGTGCTGATGCTGAGCTTCCTGCTGGCGGGTTTCTGGCATATGAAGCTGGGCCTGCAGGTGGTGATCGAGGATTATGTGCATGGCGAATGGCGCAAGGTTACCTGCCTGATCCTGAATAATCTTATTTCCATATTCCTGGCCCTGGCGGCGACGCTGGCGGTGCTGAAAATGTTGTTAGGGGACTGAGGTATGCCGCAGGCCTACGCGATTGAGGACCACGTCTATGATGTGGTGGTGGTTGGTGCTGGCGGTTCGGGCCTGCGGGCCACCATGGGTGCGGCCCAGACCGGCCTGAAAACCGCCTGTATCTCGAAAGTATTCCCGACCCGAAGCCATACGGTCGCCGCCCAGGGCGGTATTGCAGCGGCCCTGGGCAATATGGGCGCGGACGATTGGCGCTGGCACATGTACGACACCGTCAAGGGGTCGGACTGGCTGGGCGATCAGGACGCCATCGAATATATGTGCCGCGAGGCGCCCCGCGCGGTGTTGGAGTTGGAGCATATGGGGCTGCCCTTCTCGCGCACCGAGGAAGGCAAGATATATCAGCGCGCTTTCGGCGGCATGACCACCAATTACGGCGAAGGCACGGCGCAACGGACCTGCGCCGCGGCTGATCGTACCGGGCATGCCATTTTGCACACCCTGTACCAACAGTCCCTGCGCCACGACACCGATTTCTTCATAGAATACTTCGCCCTGGATCTGATGCTGGACGATGACGGCGTCTGCCGCGGGATCATGGCCTGGAACCTGGAAGACGGCAGCATTCACCGTTTCCGCGCGCACATGGTGATTTTGGCCACGGGCGGCTATGGCCGGACCTATTTCTCCTGCACCTCGGCCCATACCTGCACCGGCGATGGCAATGCCATGCTGCTGCGGGCGGGCCTGCCGTTGCAGGATATGGAGTTCGTGCAGTTCCATCCCACCGGCATTTACGGCGCCGGTTGCCTGATTACCGAGGGCGTGCGCGGCGAGGGCGGCTTTCTGGTCAACAGCGAGGGCGAACGCTTCATGGAGCGCTATGCCCCATCGGCCAAGGACCTGGCCAGCCGGGACGTGGTCAGCCGCTCCATGACCGTCGAAATCCGCGAGGGGCGCGGCATCGGTGCCAATAAGGATCACATCCTGTTGCACCTGGATCATCTGGACCCGGCGATTATCGAGGAGAGGCTGCCGGGCATCTCGGAATCGGCGCGCATTTTCGCCGGCGTGGACGTCACCAAGGAAGCCGTCCCGGTGCTGCCCACGGTGCATTACAACATGGGCGGTATTCAGACCAATTATCATGGCGAGGTCGTCAATCTAAAGGACGGTGACTCGGACTCGATTGTCCCCGGCCTGATGGCGGTGGGCGAGGCGGCCTGTGTCTCGGTGCATGGCGCCAATCGCCTCGGTTCCAATTCGTTGATCGATCTGGTGGTGTTTGGCCGCGCCGCCGGGTTGCGCGCGGCCGAGGTGGTGACGGCGGGCGCGCCCCATCCCGATATGCCCGACGCCATGAACGATCCGGTGATGGCGCACTTCGATAGGATGCGCCATGCCTCGGGCGGCACCTCGACGGCTGTTATACGTGATAGGATGCAGCACATCATGCAAAGCAACTGCGCCGTCTTCCGTACCGGCGAGGTGCTGGAAGAAGGGCAAACGCTGATCGACGGGGTCTGGGC
>JAKZRK010000240.1:0-11356 GCA_047518225.1 Alphaproteobacteria bacterium | reverse complement strand
CAACTACCGGCCGCAGTTTTACTTCCGGACGACGGATGTGACCGGTGTGGTGACCCTGCCCGAGGGTACGGAGATGGTGATGCCCGGCGACAACATCGAGATGTCGGTTGAGTTGATTGCGCCGATTGCCATGGACGAGGGTCTGCGTTTCGCGATCCGCGAAGGCGGCCGCACGGTTGGCGCCGGCGTCGTCGCCGCCATCGAGGCCTAATCATCATTGTCCTGGCGGTGCCAGGGCCGGTGAAGGAGTGTAGCTCAATTGGCAGAGCACCGGTCTCCAAAACCGGGGGTTGTGGGTTCGAGTCCCTCCACTCCTGCCAGCATTGGCAAGCGGCTTTGGAGCATTGGGATCGGTGGCAACCGCGGCGGATAATCGGGCGGGGCGCGCCCAGGGTTGAGTGTTTGGACGGACGAGAGAGCGGATCAAGGAATGGCGAAGGTTAACCTGGCGGAATTTGTCAGACAGGTACGGCAGGAAACCACCAAGGTGACCTGGCCGTCGCGCAAGGAAACCGGCCTGACCACGGCCATGGTATTTGTCATGGCCGCCTTGGCCGCAATATTCTTTCTGCTTGCCGATAAAATCATCACCTTTGGCGTGGAATTTCTCATCGGCCTGGGAGGCTGAATAGATGGCGGCGCGTTGGTATATTGTTCACGTTTATTCGGGCTTCGAGAACAAGGTGGCTAACTCGATCCGTGAACAGGCGGAAATCAATGGCCTGGACGAGGACATTATTGAAGTTATGGTTCCGACCGAGGAAGTGGTGCAAATGCGCCGCGGCCAGAAAGTCAACGCCGAGCGGAAGTTCTTTCCCGGTTATGTTCTGGTCAAAATGGATTTATCGGACGAGGCCTATCATCTAATCAACGACACGGCGAAGGTCACCGGGTTTCTTGGCACCGGCGGCAAGCCGTCCCCGATCAGCGAAGGCGAAGCGCAACGTATCATGCGGCAGGTCCAGGAAGGGATCGAGCGGCCTAAACCCTCGATCACCTTCGAGGTTGGAGAGCAGGTGCGGGTCAGCGACGGCCCCTTTGCCTCTTTCAACGGCCTGGTCGAAGAGATCGACGAGGAACGGGCGCGGCTGAAGGTCTCGGTTTCGATCTTTGGCAGGGCGACGCCGGTTGAATTGGAATACGGTCAGGTGGAAAAAACCTGACCGCCCGCGTGGGAGGCCAGCCATGGCCGTACCACGCACCCTTCGGCGGTACCCGGCTTTGGGCGGCGCCAGATAAGTTCCCGCGGACCCCAGTGCGTTTTGGAGTTCCAGAGGTGGTAGAATTAGAAGGACTGAACAATGGCAAAGAAGATCGGCGGTTATATCCGCCTGCAAATCCCGGCTGGGCGGGCCAATCCATCGCCTCCCGTGGGTCCCGCGTTGGGCCAGCAAGGGGTCAATATCATGGAATTCTGCAAGGCCTTTAACGCGGATACGCAAGGACTTGAAGGCGGCATGCCGATCCCCTGCGTGATCACGGTCTATGCCGATAAGAGCTTCAGCTTTATCACCAAGACCCCGCCAGCCAGTTTTTTCATCAAGAAAGCGGCTGGTCTGGCCAAGGGCTCCGCGGAGCCGGGGCGCGATGTCGTGGCCTCGATCACCATGGCGCAAGTTCGCGAGATAGCGGAAAAGAAGATGGTCGATTTAAATGCCAATGACATGGATCAGGCCGCCAAGATGATCGCCGGTTCGGCCCGGTCGATGGGTATTGAGGTTAGGGGATAGTCGCATGGCGAATAAGAACACCAAACGAACGAAAGATGTTCGGGCCGCCTTTGACCCGGAAACCGAATACGAGTTGGGTGCGGCGGTCCAAATGGTCAAGGATGCCGCTACCGCGAAATTTGACGAAACCGTGGAAGTCGCCATGAACTTGAATGTTGACCCCCGCCATGCGGACCAAATGGTGCGCGGGGTGGTGCAGTTGCCCAACGGCACGGGTAAAACGGTTCGTGTCGCGGTATTCGCCAAGGACGCCAAGGCGGACGAGGCCAGGGCGGCGGGCGCGGACCTGGTTGGCGCCGAGGATCTGGCGGAAAAAGTCCAACAGGGCGAGATCGACTTTGACCGCTGCATCGCCACTCCGGACATGATGGCCGTGGTGGGGCGCCTGGGTAAGGTGCTGGGGCCACGCGGCCTGATGCCAAACCCGAAATTGGGTACGGTGACGCCGGACGTGGCGGCGGCCATCGCGGCGCAGAAAGGCGGCCAGGTGGAATTCCGGGTGGAAAAAGCCGGGGTTATCCATGCCGGCGTCGGTAAGGCAAGTTTTAGCGGAGACGCCTTGGAAGCCAACGTCAGGACATTTGTCGATGCCGTCATGCGGGCCAAGCCAAGCGGTTCCAAGGGCACCTATGTCAGGAAGATTGCCGTCAGTTCCACCATGGGGCCCGGCGTCAAGGTTGATATCAGGTCGGCCCGTCTATAGGCCGACTTGGTTTTGTGCCCGGTCGCGGATCCAGGCCGCGCCGAATAGTTCGTGAGTGATATTTAAGAGGTTGGCTGCCTTGCGCGTTGCAAGGCGGCCCAACGCCGGATAAGTGGAGGAAAATGCTATTTCCGAAACTTTCCATCCTGTCCGAGACTGCAGGCGCGATCGCCACCAGGTTTATTTTGGGGGCGGCTCGACTAAGGGCCGAATTCAAGGGCCACCTGTATAGACGGGGGTAGAGGCGGATTTCGCGGCGTTCCTTGCCGTGGAGCCAGTTCGAACCCTGGGGCAGGCAAACCGGATCGTGGAAATTTCACCGGCGCTTTCGCCGCCGCGGTCTAAATTGCAACCGGTCGTGTACGGAAAGGTTCCGGGCACGGCCACCGTTAGGGAGCGAAAAAGTGGACCGAGCGCAAAAGCGTGAGGCGGTGGCGGAACTGAATGCGGTGTTTTCCAACACTTCATCGGTCGTGGTCACCCACTACAGCGGCTTGAACGTTGCCGAGATCAGTGATCTTCGGCGGCAAATGCGGGCGGCTGGCGCTACTTTTAAGGTCACCAAGAATCGGCTGACCAAGCTTGCCCTTGATGGGACCCAATATGCCCCTTTAACCGACCTGTTCACCGGGCCGACCGCGATCGCCTATTCAGACGATCCGATCGCGCCGGCCAAGGTGGCGGTCGGCTTCGCCAAGAGCAACGGAAAGCTTGTCGTTATTGGCGGCGGCATGGGCGACAGTCAGTTGGATGTCAATGGTGTTAAAGCCTTGGCCTCGCTGCCGTCCCTGGATGAACTACGGGGCACGATAATCGGGCTGTTGCAGGCCCCCGCGACCAAGCTGGCCCGTGTCATTCAGGCACCTGCTTCGCAATTGGCGCGGGTCCTGTCGGCCCAGGGTTCCAAAGAAGAGGCGGCTTGACCAGTCGCGTATCAGGTTCGAACTAGGAGCTAGGAAAAATGGCTGAATTAGAGAAAATTGCAGAAGAATTGTCCGGCTTGACCGTCATCGAGGCGGCCGATCTGGCAAAGATATTGGAAGAGAAATGGGGTGTCTCCGCGGCGGCCCCGGTTGCCATGATGGCGGCGCCTGCCGCCGACGGCGGTGCCGCGGCCGAAGAGCAGACCGAGTTTGACGTGATTTTGGCCTCGTTCGGCGAAAAGAAAATCAACGTCATCAAGGAAGTCCGGGCGCTTACCGGTCTGGGTCTGAAAGAGGCCAAGGATTTGGTCGAATCGGCCCCAAAAGAGATCAAGGAAGGCATCGCCAAAGACGAAGCCGAGAAAATCAAGGAAAAGCTCGAAGGCGCGGGTGCGACCGTCGAGATCAAGTAAACCCATTGTTCTGGCTGGCACTGGCGGGTGGCCCCGGTCACCCGCCAGCCGGTTGAACGTCCGGTGTATGGCCCCCTTTTGATTATTTCAATTGTTTATTATTGACTTGCCGGAATATTAGGTTATCAATTCATTTGTTAGTGTCTAATAAATTTGAAACGGGAATGGAACCGGCGGACCTCCTTGGCGGTTGCGCCCGTTTGTGCGTGGAATTGTCTGCCGAGACTTCCCTTGGGAGTGGCGGACGGGGCAAGCCACAAATGGAAATTTATGGACGTCGCGCACCGGCCGGGTTTGCCCGGGGGTATGACCCAGGGTATTTCGGGGCGCGCGCCAATTCGGACGCCATTGGGCACTAGGGTCAACTGGCGTCTGACGGGCGCCGTGGTCGAAGCATGAGGAAGACGCATGTCACTGACATTTACCGGTCGTAAACGCATCCGCAAATCATTTGGACGCATCGCAGAAGTGGCGGAGATGCCCAATTTGATCGAGGTTCAGAAAAGCTCGTACGACAAATTTCTGCAGGCCGACATTGCGGTGGCAGACAGGGGCGACACTGGCATGAACGGTGTCTTTCAGTCGGTTTTCCCGATCAAGGATTTCGCTGGAACGGCGGAGTTGCATTACGTCAAATTCAATTTGGAAGATCCGAAGTACGACGTGGAGGAATGTCAACAACGGGGCATGACCTATGCCGCGCCATTGAAGGTGACCCTGCGTCTGATCGTGTTTGAAGTGGACGAGGATACCCAGGCCAAGTCGGTTCTGGATATCAAGGAACAGGAAGTCTACATGGGCGATATGCCGTTGATGACCAACAACGGCACCTTTGTCATTAATGGCACGGAACGGGTGATCGTTTCGCAGATGCATCGTTCGCCGGGTGTATTTTTTGATCACGACAAGGGCAAGACCCATTCCTCGGGCAAGTTCCTCTTCGCGGCCCGGATCATCCCTTACCGGGGCTCGTGGCTGGATTTCGAATTCGATGGCAAGGACATTGTTTTTGTCCGCATCGACCGCCGCCGCAAACTGCCCGTGACCACATTGCTGCAGGGCATTGGCCTAAGCGGGGAAGAGATCCTGAATTATTTCTATCGCACGGTTGGCTATAAGTATGACGCCAAGAAGGGCGGCTGGCGCACCGGCTTCAATCCGGAGCGCCTGCGTGGCCTGCGTGCCGTGCGCGACCTGATCAATGCCAAGAATGGCGCCGTGGTGGTCGAGGCCGGGGAAAAGATTACCCCGCGCCGGACCCGCAAGCTGATCGAGGATGGCGTCAAGGAACTGCTGGTTGCCGATGAAGATCTGGTCGGCCGCTATGTCTCCGTCGATATGGTGGACGAAAAAACCGGACTGGTGCTGGCCGAGGCCGGCGAAGAGTTGACCGAGGAACTGGTGGCCTCGCTGCGGGAGGCTTCCGTGACGCTGATCCCGACCCTGGACATAGATCATGTGACGGTGGGCGCCTATATCCGCAACACCCTGAAGGGTGACAAGAATTCCACCCGGGAGCAGGCGCTGATCGATATTTACCGGGTCATGCGGCCGGGCGAGCCGCCAACGGTGGAGGCGGACCAGAACCTGTTCAATTCCATGTTCTTCGATTCCGAACGTTACGATCTGTCGGCCGTCGGCCGGGTGAAGTTGAATGCCCGCCTCGGCCTGGATGCGGAAGACACGGTGCGCGTCCTGCGGGTCGAAGACATCATGGCCGTGGTCAAGACCCTGGTGGATTTGAAAGATGGCCGTGGCGATATCGATGACATCGATCATCTGGGCAATCGCCGGGTCCGCTCGGTCGGCGAATTGATGGAAAATCAATACCGCATTGGTTTGCTGCGCATGGAGCGCGCGATCCGGGAGAGGATGAGCTCGGTCGAGATCGATTCCGTGATGCCCCATGATCTGATTAACGCCAAACCGGCGGCGGCGGCGGTGCGGGAATTCTTTGGCTCTTCCCAGCTCAGCCAATTCATGGATCAGACCAATCCCCTGTCCGAGATCACCCACAAGCGGCGCCTGTCCGCCCTCGGCCCGGGCGGTTTGACGCGGGAGCGGGCCGGCTTCGAGGTGCGCGACGTGCATCCCACCCATTACGGCCGGATCTGCCCGATCGAGACCCCGGAAGGCCCGAATATCGGTCTGATCAACTCGTTGGCGACCTACGCCAGGATCAACCGTTACGGCTTCATCGAAACCCCCTACCGCAGCGTCGCGAATGGCCGGGTCGGGAAAGAGGTGCTGTACCTTTCGGCCATGGAAGAGGGCAAATACACCATTGCCCAGGCCAATGCCGAACTTGATAAGCGCGGCCGCTTCGTGGCCGATCTGATCAGTTGCCGCGTTGGTGACGACTTTCAGATGACGGCGCCCGAAAATGTTGAATATATGGACGTTTCGCCCAAGCAACTGGTTTCCGTTGCCGCCGCGTTGATCCCGTTCCTGGAGAATGATGATGCCAACCGGGCCTTGATGGGTTCGAACATGCAGCGTCAGGCGGTGCCCCTTTTGCAAGCCGAGGCGCCCCTGGTGGGCACGGGCATGGAAGAGGTCGTGGCCCGGGATTCCGGTGTCTCCATCGTCGCCCGGCGCACGGGCGTGGTCGATCAGATCGATGCCACCCGTATTGTGATCCGCGCCTCGGACGAGACCGATCTGTCAGTCAGCGGCGTTGATATTTACAACCTCTTGAAGTTCCAGCGTTCGAACCAGAATACCTGCATCAATCAACGGCCCCTGGTGGTGGTGGGGGATGAAGTCACGGCCGGCGATATCATCGCTGACGGTCCCTCGACCGAGCTGGGTGAACTGGCCCTGGGCCGGAACGTGCTGGTCGCCTTCATGCCTTGGATGGGCTACAACTTCGAAGATTCCATCCTGATCTCGGAACGCATCGTGCGTGACGACGTCTTTACCTCGATCCATATCGAGGAATTCGAAGTCATGGCCCGCGACACCAAATTGGGGCCGGAGGAAATCACCCGCGATATTCCCAACGTGGGCGAGGAAGCCCTGCGCAATCTGGACGAAGCCGGCATCGTGTACATCGGTGCGGAAGTGCATCCAGGCGATATTCTCTGCGGCAAGATCACCCCCAAGGGGGAAAGCCCAATCACGCCGGAAGAAAAACTTTTGCGCGCGATCTTTGGCGAAAAGGCCTCGGATGTGCGTGATACCTCGCTGAAATTGCCGCCGGGCGTGGCGGGCACCGTCGTCGAGGTGCGGGTCTTCTCGCGCCATGGCGTGGATAAGGACGAGCGTGCCCTGGCGATCGAGCGGGACGAGATCGAGCGTCTGGCCAAGGACCGGGACGACGAACTGGCGATCCTGGAACGCAATACCTATGCCCGCCTGCACGAATTTCTGATCGGCAAGACGGCCTCGGGCGGTCCCAAGGCCGTGAAGCCCGATACCCGCATCAAGGAAGAGCATTTGGCGGAGTTGGGCCGCGGTCAATGGTGGCAGATCACCCTGTCCAACCAAAAAGCCATGGACGAGATTGAACAGCTGAACAAACAGTTCGATCTGGCGCGGAAGGAACTGGAAGACCGCTTCGATAACAAGCTGGACAAGTTGCAGCGCGGCGACGAACTGTTACCCGGCGTGATGCAAATGGTGAAAGTCTTCGTCGCGGTGAAGCGTAAATTGCAGCCGGGCGACAAGATGGCCGGACGCCACGGCAACAAGGGCGTGATTTCCAACATCGTGCCGATCGAGGATATGCCTTATCTTGAGGATGGCACCAACGTCGACATCGTTCTGAACCCCCTTGGGGTGCCCAGCCGGATGAATGTGGGGCAAATTCTAGAGACCCATTTGGGTTGGGCCTCGGCCGGGCTTGGCCTGCAGATCGGCGAACTTGTCGACAATATCCGCCGCGGCGGCAAGCATGACGATCTGAAGAAGCATCTGAAGGTGGTCTATGGCGATGATCAGTACAAGGACACCATCGCCGGTCTGACGGATGAGCAAATGCTGGAATTGGGCGACAATCTGCGCCGTGGCGTGCCCATGGCGACGCCGGTTTTCGATGGTGCCCATGAGCCTGATATTAACGAGATGCTGGATTTGGCGGGACTGGATAATTCCGGCCAATCGACCCTGTACGATGGCCGCACGGGCGAGCCGTTCAAGCGCAAGGTGACGGTCGGCTACATCTATATGTTGAAATTGCATCATCTGGTGGACGACAAGATTCACGCCCGGTCCATTGGCCCCTACAGCCTGGTGACCCAGCAGCCGCTGGGTGGCAAGGCGCAATTTGGCGGCCAGCGATTTGGCGAGATGGAGGTCTGGGCCCTACAAGCCTACGGCGCAGCTTATACCTTGCAGGAAATGCTGACGGTGAAGTCGGACGACGTGGCCGGCCGCACCAAGGTTTACGAGGCCATCGTGCGCGGTGACGACGCGTTCGAGGCGGGCATCCCGGAATCCTTCAACGTGCTGGTGAAGGAAATGCGCTCGCTTTGCCTGAATGTGGAGTTGTCGCAAAAGAGTAACTAGAGCGGTTTGCAATTCATTCGAGCCGCCAGCGCGGCTTAAGTGATTGGTTCAATTGCTCTAATTTGAGGGCCCGGGCAGATTTATTCTAAATGTGCTTTGACCCTGCGTGCGGGGCTTCGGCCGCCGCCGCCCGCCGCTTTGATGTCACCAGGCAGCCCGCTATCCGGGCCGCCATTAATGGGAGATGGACCCCATGAACGAACTGATGAGAATTTTTGGCCCGGCCACCACTTCGGCAGCCGACAACTTCGATCAGATCAAGATTTCAATCGCCAGCCCCGACCGCATCCGGTCCTGGTCATTCGGTGAGATCAAGAAGCCGGAAACCATCAACTACCGGACCTTCAAGCCCGAGCGCGATGGCCTGTTTTGCGCCCGCATCTTTGGCCCGATCAAGGATTACGAATGCCTGTGCGGCAAGTACAAGCGGATGAAGTTCAAGGGCATCGTCTGCGAGAAATGCGGCGTCGAAGTCACGCTGTCCAAGGTGCGCCGCGAACGTATGGGCCATATCGAACTGGCCTCGCCCGTGGCCCATATCTGGTTCCTGAAATCACTGCCCTCGCGCATTGGCCTGTTGCTGGACATGACCCTGCGGGATTTGGAGCGGGTGTTGTATTTCGAGCATTACGTCGTGGTCGAGCCGGGCCTGACGCCACTGGTGCATCAACAGCTTCTGACCGAGGATGAATTTCTCGACGCGCAGGACGAATATGGCGAGGACGCTTTCTCTGCCGGCATTGGCGCCGAGGCGATCAAGGAGGTCCTTTCCACCGTCGATCTGGAGGCCGAACGCGTCAAGCTAAGGCAAGAACTGGCTGAAACCACGTCCGAGTTGAAGCCCAAGAAGATCGTCAAGCGTCTGAAATTGATCGATGCGTTCATCGAGTCCGGCAATCGCCCGGAATGGATGATCCTGGAGGTCGTGCCGGTGATCCCGCCGGAGCTGCGCCCCCTGGTGCCCTTGGACGGCGGCCGTTTCGCAACCTCGGACCTGAACGATCTGTATCGCCGGGTGATCAACCGCAACAATCGCCTGAAGCGTCTGATTGAACTGAAGGCGCCCGATATTATTGTCCGCAACGAAAAGCGCATGTTGCAGGAATCCGTCGATGCGTTGTTCGACAACGGCCGGCGCGGCCGGGTCATTACCGGCGCCAATAAGCGGCCCTTGAAGTCCCTGGCTGATATGTTGAAGGGCAAGCAGGGCCGGTTCCGGCAGAACTTGCTGGGTAAACGCGTGGATTATTCCGGCCGCTCGGTCATCGTGGTCGGGCCGGAATTGAAACTGCATCAATGCGGCCTGCCGAAAAAGATGGCGTTGGAGCTGTTCAAGCCCTTTATCTATTCCAATCTGGAAGTCGACGGTACGGCGGCAACCTTGAAAATGGCCAAGAAGCTGGTCGAAAAGGAACGGCCCGAAGTCTGGGATATTCTGGAACGAGTGATCCGCGAACATCCGATCATGTTGAACCGGGCGCCAACCTTGCATCGCCTTGGCATTCAGGCGTTTGAGCCGGTCCTGGTGGAAGGCAAGGCCATTCAACTGCATCCCCTGGTCTGCGCCGCCTTCAACGCCGACTTTGATGGCGACCAGATGGCCGTGCATGTGCCCTTGAGCCTGGAAGCGCAGCTAGAGGCGCGGGTTCTGATGATGTCCACCAACAACATTCTCAGCCCCGCCAACGGCAAGCCGATTATCGTACCCAGTCAAGACATCGTCCTGGGCATCTACTACCTGACCATGGAGGTGCCGACCGGTCCGGGCGAGGGCATGGCCTTTGCCGATGTGGCCGAGATTGAAATGGCTTTGGATACGGGCACAATCAACCTGCATTCCAAGATCCGTGCCCGCTACGACACGGTCGATGAAGACAACGAGCCGGTCACCCTGTTATTGGAGACCACCGCCGGCCGCATGCTGATCGCGAACATTCTGCCGCGCCATCCCCTGGTTCCCTTCAGTCTGGTCAATCGGCTGCTGACCAAGAAGGAAATCAGCCAGGTGATCGAGGAAATCTATCGTCACTGCGGCCAGAAGGACACAGTGGTCTTTGCCGACAGGTTGATGCAGCTAGGCTTTCGCCACGCCTGCCTGGCCGGTATTTCCTTCGGCAAGGACGACATGGTCGTGCCCGACAGCAAGGAAGGCCTGGTCAATCAAACCAGTGATCTGGTCAAGGAATACGAACAACAATATCAGGACGGCCTGATCACCCAGGGTGAGAAATACAACAAGGTGATCGACGCCTGGGCGCAATGCACCGACAAGGTGGCGGACGAGATGATGAATATGATCTCGTCCGTGGGACAGGAAGACGGCAACATCAACTCGATCTGGATGATGGCCCATTCCGGCGCCCGCGGTTCCGCGGCGCAGATGAAACAGTTGGCCGGCATGCGCGGCCTGATGGCCAAGCCCTCGGGCGAGATTATCGAAACGCCGATTATCTCCAACTTCAAGGAAGGCCTGTCCGTGCTGGAGTATTTCAACTCCACCCATGGCGCGCGAAAGGGCCTGGTCGATACCGCGCTGAAGACAGCGAACTCCGGTTATTTGACCCGCCGTCTGGTGGACGTGGCGCAAGATTGCACCATTGTTGAACACGATTGCCATACCCAAGATGGCATCACCATCAAGGAAGTAATCGAAGGTGGTGACGTGGTGTCCTCGTTGTCCGAACGGGTTCTTGGCCGGACGGCGGCGGTGGATGTGGTCGATCCGGTCAGCAACAACGTGCTGGTTACCGGTGGCGCCATGATCCAGGAAGCCGAGGCCGAGGCTCTGGAACAGGCCGGCATTCAATCGCTGCTGATCCGTTCGGTCCTGACCTGCGAAAGCCAGGCCGGTGTTTGCGGCAAATGCTATGGCCGGGATCTGGGACGGGGCACGACGGTCAACGTGGGCGAGGCGATCGGCGTGATCGCGGCCCAGTCGATCGGCGAACCGGGTACCCAGCTGACCATGCGGACCTTCCACATTGGCGGCACCGCACAGGTTGCCAACCAATCCTCGATCGAGGCGTCTTACGATGCCACGGTGCATATTGAAAATCGCGACGCGCTGACCGATTCAAC
>JAKZRK010000239.1:0-4587 GCA_047518225.1 Alphaproteobacteria bacterium | reverse complement strand
TTGGGATGTAACGGGCCGCCCCGATCCGGCCAGTTGGCGATACATCCTTGACCTGCCCGGCCCATCGCGCGATGACACGATCCGAACGGCGGCGGGTGGCGTAATACATTGCCGCGTTGGGCAAGGTCGCTGGCCTTGGATCGGACAGTCGCCACTACGCAACGCCAGCCTAACGGCCCGGATGTTGACCCGGTTGGAGTTGCGACTAGGCGACGAAGCACGGGCACGGGTTGGGCACCTGGTCGAACACGATGCGGGCGTATCGCAAGCCACCCTGGACAGCGTAGGCGACAATCTGAAAATCGCCAATGGCGGCAGTATGTTAGTTGCCAAGGGCGGCGGCGGCGATCCCCAGCGCAACGGCGCGCCGGGCTGGGGCAAGGTACGAATCGGCGCCGACTTTCCCGCTGGCAACATTGAACTCCGGCGCGATGTTGGCCGGGATGCGCTGGCCGCGCTGGGAATCAACCCACAACTGCTAACGGGCGATGGTAGCGCAATCCGAGAATCGTATCGCCAACTGTTGCGGATTGCGATTGCTCCAATGGGCAGGATGGTTGCCGCCGAACTTACGGCCAAACTGGACCGGGAAATTACCATCGGCTTTGATTCAATCTTTGCCGCCGATGTTGCCGCCGCTGCCCGTGCTTTCAAGTCTTACGTTGACTCCGGCCTGCCAACCTCCGAAGCTAAGGAACTGGCAGGGATCGGACTTTAGACCGCCTTACCGTATGTCGGTCGGCATACCGGCGGAACGGCGGCCCGTGGGTTTCATCCAGCCCACGGGCAGCCAAACAAAAAGGGGCAATATGACAAAAATCAACTATCGGGCCGTGGCATTCTTTTTGCTGGGCCTTATCGTGGGTTGCGCCGGCGACAACCTGATTGAGACTCTGCTATCTCGGATGATGTAATACGTTTTCCCTACGGGCAGCGTATGTCGGCAACCGACCTTGCCGACCTTGCCGACCTTGCCGACCTCTGGGAATCCTGCCCGTCGCTGGCCTTGCGCCCCTTGGTGGCGCGCGTTTTCTACAGCCTGGAATAGACGGCCCTATACCGCCCGTTTGTACGCAACGGCGTGTGGCAGCAACAGGCCGCACTCCGGGAACGTGTCTACCATATCGCCGTTGCCACTTTCCCGACCCCCTGGCTGCCCCTGGACGCCCTGGACGGCATAAAGGTACGTATCTACCCCGACAGGCTGGCAAGCGTGCTAGCAGGCTGGCAAACCACCCGACGCCTGCCGGTTTTCCTTATGGACAATGGCCGCACTCTGGAATTGTTGAACGGGAACCATAGACTATGCGCCGCAAGGTCAAAAAACGTGGCGGCAATCTACGCCACCATCATGCCTTACTGCCCGGAATACATCGCGGCGCGGGATTCCGAGGAGTCAAGGCAGGCGGCAATCAAGGCACTTGACCAACATCCGACCTAACCCGCCCCGTGGCATTTTGCTGCCATTTTGACCCTGCCCCGTTTGGCCCGTGCTGCCCTGCCTACCCCTACGCCGTACCCAATTGGGTAGATATGCCGGTATTGACAGATTCGGCGTTTAGGTTTATGATTATAAACACTAAACAAGGTAAGGCAGGTTTACGATGGTAAACACAAGGTTTCATGTCTGGACATACTCCGATAAGCGCAAGCGGTCTTTGACCATGCTTACCCGAAAGATGCTATCTCGGCATGATCCCGTGCTGATACCTGCCGTCTGGAATAGCAGGCCAGCGGCGCACCAGTGGGCCAAAGCACACCACGGCAAGGGCAACTATCTGGTGTTGGATTGCACCTGCGAATCAGGTACAGGGATGGGAGATCATGGCTAAACTTGGCGGAAACAGACGGACACCGGCGCAAATTGAGCAACTGGAAAACCAGATCATAGAGGAACTGGCAGGCGATAACCCGCAATCAGTCCGGCACCTGTTTTACAGGATGACCGATCCGAGGTTGCCGGAGCCTGTAGAGAAAACCGAGATAGGGTATCGGCAGTTGCAGGATCGGACAGTCAAAATGCGGACTGCGGGTACGATCCCTTACGAATGGATCGAAGATAACGGGCGTAGGGCGGACACTCCGGCAGCATGGGACAACGTGCGCGACTTTCTGGACGCCGTGCGGAACGCATATCAGGCCAACCCGTGGGCCGAAATTGACGAACGGGTAGAGGTGTGGACGGAGAGCGACAGCCTGGCCGGAACCTTGCGGACAGTCTGCCGGGATTGCCGCGTTACCCTATGCGCGGCGCATGGATTCAGTAGCATTACGTTCGTACACGATGCCGCCATGCGGATTGCTGCAAACGACCTGCCAACGTCCATTTACTACGTTGGGGATTTTGACCCGGCTGGCGTCCTAATTGACGTTGACATTGAAACGAAGTTACGGGAATTTCTGCCATACGATTACCCCCTGGAATTTGACCGGATCGGCATAACCGAATCCCAAATTGTGGAGTACGACCTGCCCACCAAGCCACGCAAGGAAACCGACCGCCGACGCCCGGACATTGCCGAAACCGTGGAGGCAGAAGCGATGCCAGCACCTATATTACGCGGGTTGGTGGCGGATGCCATTCACCTACACCTGCCCGATGACTGGCGCGCCGACGCCGACGCCGACACCACCAACGGACGGCAGGAAATAGGCAGGCTGATTGACCTATCGGGCTAGTCCGGCAACGGCGACAGGCTATTGACAATAAATGTCTGCTGACGCCACAGTAGGGGGAACCATGAAGAAACCCGCCGGCGAACACTCCGGCGGGTTAGGATCATGGCGACACACCATCGAGGCAAGCGATGACGAATCGAAACCATAGTAACCCACCCACCCCGACGGCGCAACTAGCTAACGATGGCATTCTGGCCGGGCGGGAACTGGAAACCGACGCCGAACTGATTGCGTTGGGCTGGCTGAAACCACCCGCTACCCCGTTCCTTGACCTGCTGCTAGGCAATGCGCCGCCATGCGATGACCACGGCCTGCGAGGTTGCGGGCAATGCGCCACCGCTACACTTCGGGCCGAACTCGGAATGTGCGCCGAACATACCCGCCGCGATTGCAAAAAGTGTGGCAAGGTCGCCAAGGCAGCCAAAAAGCAAGCCGACCGCCGCGCATGGCTGGCGTCATTCCCGGAGGATCGGGACACCCTGGAAATGGCCGCCGATACAGGCCGAATCGGTAACACCGTACCCAAGTCTGGCTATCACTTTCGTCTAGGAAAACCAGTAACGACGGGAACCGCCCGATTCCGGCCAAAGCCTGATAAACCGCTACGGCAAAAATGCCTAAAGCCACAATGGGGCAAGGGTACTGATACGCACGGTTGGGGATTCAAAATGTGGCACAGATGCAATCAATGTGTGAACTGCATCGCCTTTACGCTGAATCTCAAGGCGTGGCGTTGGGACGTGGGCCGGGGGCCGTTCCAAGGTTCGATCATGGTCAACGGGGCGGCCAATGCAGACGAAGCGCGAAAGTGGACAGGCCAGCTAGCAAAGGCCGTCAACATTCCCAACCGGGCCAGTCTGGTAACGGACGCTGGCGAAATATGGATCGTGTCTGCCGATCCCCTGGATTACGACACCATCGAACGTATACAGGACTTTGCGGCGGCGGATCATGGCAACTGCAAACGGCCTGCTATGGCTTGCACAATCAAGACTGAGAACGTCAAGGGCAGCGACCTTGCCGCATTCGTGAAGGGCAACCGTACTGCCCAGGGTGAGCAACGCCATGTGTCGTTTAGGCTGCACGGGGCGGCATTCGCGGATGATCCCGTAGAGGATGATTTTAGCCTTGGGGATGCTACCCCATTGGCCGATGATGAGCCCACCCCAACCGTAGTAATGCTATCGCCAGACGCCAAGAAAACCAGAGCATGGCGTAATGAGCGCAACCCTGCCAAGCGGGAATCAATGCGGCTGGTAGCACGGGCCGAACAAGCGGCCCTATGGTGCGACGGTAAGAACCTGTTGACCTACTCCGGGCCAACCAAGATGCTACGGCAGCACAATGAATTTATGGCAGGCCGTCGAATGTATGAGCCTGCTTGGGATATTGTGGCGCGACTGTAAGGGGGATTGATGATTACCATTACCGAGACAATCAAGGTACGGCAGATGTGCCAACACCTGTTGAAGTGCAAGGGCGCGCCATGCCACCCACTGGACGGGGTAGACCGGCGACGCCAGACGGCAACCTATGTGCTAGCCATACTGGACGGGGTGATTGAATGAGCGCGGCGACTGAATACAAGCGCGGCCTACGCGATGGGGTGATTGATGCTGTCAAGATTGACCGGGAACGGTTGGCGTTTGCATCTGCCCTACTGATTGCCGAACTGATACACATTGCCAAGGGCGGCGACCATGAATGCAGGCCGGAGTCTATCGGCGTGGCGATGGAAACCAAAATGCCAAGGGCAGACGGGCGTTGCTGCGAGTGCGCTATCGTGGCGACGCTGAAAGAATTGGGCGTTGCGGAATACAAACAAGTTATGGACAATCTTCGGGGTATGAACGGCGTTGACCTGTAGAATTTTCAAGGGAACCCTGAACCGCGCGGGCGGCGACACCC